>JBPCTD010000021.1:0-13919 GCA_051006515.1 Candidatus Nanopelagicaceae bacterium | reverse complement strand
CACCAAATTCTGGCCAAGTAACTGCCTCCATCTCAGTTGCCGCATTTAACTTCATGGTGCATGAACCAAGTGGAATCATGGTCCGATCTAGAGCTAAATCGCGATCTGCCAAATTGCGCATATAACGCATCATTGCAGTCTCATTGTGCAAGGTGTTGAAAATTGGATTGGTTAGATAAGTACTTTCACGCAATAAATTAGCAGGGATGCTGCTCTCTCCCTTATCAACTAATTTCACATCAAATGCTGATGCTAGATCAGTTAACAGCTTCTCATCGCTAAGTTCATCAAATGAAACACTGACACGATTACCATCAACTAAGCGTACATTTATTCCTAAATCAACTGCGCGCTTTACTTGAGCGGCGTTACCATCGAAAGTAACAGTGTCAAAGAATGTCTTATTAGCATTTGGTGCAGATGCTGCCCAACGCGCTGCAATTTGATGTACGCGATTAGCAATATCTTTAAGACCTTTTGGGCCATGCCACATTGTGTAGAACGCTGCCATTACCGCAAGTAGAACTTGAGCGGTACAAATATTTGATGTCGCCTTTTCACGACGAATATGTTGTTCGCGAGTTTGTAACGCTAAACGGAATGCTGGCGCACCATGTGCATCTACTGATTGTCCAACCAATCTTCCAGGCATAGAACGCTCTAAACCATTACGTACCGCCATATAACCGGCATGAGGACCACCAAAGCCCATCGGTACGCCAAATCTTTGCGACGAACCAACTGCAACATCAGCGCCCCATTCCCCTGGCGCTTTAATCATGGTTAGCGCAAGAAGATCGGCAGCTGCAATAACAATCGCAGATTTATCATGTGCCCACTTGCAAAGATCATGATGATCTATAACTGCGCCGAATGTATTTGGGTATTGCACTAACACGCCAAAGAATTCCGCAGTTATCTCTTGGAACTTAGTTACATCAAAAGTTTCTACCTTAATGCCTAGTGGATTTGCTCGAGTTTCAATTACCGCAAGTGTTTGTGGATGGACATTCTTATCAACAAGGAATACAGCATCATCGCTACCCTTGTAGACACGATGCGCCAAGGTCATAGCCTCAGCTGCGGAAGTTGATTCATCGAGCATTGAAGCATTAGCAATATCAAGCGCCGTTAAATCAGTAATTGCTGTTTGAAAAGCAAAGAGCGCTTCTAAGCGACCTTGCGAAATCTCCGGTTGATAAGGTGTGTAAGCGGTATACCAAGCTGGGTTTTCTAAAACATTTCTTAACACCACTGCTGGAGTGATGGTTCCGTAATAGCCCATTCCAATTAAACTGCGGAAAACTTTGTTCTTATTGGCACGCACACGAAGTTCTGCGATAGCTTCAGTTTCCGAAAGCGCTTTTGGTAACTTATCGCCCAACTTATCCTTCATCGCAATGCTGCCTGGCACTACATCAGAAATAAACTTTTCTAGTGAGTCATAGCCAAGCGTCTGCAACATAAATTGCACATCTGAATTTGTTGGACCGATATGTCTAGATGCGAAAGTCATCGCGCTCTCCCCTGTATTAACTACCTGTATTAACTACCTGTATTAACTACCTGTATCAACTACCTGTAGCAACGTATGGGAATAGGTTAATTGATTTTAAGCGCCTCTGGCCTTTCGGCGAAGGGCCAGCTCATCGTTACCTTCGCCACCAATGATCTGACCATCAATTTCGCCCTGCAAAGTAGATAGAGATCCCTCTACCTCTGAAGCTACCTTTCCTACCGCGATACCAAATACACCCTGGCCGCCTTGTAGTAAGTCGATAATTTCATCTGGCGAAGAGCACTCATAGATTGATGCGCCATCGGACATCAATGTCATCTTCTCTAAATCGTTGATTCCGCGGGAACGAAGATGTTCAACCGCGGTACGGATGTTCTGCAATGAAACCCCAGCATCCAGAAGGCGCTTGATGATCTTCAAAACCAAAATATCTCTAAACCCATAAAGTCTTGCGCTACCTGAACCAGCTGCAGTTCTAATGCTCGGTTCTAAAAGTCCAGTTCTCGCCCAATAATCTAACTGTCTGTAAGTAATGCCAGCGGCGGCACAAGCGGTCGCTCCGCGGTAGCCAATCTCTTCTTGCATCGGGGAAGTTCCTTACCTGCTAGTTAGTGGTATTTATTGCTAGACATCTAGTCACCAAATGTACGACCGCCGCTTCCTGTACTCAAGGAGCGACACGCTTAAAACCTCTACCTTATCTTTAGACTTTAAGAGAAGAGCCTTCGAAGTTTAAGCGAAGTCCTCAGGTGAAATCTCATCGAGAAACTCCTTGAACTTCTCAATCTCCTCCTCGCCCTGCTCGGGAATCGCAATTCCGGCCTGATCAAAGAGCTCGCTTCTGGCCAAGATCGGCGCCTCAACTCTGACAGCTAAAGCCACAGCATCTGAAGGTCGCGAAGAAACCTTCTGCTCTGCCCCATCTTCGTCTACCAAAATTAAATCAGAGTAGAAAACGCCATCGCGAAGTTCAGTTAAATGCACCGAACGAAGTTTGATTTTCTCTGCCGCCAAGATATTTACCAACAGATCATGAGTAAGCGGCCGTTGCGGGGTTAACCCTTGTTGGCTAAAAGCAATGGCTGTCGCCTCTGCAGTTCCAACCCATATTGGCAGATAGCGATTTCCTGAGATCTCTTTAAGCAATACGATCGGCTGGTTAGACGGCATCTCAATTCGAACGCCTACTACCTCTACTGGAATCATCGTAATAAGTTGAACGGTTAACGGAGGCGATTTAGTCCCGAACGGACTAAAGCGGCATGCAATTTAACTGAAAGTGAGGCTAACTCTCTTTGAACTTCTTCGGCACGTGCCTTTGCTTCGATGCTCTTTTGACGATTTAAAGGAGTGATTACCTGTTCAATTAATCCCACTTCACGATCCGAAGCAGATTTAAATGATCGCAGATGACGTGCTTCAATTCCGAACGATGAAAGTTCAGTTACAACTTTGGCAACGGCTAGCGCATCGCCATCGTAATAACGACCTTGAAGCGAAATAAGACCATAACTTTCAATCTCAACTAGCTGATCATCTTTCAAACCAGAGGCACGTAAGAGCTCTTCGCGAGAAAGGCGAAGTTCGGAGCTCTCAGCAAAAGAAGCCGCACTGATATCTGAATCCTTAGTAACTACGCCTAAACGTGGCGCTGGTGCTGTTACTCCATTACCAGGAGTTAGCCCGCGATCCATAGCATCTAAATTTTCTTTGATCACTTTTAATGGAAGGTATTGATCACGTTGCGCCATCAATACATAACGTAAGCGCTCTAGATCTATCGCCGTAAATTTGCGATATCCAGAAGGCGTACGTTGAGGTTCAATTAATCCTTCGGACTCAAGGAAACGAATTTTTGAGATCGTGACATCTGGAAATTCACCACGAAGGCGACCTAATACTTCCCCGATACTGAGGTAGGCACGTGCTGGAACTGACATCTTTTTCCTTTGTTAAATTACTTTTTTATTTCTTTTTATTTCTTTTTATTTTGGACAAAGAGCATGTGAAACTTGCCAAACTGAACTTCATCACCGCTACTTAAAGTAGCGCGCGCAATAGAATTATTATTTACATAAGTTCCGTTAAGGCTACCTAAGTCAATTAATTCAAAACGTTCGCCGGCTCGACGAATATTGGCATGCTTTCGTGAGACCGTAACATCATCTAAAACCACATCATTATCGCTAGAGCGACCAATGGTGGTCTCAAGGGAATCGATTAAGAAACGTTCGCCACGATTTGCGCCGCGATGAATAATTAACATCGCAGATTCTGGGTTAAGTTGAGAGATTAATTCTCGTTCGCTCTCAGTTAACTTCTCGAGAGCGTCTTCGGAATCGACCGAACGAAGACCTAGATTGATAGTAGAGGTGACCTCGTACTCAATCTCTGCCATTTTCGATTTTCCCCTCAACTTCAAGTTGAGGCTGAACCTATTTCATCGAAAGGTTGCGGTCAAGTGGAGAAATTGGACAGTTATTTAGCCAATTAGCGCTGTGTAAGCCGCAGCATCCATCAAATCATTTGATGGCGAAGTGACTTCAACCTCAAAAATCCATCCAGCGCCGTAAGGATCGCTATTTAAAACTTCAGGTGCGCTATCTAGCGCGCTATTTATGGCAGTAATGGTTCCGGAAACTGGTGAAAAGATTTCAGAGACGCTTTTAGTAGATTCGACTTCTCCGCAAACCTTACCTTCAGTAACGCTATCGCCCACTTTAGGTAGTTGCACATAAACAATATCTCCAAGCGCTCCTTGTGCGTAATCGGTAATGCCCACCTTTACCTTTGAGCCACCTGAGTTATCAACCCATTCATGCTCTTTTGAATATTGAAGGTTCGCTGGGACATTTGACACGTTAGCTCCTTAGATTTCCTATGATTTACTTTCCAAGTTCATTTCTGTGTTTAAATCTAATACTTTTAAGGCCAGATACCAAGTACCAAAATCCAGTAATTAAGTAGAGTGAAATTCCCCAAGCGCTAAAGGCCCAGCCAAATACATACCCCAAGGCACCTAGCGCACCTTCTCGTTGGGATAGAAACAGTAGCGGGAAGGCATAAAGTAGATTGAAAGTTGCCGCCTTGCCAATGAAATTGACTGTTAATAGCGGTAACCCGTTTCGCTTTAAAGCGACATTTACAAATAAGAGCAGTAGATCTCGGCCAATCAAAATCCCCACCAACCATAATGGCAAAATTTCACGTTGCCAGAGAACATAGATAGATGCCGCAATAAAGAGACGATCAATTGCAGGATCTAACATCGCCCCTAGCTTTGACTCTTGCTTTAACAATCTAGCTGCTTTGCCATCTAAATAATCAGTGATGCTAGCAATCGCTAACACCCAGAGAGCCGGCCAATCGCGTCCATCCCCTGCCAAAACAATAAATGGCAAAATCAAAATCAATCGGAGCGCTGAAAGTGCATTTGGAACGGTAAACATTAATCACGCTCCCGCACTTTTACTGATACTTGAACTGGCGAGCCAACGAAACCAAACTCTTCACGGAGCCTACGTTCGATAAACCGGCGATACGGAGGTTCAATCCAATCATTGGTAAAGATGACAAATTTTGGTGGTGCGATTCCAGCTTGGGTAGCGTAAAAAATTTTCGGTTGCTTGCCACCTCTAACTGGCGGAGGCGTTGCCCCAATCAGTGCGCCAAGGAATGAATTTAATTTTCCGGTCGGAACGCGAGTCTCCCAACTAGTTAGCGCCGTTCTTAATGCTGGCGCTAAACGATCTCGGTGCCAACCAGTCTTTGCTGCCACATTTACACGCTGCGCCCAAGTTATATGGGTCAAATGGCGATCAAGTTCTTTTTCAAGTTGAATCCGACGATCTTCATCAACTAAGTCCCATTTATTCATTACTAACACAAGCGCTTTACCGGCGTCCTCAACCATGCTGATTATTTTCAAATCTTGTTCAGTCATTGGTTCAGACGCATCAAGTACCAATGCCACAACTTCCGCTCTTTCAAGCGCAACTTGGGTTCGAAGCACGGCGTAATAATCAGTGCCACTTGCTTGATTTGCGCGCTTTTTGATGCCCGCGGTATCTACAAATCTCCAAGTAGTGCCACCAAATTCAATAATCGAATCGACTGGATCGCGAGTAGTGCCAGCTTTGTCATCTACCAAAGATAATTGATCGCCAGCAATTGCATTTAACAAACTAGATTTGCCAACATTCGGGCGACCAATTAACGCAACTTTTCGATAATTGTCTTTAACTATGGCGCCGCCAACTTCAGGTAATGCCGCAACAATCAAATCAAGTAAGTCGCCACTACCTTTGCCATGTAGCGCAGAGACAAAATGTGGTTCGCCAAGACCGAGGCTCCATAATGCATGAGCTTCAGATTCCTCAGTTTGCGAATCCACTTTATTAGCAATTAAGAAAACCTTTTTGCCACTTTTTCGAAGCGCATCGACCATTACTTCATCTTCGGTTTGAGCTCCAACTTGCGCGTCCACTACAAAGAGCAAAACATCCGCTTCACTGATTGCTAACTCTGCGCCAGCGCTTACGCCAATAGAGATTCCATCCGGATGAGATTCCCAGCCACCTGTATCCATCAATACGAATTCACGAGAATTCCATTCGCATTCATAACGAACTCGATCTCTAGTAACCCCAGGAACATCTTCAACAATCGCTTCACGTCTTCCTAAGAAGCGATTAATCAGAGTTGATTTACCAACATTTGGTCGACCGATGATTGCAACAATAGGTAAACCAAGAAGCTGACGCTCCTTTAACAATTCCCAAATCAAATCAACAGTTTCTTCTAAGGAGATTTCTGTGGAATCAACCTCAATCGCATCTAAAGCTTTATCCAACGGAGATATTTCGCGTGTGGAATCCTTTTGATCTCGAAGCGCCAAATCTTCACTTACATCTTTATCGATATTCAATTCGGCTTCGCGTCTTTTTGCTCTGGCCGATAAATCAGCTGTTAAGTAGATCTTTAAATGCGCATTTTTAGCTACGACGGTACCAATATCTCGACCTTCTACAACGATTCCTCGCTCGGCTTCGGCGATAATCTGCCGTTGCATTTCTACCAAAACTTCGCGCACTTCGGGCATGGCAGCATAAGTAGAAACTTTGCTTGTTACCTCTTCGCTTCTAATAGCAGTTGTAATATCTGTTTTGCCGCAAAGCAGAGTTGGCTTTGCCGGGTTTGGATTAAAGTGCAATCTATTTTCATCAAGCGCTGCAATTAACTGTTCGGCGGTTGTAATTTTCTTTTCAATTGCCAACCAAGTTGCGCCACGATAAAGCGCACCTGTATCTAAATAATTCCAGTTCGCGCGCTTAGCGATTGATTTTGAAGTTGATGATTTGCCAGCACCGCTAGGTCCATCCATTGCCAAGATGATCGACATTTACGCTTCCGATCTTGGTGGATGCACTCTCCAGCCATTCTGTAATAAGTGTTCCTCGAGTAGTTTGGCATTTGTATCACTTAGCGCAAGGAGTACCAAACCGGTCTCCTGTTCTGGTGAATGCTCAATATCGATATCTTCAACGTTCACACTGGCTTTTGCGCATTCATTAAAAAGCGCTGCCAACTGATTTGGCTTATCTTCGAGCACAACTGGCAGGTAGGTATATTGGCGATTTGACGAGCGATGCTTGCCAGGAAGCAGATATCTTCCCTCTCGGCCTCGTTGTAGAACTTCTTCGACGTTATATGAAGTGATTAATGTCGATAAATCCTTTTGGAAATTTTCTAATAGCGGCAAGAGTGAACCTTTATTTAGTTCTAAAATCTCAACCCAGAGGGATGGATTTGAACCGGCAATACGAGTTGTATCCATAACTCCATTGCCTGCAAGGTTTAAGAATTCGCCTCTTTTTGCTGGATCTAATTTGATCATTTGAGCTGCCAGCAAAGAGGATATGACTTGAGGCAGATGGCTTACCGCTGCCACTGCTACATCATGCTCTCCAGGGCTCATCTGGATAACTTTCGCGCCTAACTTTTCAATTAAATCAGTAGCAACAGCAATAGAGGCCTCACTCGTTGATTCACTTGTTGATTCACTTGTTGATTTGCGAGTTGACTCGTTATTTGAATCGGTTCCGGAAACTATTGGAGTGATAATCCAACTCTTACCAACAAACAAATCTGATTGAGCAGCCTCTGCCCCATCAAGTTCCCGCCCAGCCATCGGATGTGTTGGACAAAAGCGACTGGAAAGACCAGCAAAACTTGTTACTTCTACTTGAACTTTAGTTTTAGTACTACCGATATCTATAAACGTTGACTTAGGGTAGATATTTATGAAGTTCTCCAAGACAGATTTGAGCGAGCTTGTCGGGGTTGCGATTACAACTAGATCAGGTTCTGAAATCTTTTCTTGATTTGAGATCAGATCATTGGCCAAAGATTCAGCCCTACCGTCACGGTCTATTAATTCGACTTTATATCCAACGCTCTTGGCACCTAAAGCGATAGATGTGCCTATTAAGCCTGCGCCGATGACGACTAAAGTTCTATTTGAATTCTCCATTAGCTCTTCCTAGATAGCCTTATTGAGCTAAATCTTTACGCAGCGATGTTGCTCCGCGGAGATATATATGGCTTATTTGCTGATTAGCGTTGGCAATCTCTACATGAAGCATCACTCGGATTGTCAGCGGAAGCGAACCCGGTACATCCATCTCGACTGCGCAAAGAAGAGGAATTGCGCCAAAACCAATCTCTCGGGCAAAGGCTGCTGGAAACGCAGCATTTAGATCTGGGGTACAGGTGAGGATTACTGAGATTACATCGTCACGAAGCAACGAGTTACCTTCCAAAATTGCAGGCAGAAGCTCCTTTACTCCAGATGCGATCGCTTCAGCAGTATTCGCCTCAACTTGAATCGCCCCACGTATCGCCTTAACCGACATAGGTTGATTTTACCTTTCTCTTCTTCTAATACTTCGGATTTACGTATGTTTATATCTCAATAGATGGTTTTGTCGATAAATACAAAATACCTACCAACTCAGCTCTCTACACCAAGCCGAAATTGGACACTGCTAAATATCGACAAAACTATATTTATATGCTAAATTGCGCTCGAAATTATCGACAAAACCATATTTTGCGCTCATTATTATCGATATAACAATTTATCTTTATTTTCAAAATATGGATAAAACAGTTTATGGTTTTAACTGTAAAGCCTGATATAAATTTGTAACTTCAACGCTATTCAGATCCCGGAATCTGCCCTCCTTGAGTTCTCCTAAATAGATCGGCCCAAATTGGCTGCGCACCAGACGAAGCACCTTAACCCCGATAGCCTCCATCAATCGCCTGATGATGTGGTACCTACCCTCGTGAATTTTCAACTCTAACCAATTGTTTGGAAGTTCTCGGTAACCGGTTACTCGACCAATTCCATCTTCCAGTTCGATTCCTTTGAGTAAGACCCCCTTTGCATCTTTTGGGAGTTCGCCGTCGTACTGAACAAGGTAGGTCTTTTCAAGACCAAAACTTGGATGAGTTGCCCGAAAGGTTACTTCGCCATCATTTGTTAAAAGGATTAAGCCTTCAGAATCCTTATCGAGCCTACCCACATGGAAAAGGCGTTCTTTTCGAAAATCTAAAAGCTCAGCTAATGAAGCTCTACCCTCAGGGTCGTACATGGTAGACAAAACACCTCTTGGTTTATACAACGCAATGTAAGTTTTAGAAATTTCTAAAGATATTGTTTCACCATCAACCTCAACTTTAGACTTTTCTGGAACTTTGAACCCTAATTCAGTAATTCGTTTCCCATTTACCTTAACTCGCCCTGCCAGGATTAGGGCATCTGCCCCACGTCTACTGGTGACTCCGGCATCGGCAATATATTTATTTAATCGTATTGAGCTATTTGATTTCTCAGCCATGCAAGATTCCCATCTTTCATTAATGGGCCAATTCTAGCGCGATTAATCAGTTAGAGAATCCAGAACCTCATCTAGGGCCGCCAGATCAGGCAGATAAGGGGCTAACGCTGGCAGGTCCTCCAAGGAGTTAACTCCTAGCCGCTCAAGGAAGTAACTTGTAGTCCGATAGAGGATGGCGCCAGATTCAGGCTCTACGCCAGATTCTTCAACTAGTCCGCGGTTGACCAAGGTCTTCATAACCGCTTCAACATTAACCCCACGGATTGCAGAGACCCTGGCACGCGAGATTGGTTGGCGATATGCAATTACCGCTAAAGTCTCAAGTGCGGCTTGAGTTAACCTTGATTGCTGACCATCTAGGACGAACTTCTCTACGACACTTGAAAATTCAGGGTGGCTATAAAAGCGCCAACCGCCATTTATCTTCTTTAGTTCAAAGCCTCGATCCTGATAGCTGCTAATAAGCTCCAACAGGGCTGCCTCAACCTCATCGACTGGGCGCTCTAAAATTTGGGCAAGAGTGGTTTCAGTGACAGGTTCATCGACAACCATCAGGATTGCCTCGATTGATCGGTGTAAATCGGTCATTGTTCGTTCTCCTTGGGTATTTCATCATTAATCTTGTCGTCAACAAGTACCGGGGTATCAAATTCGTCTGAGATCGCTATATCCCCGCTCTGGCTACCCACCCAACTAATCTGCAGATCGGTAAAGGCCTCCAGCTGCTCAAAACGAAGCGAACCGGTCCGGTAAAGGTCTAATAGGGCTAAGAAGCGGGCGACGATAACCATGGTCTCTTCGGCATCGTGGACAAGGGCCCGGAAACTTAGATGTCTTGCCAAACGAAGCGCATTGATTACAAATTGGCTCTGCTCTGCCACGCTAACTAGCGGTCGATGGATATGCTCTATGGAAACCGTTGGTGGCGCCTTTGGGTATAGGACACGATCGGCGATAACGGAGAAACGTTCTGGGCCGACTCCGATTAGCACCTCAGGTAAGAGAGCAGCGAAATGACTATCTAAGGCAACTGTCCTAGGAAAACTCTTCTCCGCCAAGGAGATGCGCTCTGAGAATGTTGCCGCGATCTCTTTAAATGCACGATATTGAAGTAATCGAGCAAAGAGCAGGTCACGAGCTTCAAGGAGAGCTAAGTCTGCCTCATCCTCTACTTCACCTTGAGGCAACAATTTAGCCGCTTTTAAATCAAGAAGAGTCGCTGCAACAACTAAGAATTCAGTTGCTTGATCAAGTTGCCAACCTGCGCCGCTTTCTTCCAGCTTGCGGATGTGTCCGATAAATTCATCGGTAACTAATGAGAGTGAAACTTCAGTGACGTCTAATTTGTGGCGTGAGATTAGCTGTAATAGCAGGTCAAAAGGGCCGTCAAAATTATCCAAATGGACGGCAAAACCACTACCTTCAGCACTTGTTGCAGAAGGATTTAAGACCTCTCCAGATAAACCTGCCAAATCCACGGCGATAAACCTACCTTAGAGGTGCGTGGAAACTTGCGTAAAGCGAAGGCTCAAAATAGGTTTCCACCAGGAAAGAGAGGTTTAACGCTTGAACGCTAAATCGACATTTGAAGAGGTTGTAACTACCGCCTCTTTAACTGATACCAAATCAAAAGTTCTACCAACGCCGACTCCACTTACAACACATGGTGGAGCGAAGGTTGTTTCAATCTTCAATCAAAAAGGTGGCGTGGGAAAAACAACCACCACTATTAATTTAGGTGCTGCGTTAGTTGAACTTGGACGTCGCGTTTTACTAGTTGATTTTGATCCGCAAGGCGGCATGACACTTGGTCTTGGTGTTCGCGGCAATGAATTACCAAAAGAAGAAACCATTTATTACGCAATCATGGATTCCTCTCATAATCCTGAAGATATTGTTCTAAAAACCTCACTTCCGGGCTTAGATTTCTTGCCTGCTAACCGCGAATTAGCAACCGCAGAAACAGTTCTAGGCGCAGAGATTGGAAGTCAATTTTTCCTTAAGCGAGTCTTGGCTCCACTTAAAGATTTCTACGATGTTATTTTGATTGATTGCCAACCAACGATGGGTCAACTTGCGATTAATGCGCTTGTGGCATCTGATGAAGTGATTGTTCCGCTTCAATGCGAGTGGTTCTCACTGCATGGTTTTATTGAGCTAAATAATAACCTTAACAAGGTTCGAGCAGCCCTAAACCCTGATTTAAAACTTGCAGGAATTTTGGCAACTATGTACGACCGTCGTGCCGTTCATAATCGTGAAGTTTTACAACGCATTGTTGAACAATTTCCAGAAGATGTATTTGAAACTATTATCGCTAAAACTATTCGCTTCTCCGAAAGTTCGGTTCAAGGCGAACCAATTACCCAGTACGCTAATAACTCTGGGGCAGCGAACTCTTATCGTCGCTTAGCCCGTGAATTAATCTCTCGAGGAGGAGCAAAATGAGTCGCCGCGCTTCCCTACCAGGTGCTGATGAATTATTCCGCGCCAAACCTTTGGTCTCAGTACCAGATGTGGTTTCAACTGAAGATGCAGTTATGCCAATTGAAGCTGCAAAGCCAAATAAGAAACAGACCGGAGTGCGCACAACTCAACGTCGTCGCAACACCACTGCCAGACAACCATCTGGTCGCGAAAGACATGATGAAAAAATCACCGTTTATCTGTCTCCGGATGAGCTATTTGATTTAGATCAAGCGCGCATTCTGTTACGTGGAGATCTTGGATTAGCAGTAGATCGCGGTCGTATTGTTCGCGAATCACTCGCGGTAATTATCTCTGACTTAGAAGCCAAAGGTGAGAATTCAATTCTTGCTCGCAGATTACGTGGTCTTTAAATATTAGGCTCTAATTAAATAATAGTTAAGCTCTATTTAAGCTCTAGGGTGCGCCAGTCGATAAGACTCGCGCACCTTATCTATTGTGATCAACGTATAAATCTGCGTCGTCGTTACCGATGAATGACCTAGCAGTTCTTGCACCACTCTTATATCAGCGCCGCCATCTAGCAAATGAGTGGCAAATGAGTGACGGAAGGTATGAGGCGTAACTTTTTCACCGATTCCTGCAAGACCAGCCGCTCTCTTTACAACTTCCCATGCACTTACTCTAGATAATCTAGTTCCTCGCGCATTTAAAAAGAGTGCAGTTTCTTGGCTTCTATTATTAAGTGAAGGGCGCGTTCTAACTAAGTAATCCTCTAGATCATTTTTTGCATAACTTCCCAAAGGAACGATGCGCTCTTTGCCACCTTTACCTTTCAGTTTGATAATTGTTACCTCTTCATCGCCAACTTGGCTAACGCTCAAATCATTAAGATTTAAGCCAACAACTTCACTTACTCGCGCTCCTGTGCTGTAAAGAAGTTCCAGCAATAAATGATCCCTAAGAGTGATTGAGTTGGATGGATCTTTAATAACTTCAATCATCGAAGTAATCTCATTTATAGGTAGCGCTTTAGGTAAACGCACTTTCTTTGAAGTTTCAGGTAGATCCTCAGTTGGATCAATTTCACCAAATTCTCGGGACAAATAACTATGGAAAGATCTGATTGCGCTGAAATTTCTTTCCAACGAGGACGGAGCTAAATTGGAAATTGATGTTGCATAATCCTTTATTGAAGCGCCAGGATTTGCTAAGCGCCAATTTAAATACTTTGTTAAATCCCTGCGATAAGCAGCGACAGTGTTGGTAGCAGCGCCTTTTTCTACCCTTAAATAATCAATAAAGGTTTGAAGTGAATGGATATCCATGGGCCTTGGCTACAGCTTCGTATGTAACTTTGCCTTCACATACATTTAGTCCCTTTGCCAGATTTGAATCGGCAGTTAACGCGCCTTTCCAGCCTTTATTTGCAATAGCAATCGCATATGGCAAAGTGGCATTGGTTAGCGCATATGTGGAAGCAACTGGGACTGCGCCTGGCATATTAGCTACGCAATAAAAGATTGAGTTGTGAACTTTGTAAGTAGGTTCAGCGTGAGTGGTTGGTTTGGAATCTTCAAAACATCCACCTTGATCAATCGCAATATCAACCAACACTGAACCTGACTTCATCTTTGAAACTAATTGATTGCTTACCAATTTAGGCGCCTTCGCACCATGAATCAAAACTGCACCAATAACTAAATCTGCTTCCAGCAACTCTTGTTCAATAGCGTGATCATTAGACATCAATGTCTTGATGTTGCCGTCGTAGAGCGCGTCAATATATTGCAACCTAGAAGCACTTCGATCAAGAATAGTTACATCTCCACCTAAACCACGTGCCATAACCGCAGCATTTAGTCCAGCCACTCCACCACCAATTACAACTACTTTTCCAGGACGTACTCCTGGTACTCCGCCGATCAAGACGCCGCGCCCACCATTTGCTTTCTGCAACGCGGTTGCTCCGACTTGCGTAGCCAGTCGACCTGCAACTTCTGACATAGGGGCAAGAAGTGGTAAATGGCCATCGACCTCGACGGTTTCGTAAGCAATTGCAATGTTCT
>JBPCTD010000020.1:0-32673 GCA_051006515.1 Candidatus Nanopelagicaceae bacterium | reverse complement strand
GAATTTTCATAACGCTTTCCCTAATTCCAATGGCAAATCGCGCGAATACAATCTTTCAACTACTTTCAGAAACGACCAAGCAATCCTGCAATTAGCCAATCAATTTGGTTCAGTAGTAGGCCAGCAGATTGGTATTGAGGTAAAGCCGCTAAAACCAAAGAAAGACGCTGGTCCTGGCGCAGTCAAGACCGATATCTATGAGAATGTAGAACTTGAGGCAGCTGGAATCGCTGAGCGTTTGAGTCAGTTATGGAGCGAGAAAGTAAATGATAAAACTGGCAAAAAGAGTGCTGAGACATTTGCCGTTTTAGTTCGAAACCGCAAACAAATTCCGGAAATTGAAAAAGCGCTTCGCCAACTTGATTTACCGGTAGAAGTTCTTGGTATCGGTGGATTGTTACAGGTGCCAGCAGTAACAGATGTCTTCACATTATTAAAAGTATTGGTTGACGCGGAAGCTGGTTCTGCGTTGATGCGCCATTTAACTAGCCCTCGATTAGCCATCGGCGTACAAGATATCGCAGCGCTCGGTCGATACAAACGAAGTCGTGATTTAAAATCAGATGCCACCAAAGATTTAGTAGCTGAACTTGCGACTGGGGTATTAGAAACAGCAGAGGCTGATGATGGCGCAGCAGGTTCATTAATCGAAGCGTTAGATGAAATCGAAAGTGCAGATCGCTCAGAATTTTCAGATGTTGGCTATCAACGGTTATTGCAATTTGCCAAAGATTTACGTGCGCTTCGTAATCGCGCCAGCGGTTCTTTGACAGATTTGATTTATGAAATTGAAGATTATCTTGGCCTGGGCATTGAGTTAATGGTGCGCGATGGTGGCGCAAATGGTCGTCGCCATTTAGATCGATTTAACGAAGAGGCCGCAAAATTCTCAAGTAGCAATGGTTCAATTTTTGATTTTGTTCGCTGGTTAGAAGCAACAATTGACCACGAACGCGGTTTGGAATCTGGCGCTCCTGAAGTTCGAAGCGATGTTATTCAATTGCTAACGATTCATATGTCCAAAGGCGCAGAATGGAACCATGTGGTCATACCTGGAATGGTGGGGAAACAATTTCCTAAGGAGTACACCCAGACCACGATCTCTTGGCTTCATAATGAAGCAGAAATTCCCTTTAATTTAAGGGGAGATCGCGATGAATTTCCGACTTTAGATCTGTCGCAGTTAAGCGAAACCAAGAAGGCAGGAGCAGAGTTCAAGCGCTTTAAAGATGCCTGCGCCAGATTCCGGATGGAGGAAGAGTGGCGTCTGGGTTACGTAGCAATTACCAGAGCCAAGAACACTTTGCATTGCACCATGTCATATTGGGATACCCGTACCAACATGGATGAAGCTAGCGAAATTTTCAAATTAATCTGCCAAAGTATCGGAAGCCAATGGGATATTGATACTGCGGAAGTACCGCAGAGCAACCCTTTACTAGAACGCGAAGTTAGCCAAAGTTGGCCAGTTACAAATCATCGGATTGAAGCGCTCCAGAAAGCAGCAGCAATTTACGTAGGAGCAAAAGCAGAAGCACTAGATAGCGATGCCCAGTTGCTAATTAAACAAATATTGGATCGCAGATCGCAATCAGATGTTTATCTGCCACCAAGACTTTCGGTATCAACGTTAATTGCGTTAAAAGAAGATCCGGCTGCGCTAGCGCAAGCAATTCGTAGACCAATGCCATTTCTGCAGAGCCAATACGCTCGCCGCGGTACTGATTTCCATAATTGGGTCGAACAGCATTTAAAGGCCCAGACGCTATTTGATGAAGATGATTTGGACTACTTTGATCCAATTGAAAGTGATGCCAAATTAGATGAACTAAAAGCTAAGTGGTTAACAAGTAACTGGGCGAATAAAGTTCCGTACAGATTAGAAGTTCCATTTGAAACTGTGCTGGCAGGTGTTTTAATTCGAGGCCGCATTGATGCGGTTTACCAAACAGATATTGGATTTGAAGTTGTTGATTGGAAAACTGGCTCCAAGAAACTTAGCCAAAGCGCAGCAATCCAATTGGCTATGTATCGACTTGCTTGGGCAAAAATTGCTGGGGTCGATATCTCCAAAGTCAGCGCAGTATTCCATTACGTCCCAACCGGAGAAGATGATCGCCGTAGCGACCTGCTTTCGGAAGCGCAGCTAGTGGAGTTACTAGAGCGCCACTAAAACAGATACCCTGCGCAGGTTATGAATCGAGCAGGAAGAGCAGAGGCCGAGCGCTATTTTGCGCAGAGCCAGGTGCTGCAAGTTTGGCAGGGCAACTTAGCTGCAAAAGACGGTCGTTTATTACTTAGCGATGGCGCCACATGCGTGCCCGATAAATCTGCCATCAAAATGTATCTCGGTGAAATCGAAGGCTTACATTACTTTGCGCTGAATCAAGAATTTGGCGAAGCTAATGCTCATTCACTTCGAGATTTAGCAGCAACTTTGGATAATGCTCATTTGGAATTAGCGGTTACTGCTTTAGCGCTTGCAAATTGGCATGAAGCGCATCCAAAGTGTTCAAGATGTGGTGCAGATACTGAAGTTATTGATAACGGTTGGGTGCGAAAGTGTCCACTAGATAGCTCACAACATTTTCCAAGAACCGATCCGGCAATTATTGTGGCAGTTCAAGATCGTAATGGTCGTATCTGTTTAGGACATCAAGCAGCATGGCCAGAGTTGCGATATTCAAATTTTGCGGGCTTTGTTGAACCAGGTGAAAGTTTAGAAGCGGCAGTAATTCGTGAAGTTGCCGAAGAGAGTAATCTCAATGTTTCGGAGATTAAATATTTATCTTCACAACCATGGCCGTTTCCTAATTCAATCATGTTGGCATTTGAAGCATTTACAGATGCACCAGAGGAAGCAAAACCTGATGGAGTAGAAATTGAAAGTTTGAAATGGTTTACTCGCGATGAGCTAAGTAGCGCAATTAAGGAAGGCACAATTAAAGTGCCACCAATTACAAGTGTTTCTGGAAAAATGATTTATGGTTGGTTAAATGGCAAGCGCTGAAGATATTTTGGCAGCGCTTGATGATGAACAACGAAAAGTTGCGCTAGCTACACGTGGACCTGTCTGCGTAATTGCAGGTGCTGGCACCGGAAAAACACGCGCTATTACTCATCGCATTGCTTATGCCAGTGCAATTGGCGTGATGGATCCACAGCGAGTTTTAGCAATTACCTTCACCGCTAGAGCTGCCGGAGAGATGCGCACCCGCCTTAGAACTCTTGGTTTTCCAGGGGTAAACGCCCGCACTATCCACTCTGCTGCACTTAAACAATTGCTCTATTTCTGGTCTTCGGTATTTACTGGACCAACGCCTGAGCTTCTTACATCAAAAACTCCTTTCATAAATAGCGCAGTTGAACGCGCTGGAATTAAGTTGCCAGTTAATACCCGGGATGCGCTCAGGGATATTGCAACCGAAATTGAATGGGCGAAAGTAAATCAGATTGCACCAGAGGATTTGATGGCAACGCAGCGCAGCGTGCGTTCTCGAATCAGTATTGATCAAATCGCCAAAGTTTATGAAGCATATGAATCTTTAAAGAAGACTGAGCGCACCATAGATTTTGAAGATCTCTTAATGCTAACTACGGCCATGATTGAAAATGAACCACAAGTTCGCGAACGAGTTCATGATCAATACAGATTCTTTACAGTCGATGAATACCAAGATATTTCGCCGTTACAGCAACGGTTAATAGATGCCTGGCTTGGTACTCGAAATGACATTTGTGTTGTGGGCGATCCAGCGCAAACAATTTACTCATTTGCCGGAGCTACTCCCGCATATCTTCTGGGATTCACTAAGAGATTTCCAGATGCAGAGGTAATCCGATTAACTACTGGTTATCGATCAACTCCAGAGATTTTATTTACCGCCAATGCGCTACTTCGTCGGAATCAAATGGGTCATGAATTAGCACCTGTTAATGATCACGGTAATCGTCCGGAGTTAACGGAATACAAAACTGAGGGTCAAGAAGCTGTTGGCGTAACTAATCAAATTACCGAATTAATTAGCAGCGGCATGTCCCCAGAGAGCATCGCAGTATTGGCCAGAACCAATGCCCAATTAAGTACCTTCGAAAAGACATTTAAAGAAGCTGGTCTGCCTTATCAAATTAGAAGTAATGATCGTTTCTTTGATCGCCCTGAAATTCGGGAGTTTATAAGGGATATTCGCCAAGCATCAGTGATTCCAAACCCAGAGGTATCTTGGTTAGAAGAGTTACGTGGCATTGCTCAGCCATATTTAACGGGTAGCGCTATGGATGGCATCGGCGCTTTGATTCATTTGGCTCGGGAATTAGATGGAGATGATCGCTTTAACCCCAAGAGTTTGCGTAATTTCTTACAGGAGATTGAAGATCGAGCGCAGCAGAATAATCCGCCGCAACTTCCCGTAACGACGCTCGCTACTTTGCATGCCGCAAAGGGATTGGAATGGGATCGAGTATTTGTAGTTGGAATTAGTGATGGCTATCTGCCATACCCAGATGCACCAGAAGAGGAAGAGTTACGCCTTTTCTATGTTGGAATTACTCGAGCGCGTGAACATTTGCATCTAAGTCACGGCGGCGCTCCAAGCCCATTTTTACGCTCAATTCTCAGCTAATTTTTCGGTTTGAATAATTAAGTTGCACAAGTCACCTTCGATGCTTTAACATTTCCCCTCACTTCAAAGTCCACGCATAACATGTGCAGGACTGATACAAGGAATCGAGCGCAATGGTTAAGAACCAAGCAGAAGTAGCTAGCAATATCGCTAGCGCTTTAGTCGCGCCGTCATTCTTTAATTACCCAACAACAACTTGGTCTGCCAAGCGTGCCTATGCACATTTTGGATCCGAGGCCTTTGGTGTTAATGGTTAATCCTTAACAAAAGCCAAATGGCCTCAAATCCAAAAAGGATTTGAGGCTTTTTTATTTCCCAAAACTAAAAACAACCAGAAACAACGAAAGACAACTAGAAACAAAGAAAAACAACTAGAAAGAGAGAGGCAAGAAAATGTCAGTCCTATTCGGAGAGCTACTCATTCCAGGTTGGAATGAAGAGTTGATTGGCCTTGAGGCGGTGACCCAGGAGGGTTTAAATCTGCCTTGCTATAACGTCGATAGCGAGATCTTCTTCGCAGAAGATGAAGCAACGATTAACATGGCAAAGTCACTTTGTGCTGCCTGCCCAGTAAAAGCTAAATGCTTAGAGGGTGCGCTATCTAGACAGGAGCCATGTGGTATTTGGGGCGGCGAACTTTTTGACGATGGCGAAGTAATTGATCGCAAGCGCAAAGCAGGCCGACCACGAATTGTGGCAGCGTAATTAACTGTGTTGGTTAAATCAGAAAGTTTGAGAACTGCCATGGATCAGAGTCATACTCTTTTCCATTCCAGCCTTCAAAGAAATCTTTCCGATTATCAATCGGTGTCCAATCAGCCGGAGCTGAATAGATACCACCCCAGTACTTTTCGGCGTACGCTAAAACTTCACGCCATGGCAGATCATCCGGAACAAGTAAACCTTTATCAGGATTTTCAACTGCCCAAGCAACCGCAGCAAAGACTGCAGATGCAACCTGCACGGTAGTTGCAGATTGATTTGGAATTAATTTACGTGAATCGTGGATTGAAAGTAGCGAGCCAGTCCACCAAGCTTTATATGGGTGTCCCATCAACAAGACACCTAGACGATCATCACCGTCGATAATCTCATCATTCATAATTCGCTGATTTTCAGTTAAGTCCCAGTTGCGATGTTCTAATTCGCGAAGCGAAGCAATTGCAGCATCAGTTGGGCAATATGCATAATGAACAGTTGGACGATAGATAGCCTTATCTCCATCCCAAACTGTTAAATGATCTGGAATTGTAAAAGCTTCACCATGACGAATCACCATTCCGGTGATCTCCATATTTGGAACCCAAGAACGAACCCAAGTTTTAGCGCCAGGTTGCGCAATTGCAATCTGATTCTTTGGGCCAGATTTATGTTCATATGCCATTGGTGGCAATTTCTTTTCATGGGTGCCCCAACCAAGTTCTGCTGGCGCTACGCCCTCTTCATATAAACCTTCGACCGACCAAGTGTTTACGAACTCATTTAACAACTTTGGCTTATCGCTTACTTGAGTATCGCGTTCGGAGATATGAATTACTTTTACTGTTAATGCTTGTGCCAGCTTTGCATAATCTTCTGCAGCTAGCGCGCTTTTAACTTGCTCAGTAGCGATGCCATCTTCAATTGTTTTATTGGCGATGTCTACTAGAGCTTTCTTAACTAGGTGTGAAACTAATCCAGGATTTGCACCATGTTCAACAATTGCGGTCGCACCAGTTTTGGTCCACTTAGATTTCATTTCACGCATGCGCATGTGGCGGACATAAAGGGTGCGCTCTAGTGGATGCTTGTTATGGCCACCTTCGTATGGATCCCATTCTTCGACAGAGGTGTTTAAGTAAATTACATCGTGGTCATGCGCCCATTGCAGGATTACATTGGCATCAATATTCCAAGCAAGATCCAATAGGAAATCTCCGGCCTGCAAATATTTACTTAAGAAAGAATCTAAATTCTCTTTTGTTACTTGATCTTGAATATAAGTTACGCCTTCATCAAGCGCTTTTTTAACTCGTGAGCGATTGTCTCGCTGATCCACGATCGTCATCTGTTTGGCATCTACTAAGTGCTCTAATAGAAGTGGAATTACACATTGCGCAACTGAACCTGCGCCCAAAACAAGGATTCGACCTTGGAAGCGTGCTGACAATTAATTACCCCCGAGTTTTCTGCTGGGTGGTCTAGACAATGTCACCGCAGCGAAGGTGAAGTTTAAGTCCCACCAGCCCAGACACCAACTTGTGCCCTTTTTGCCTGGTACATCGCGGTATCGGCGCGGCTCATCAAGTCTGATCGGCCATCGTTGCTGACACAGCCGATGCTGACATCAATCTTGATCTGCTCGCCGGATACATTGAAGGGATAGGAGAGCGTTGCGCGAAGAGCCATCGCCAGCTCCATAGCGCTCTCGTAGTTTGCCTTTGTTAGCAGTGCAAACTCATCTCCACCTAATCTTGCGAGCAAAGCTTCTGCTGGAATCGCTTTTAGAAAGCGAGCGGCAACTTGTTTCAGAATTTCATCACCAGTTTGGTGGCCATATTTGTCATTTACTGGTTTGAATCCATCTAAATCCATCAGAAGAATAGAGCCGTCTTGATATTTATCTATATCTGCTATGAATCTACGGCGATTAGGTAAACCTGTTAAATCATCAATCTTTGCCAAACTCTCCTCGGCGTAACTTCTTTCGCTCTGTTTTAACGCAATAGCCATTCGCACAAAGGATGCTAATAATGTTGCCAGCGCGGGAGCAATTACAAATGTCGGTACTTCATAAAGACCTAAAGCAATTATCACTAAAATAAAAGAACTTCCAATTACCGATAGTGCGATATAAAAAACAGGAATGGGTGGAAAAGTTTCACTCTTGATGCCTCGACGAAATTGGGATGCAGTTATTGCCGCAAATCCCAACAGCCAACCAAAGTTAAGGTAAGAATCTATTTGGTAAGCCCCTTGGGAAACTGAAATAAGATATAAAAAATCTGTAGCGCTATAGATAAGAAATCCTAAAAGCACCAAAAAGCTTCGTAAATTAATTGGTCTTCTAATGAATCCAACAAGAACTGCAATCAAGAGTATTAAATCGCAGATAGGGTAGAGAATATGTAGAAAATCTGCATGTATATGTCTAAGTAGTATGGCTGAAGCAAAAGCGCTGCTTCCTAAGACTAAAACTGCCCCATCGATTAGTCGAACTAATTCGCTATTTTGTTTAATTTCAAATAGAGCAGGGATTGCAATGAAGGCCAGCGGGTAGAAAGCTACATAGCCAAAACTGGCCCATGGAGAATTAGTAAATTGCGTAGCAATCTCACTTGCTACCCATGAAGAGAGCGCCAATAGATAGAAATATCCATTGCGCGATCGCGCCAGATAAGTAATCAGAATTAGTACGGCGCTCACTGTCATGTGAGTTAAATTAGCTATTGATAAAACTGATTGAACTGCCACCATTTGAGGCTATTTTTCTACTGCGTAAAAAAATGCGACATAGGGGTAACCCCGAAAATAAGAACACCGCCCGAACTGCTGTTCGAAGCGGTGTCCTTAGACTAGCTGCTTATTGATTTTTAAATATTTAACCTATTAGATACCACGAGCACATGATTGTGTGCGGATCATCTTTGCTTGCTCAACATCTGACTTTAGAGATTCCACAATCGCCTTATTTGAATTTGATGAATTCAAAAGAGTGATGTTTGCTCGAAGGTTCTTGATATTGGTATTTGCATTTTTGATACCAATATTGAAAGTGGTCACTGCTGACTTATAACGAGCAATATTGGCTTTTTCTGCAGTTGTAGGACTCTTTAGACCTTCAAGGCGCTTTACTTCTTTATTTAGCACCTCAATGTTCTTATTCCAATCAACTACATCCTTCTCTTTCATAGCAATAACCGTGTTGGCATCAGGAGAAGTTCCAACATTGGCATCAGCAGCAGTTGGCATATAAACCGCCCAAGCGGTGCCTAAGTTTGCTGAAGGCACTTTTTTGCTGTTGTCATCTACAAGGGAGATGTAATAAGTCTTTGCATTTTCATAGACCACATCATTTTTTGCATAAATTTTGGTCTCTTTCCAGAGAATCATGCGATTAATTGAAGTCTGAATGGTGCTGGTAATTGAAGTTGATGAACCAGCAATCTGCTTCAAGATTCCATCGTATTGGGCTTTGCTGGTTAGGTAAGCCTTATTTGCATCCAAGCAACCAGCCCACATCCAAACAAGTCGCTTGGAAGTAGTAGTTGGGTTTGTGGTGCAACGATAGGTATCTCCACCTACCTTTGTTGTGGCATTACGTTTGCTGCAAGCTACGCCATTTGAGATCTTGGTTGCAGCATCAGCCGGAATAAATGCAGTTGTGGTAACAAATAAAATCGCGGCAAGTGCAACTGAAGCCTTACGTAACATTCTTTCCTCCAGAAATTTGATACTTAGCGAGAAGTGATCTCAACTAATTGGTAAATCTTAAGGGGGCGGCCTGAAAAAGACCTTAAGAAAAGGTCTATGTAAGGTGTATTTCTGATAACGATTCTCTATGAGAAGTATTAGTAATTTGCTTGTGTAGCGGTATTAGCGTTGTTTGCGGCGCAGCGAGAAGCCCAAACGTCTGACCAATGACCGAGGCGCATAGCGCATGACCATATAAAGTAGTTGATATTGACGACCTGGTACCGATATTGCTTTTCCATCAAGCGCATCACGCCAAGCAACTTCAACAACTTGATCTGCATCCAGCCACATGAAATTAGGCAGAGAGTTCATTTTCATACCGCCACGTTGATGAAATTCAGTATGAGTAAAACCCGGAGCTAACGAACAGACCTTAATAGCCGTCTCTGCAAGTTCAGTATGTAGAGATTCTGAAAGCACCATCAAATAAGACTTAGCAGCGGAATAGTGTCCACCTGTTATCCAAGCAGCAACAGATGAGACATTGATAATCACGCCTGAGTTTCGTTTAATCATTTCAGGTAAAACTGCATGTGCCAAACGCATCGGTGCTTCGCAAAGTATTCGAATTATGGAAATTTCTTCTGGAGTATCACTTTTGGTAAATGATTTATTAATGCCATAACCAGCATTGTTGATTAAGACATCTATATCGCCATTTTTTAAGCGACTTTCGACTGCAGCTATTCCGCTTTCAGTAGTTAAATCTGCGGTAATGACTTCTACGTTTCGACCAGTTTTATTATTGACTTCACTAGCTATTTGATTGAGGCGTTCGGTATTTCTTGCGGTGATAACTAAGTCGTAACCTTTATCGGATAAAAGATTTACAAAGTGCCAGCCAATTCCTGAAGATGCACCAGTAATCAAAGCTTTCATAAACTATCTCCGCATCATAATGTTGGGCGAAATTGCTTGCAATACTTTATATGGTTCTGACTGTGTCGGTCTGGGATCAACTCCACCCTTATTTGGCCAGAAAGAGAGGGCTCTCTCTGCCTGTGCGGTAATTGTTAATGATGGATTTACGCCAAGATTTGCAGTGATTGTGCTGCCGTCAACTATGTGCAGAGTTGGATAACCCCAAACTCGATGATATGGATCGATAACACCGGATTTTGCATCTTTACCAATTACACAACCGCCAACAAAATGTGCAGTAAAAGGTGAGCCAATAAGATTTCCAATATTTCCGCCAGCGATTCCGTTGTAATTTCTGGCAACTCTCTCTGCCACTTCATTGGCTTCTGGAATCCAAGTGGGATTTGGAGTTGCTGCATCATTCTTAGAACTTAATTTAGTGCCAAAAAGAGAACGCTTTTCAAATACAGTAATTGCACTCTGCACGTTTTGCATTACCAATGCGATTACGGTGCGTTCGCTCCATTTGCGTACATTAAGAATTTTGAAAAGTAATGTGGGATTTTTTACTGCAGCACCAAACCATTGGCGAACTCGAACTTTCCAATTATCGCTACTGGTCATAATGGTTTGTAAAAGGCCCATAGAGTTGCTGCCTTTGCCATAACGAACTGGTTCGACATGTGTATTTGAATTTGGAAAGAAAGAAGAGGTAATTGCAGCACCTTCTGAGAAATCTATTTTGGTGCTAGGCATGATGGTGCCAACTAGTGATTCACTATTAGTCCGTGATAATGAGCCAAGTGCGCTAGGTAAATTCAAGTTTCCATTACTTTTCATGCGATGTAGAAGTTTTTGAGTGTTATATGTTCCAGCGGCCACAATAACTTCATTTGCACTTAACTCTTTTGTGATAGGTAACCAAGATTTTGAAGATTTTGTTTTAACCTTCCAGCGACCTTCGTGTTGGAAAATTTCTGTGACGGTAGTTGAGTCTTTGATCTCAACGCCCAGTTTTTCTGCAAAATATAAATAGTTTTTAACTAAAGTATTTTTGGCATTGTGTCGGCAACCAGTCATGCATTCACCGCAATTAATGCAGCTTTTACGTTCTGGACCATCACCACCGAAATATGGATCAGGATGGCGAACATCTGGTTGATCGCCAAAATAAATTCCGAGCGGAGCTAATTTGAAGGTATCACCGACGCCCATTTCTTCGGCTACCTTTTTCATCGCGTGATCGCTATTTGAGAAGAAGGGATTGGTGACAACACCTAACATACGACGAGCAAGTTGGTACCAAGGTTCTAATTCACTTTTCCAATCAGTGATATCTCGCCATTGGGGATCTTGGAAATATTCGTCTCCAGGTTGATAGAGCGTATTTGCATAAACCAATGAACCTCCGCCAACTCCAGCGCCGCAAAGCACAAAGACATCGGGAAGTTTGTGGATGCGTTGAATACCGTTTAAGCCAACACGCGGTGCATATAAGAATTTACGTAAGCGCCAAGATGTTTTTGGAAAATCTTTATCTTCAAATCTTGCGCCTGCTTCAATTACACATACTCGATAGCCTTTTTCGGCTAATCGAAGTGCAGCAACGGAGCCACCAAAACCAGAACCAATAACGATTACATCGTAATCAGTCTTTGATTCAAGTTTGTTTGCTGCCATTAAGGCTCGATACCTTCAGTGCTCTCTTCTCTGATTTTCCAATTCGTTCCATATTGTTCCAGCAAGTCTAAGAATGGCTTGGCATCAAACCACTCTGGACCGTTAACACCTTCTGGTTTCCAAATACCTTTTGCAATTAACTCCATGGCAATCACAGGATTGATGGCAGTCTGCCAAACTACAGCTTGATCCCCATATTCCTGCATAGACCAATCATTATCGACCACGTTATAGATATAGCAAGAGTAAGGCTTACCTTCTTTGTTTAAACCTTTAACTAAGACACCGGCACAAGTTTTACCATGCATGCGATGACCTAAAGTTGCTGGATCAGGAAGTGATGCGGCAAGTAGATCGCGCGGGGCGACTGAAATGCCTTGAACATCTACATTCTCTTTACGATCTAAACCAAGCATGTGAATTGTTTTAAGTGTGGTGATGAATTGAGCTCCTAAGCCATACTTAAAGTTAACTTTCTTCGCATCAATTTTCTGAGGTATTAAAACGACTTCTTCGTGCTCAACGTTTACACATTCAACTGGGCCGATGCCTTCAGGGAAATCAAAAATTTCTAATTCACTAAATGGCTCAGTGGTAAACCAACCGCGACCATCTTCCCAAACAATTGGTGGATTTAAACATTCTTCAATCGTGGTCCAAATCGAGAATGAAGGTGCAAATTCGTAACCTTCAACGACCAAGTTAGAGCCATCTAAAACCGTGATTGAATCAATACGACTAAATAAATGATCAGATGCATATTTAGCAAAGACATCAGAAAGCCCTGGCTCAATACCCATGCCAACTAAAGCAAATATTTTACGTTCGCCCCAATTCCAGTCGCGTGCAAACTGTTCATCGCCAAGCTTCACACCAGTTTCGGTGTATGGATAATGTGGATGTGGTCGTGAAAGCGACATCGCCATATCGATGTAATTGGTGTTTTCAATTTCGCAAGCTAAGAAGATAGGCATTACATAACGAGGATCAACTGCGTTGATAACGATATCTGGCTGTGCTTTACGAATTAGTTCGCGGACATCCTCAAGGTCTGAGGCGTTTACCTGTGCCGCGGCAAAGCGGGGATCCTTTAAACGGACTACGGCCTCCTCGGCCCGAGCCAAGGTGCGGTCAGCAATGATTAATGAATCTATAAATTTTCTTCGTGATGCAATGTTGGCGATAGCACGTCCGACTCCGCCAGCGCCGATCACCAGCGCTTTCATACCCATGGGGAAATCAACTCCAATTAATTATTAAAGTGGAGTTTAGCAAATGATACCTATATAGTGAAATCTCTACGGAAATCTCTACGGAAATCTCTACGGAAATCTCTATTGAAAATCATTAGTTAAATGCAAACGATTTTCATCTAGGTCCCTGTAGCTCAGTGGATAGAGCAACCGCCTCCTAAGCGGTAGGTCGCCGGTTCAACTCCGGCCAGGGACGCATTTAATTAGTATCGGCATTTAAACCATTAATTGAATATCTTAAATCGATTTAATTCCCTTTAATTCGCTTAGACGCATTTGTACAACTACGATTTCGCCGTGAATATAACGACCTCTATATGGGCCCTTACAGTCGCACTAATCCTTGGACTTCTGCTTTTTGATTTACTGACTTCAACTCGTAAACCACATGATGTCTCATTTAAGGAAGCAGCGTTTTGGTCAGTTTTCTATATTGCAGTTGCAGTTGGATTCGGACTCTGGGTTTGGTCAGATTATGGCGCAGTATTCGGAAAAGAATATTTTGCAGCTTACATAGTTGAGAAGTCCTTATCTATGGATAATCTATTTGTATTCATAATCATTCTGGCAAATTTTGCGGTACCTACTATTTATCACCAATTAGTTCTGATGGTAGGAATCGTATTGGCTTTGATAATGCGCGCAATATTTATTGCGATTGGCGCTGCAGCGCTTGAAGCATTTGCATTTACTTTCGTAATCTTTGGTGCAATTCTTCTTTGGACCGGTGTGAAGTTGATGCAGCATTGGGATGAAGATCCTGATTTAAGAGATAACGCGATCGTCAATTTTGCACAACGCCGATTAGCGTTCACTGACAAGTATCACGGAACAAAGTTATTCATTAAAGAAAATGGCAAGCGTTTTGCAACTCCATTGCTATTAGTGATGATTGCAATTGGCGCCACTGACTTACTCTTTGCTTTGGATTCAATTCCAGCAACTTTTGGTGTCACCCAAGAGCCTTTCTTAGTTTTTGCCGCTAATGCTTTTGCGCTACTAGGACTCAGAGCGCTCTACTTCTTAATGAAGAATTTGGTGCAGAAGTTGGTTTACTTCTCACTCGGACTTTCATTTATCTTGGTTTTCATAGGATTTAAGTTAATTCTGCTTTGGGTATATCAAGAGTTTGGTAACGTCCCAAAGATTTCTACCAATGCTTCATTGATAGTTATCGGCACAATTCTCTTCATCTCAACCGTGGCCAGCTTGATTAAGACGAAGTTAGACCCTTCTGCTACGGGCCATGCCGGTCGAATTACCGATTCCAAGCACGAAGATAATTAAAGGTAACCCTGGATTAATGGTCCAGGGTGTACTTCTTTAGAAACTTCGGTCCCCACCAGTTCAATTCGCCAAATAGTCTCATAAGTGCTGGTACCAAAAATGCGCGAATCAATGTGGCATCTAGGAGCACAGCAAATGCAGTTCCAAATCCCATCATTTTAATTGCAGTGACACCGCTCGTTACGAAAGCGGCGAAGACAACTGCCAAAATCAAAGCAGCTGCAGTGATTATGCGAGCAGATTTTTGTAAACCAACTGCGACGGAATCTTCATTGTTGCGTCCCGCAAAATGTTCTTCTTTGATTCTAGATAGTAGGAAGAGTTCATAATCCATAGAAAGTCCAAATACGACTACTGCAATCAGAATTGTGGTTCCGGTATCCAGCGCTCCTGTTGCGCTGAAGTCGCCAACTAACCACTTCAGATTTCCATCAATGAAAATGTAGGTAAGTACACCTAGAGTTGCCGCCAAGGAGAGCACATTTAATAAAACTGCTTTTATAGGCAACAGAATCGAACCAGTAAAAATAAATATCAGAATCAAGACGCTAATAGTTATCCAAAGTAACGCCCATGGAAGAGCATTCGCGATGCCATCTTGCGAATCAGTAAAATCTGCAGCAACGCCACCAATTAATGCACCATTTGGCGCATTAAGTTTTCTTAACTCATGTATCAAATTACTTGCTTCAATAGTTCTAGGACCCATGGATTGGATTGCTTGTATTCTGATATCTGAACCAATTTTGTTAGGTGCAACGCGAACAATTCCGGGAGTGCTCTGAATTGCGGCAACATATTTAGTTAACTCTTCATCAGATACTGAATTCACTCCACCAGGAATCAAAATCTCAATTGGACTACTTTCCTGTCCCGGGAACCGTTCAGACATCACGTTATAGGCGATAGCTGCTCGATCGCTTTTTGGCAGAACACGTGCATCAGTTTGAGAAAAGACAATATCTTTAATTGGCGCTGCTAAAGCGGCGAGAATTAAGAATGAAACAACCACAACTGGTAGGGGCCTGCGCATTACAAATCGTGCAGTTTGCGCCCAACGACCGTCAGATTTTGGAGTTAAGCCAGATTTTCTAACTACAAATTTATCCACTTTATGTCCCAGTAAGTTCATGAGCGCTGGCAATGGAATAATCGCGCTCAAGATAGCAATCATCACAACGCTAACACCAGCGTAGCCAAATGATTTCAAGAATGGTTGCGGAAATACCACCATCGAACCTAAAGTCACAGCAACGGTAAGACCGGAGTAGAAAACAGTTTTTCCAGCAGTTTTGACTGTAGTCACAACAGCCTCTTCAACAGATTTTCCATTATGCAGTTCTTCTCTAAAGCGATTGACCATTAACAATGAATAATCAATACCAAGTCCTAAACCCATACCGGTAACTAAGTTCAAAGCAAATACGCTGACTGTTGTTACTTGGGTAATCAGGAAGAGTAAAAAGAACGCTCCCAAAATTGCGAAGACGCCAACAAAGAGCGGCATCGCAGAGGCAACTAGTGCACCAAAGACAAAAATTAGAAGTATGAAGGTGAGCGGAATCGAAATTGCTTCAGCGATAGCTAAATCTTTTGAAATTCGACCATTGATTGCCGAAGTAATTACGCCATTGCCGCTGGCATAAATGCGAAGTGATTTGTAATCTCCATCAAATTTACTTTGTAGCTCTTTACCTAATTCTGAAACTTTGGCAAAGTCATCTGACTTTGCATAAATTAAAAGATAAGCAGCGTTGC
This sequence comes from Candidatus Nanopelagicaceae bacterium, assembly GCA_051006515.1. Lineage (GTDB taxonomy): Bacteria > Actinomycetota > Actinomycetes > Nanopelagicales > Nanopelagicaceae > ZLKRG08. The sequence continues at coordinate 16,757 of JBPCTD010000020.1, read as the reverse complement.
CATCTTTTGATACTAATGTAGGTTGATTACCAGAACTCCAATAGGAGAGCGTGCTGGATACACCTGAAACTTTTGCTACCTCTTTTTCTAGAGCCAGCGCTTCGTTAACTACAGTGGGATCATTAACTGAGCGATCTTTGCCATCAACGACAAAGATGACGCCTGCATCTCTAGTCTTTAAATTCTCTTTGAAGTAATTCCAGACTTTCATGGATTCGCTATTTGGGTCGGAATAGCCACCAGAATCAAGCTTGCCAAAAACAGAAATTCCAACTGCGCCTGCTGCCAACATCGAAATTACGAAAGAAATTAAAACCAGTTTGCTGCGACGTACAGTTAAACGCCCTAACTTCTCAAACATAAGACCCCTTTAGCGCTTCTATTTTTAACTATCTTCAACCTGCTTCAAGCCTTTACAATTGCGATGTGAGCAATCTTTGGCCGGAAGTAACTTCAGATGAAATTGACCCAGATGATTCGCTCGAACGCGCCAAGCGCGAGGCCGAGATAAAGGCAGATGTTCCGCCTCACCACGGTGGTTAATCCGATCAATTCATTGAAATAAATTCTAGAGAAGTGAGAGTATTGATGCGAATTGGAGGTCAGATATGAAGGCGCTTGATGCCAAAGCTGTAACGCGAACCACACCAATGGGTTCTAAATTCATCTTTTCATTCTTCTTTGCTTTAAGTATTTCATTTCTTTCAGCGCTTCCAATCTCGGCAAATTCATTGATTAGCACTTCTCCGCTGAGTGGAACAATTTTAACTATTGCACCAAGTGCAGTTACTTTGAGTACTGATACTCCGCTTGCCAGTTTAGGTAGTGAAATAAAAGTTACAGATCCAAATGGAAAGCAAGTAGATGACGGTGCTTTAACAATTGATGGCACTAATGCAGTTGTCGGATTGCTTGCACTTAAAGAAAAAGGTATTTATACAGTCGAATATTCTTTGGTTTCCGATACCGATATTCCTTTAGTTGGAAGTTATACCTTTACATATAACGCACCGGATCAAGTAACAACCCCAAAACCAACTCAAACTAAAGATGCTGAAATTCAAAGTAAGAGCAATATTGGGACAACTATCTTTGTAATTTTGGTAGGCGTCGCTGGATTATTGGTAGCTATCGGTTTAGTTTGGTACGGCAAGAAACTATATAACGAGCGCTAATTGCTAGATTTATTTTTAGCCGGAACTAAATTTAGTTACCTGCTATTTGGAACCTTAACTATTGGTTATCTTTTAGCTTTGGCATTTTTGGCCACCAATCAAAATGGCCAAATTCGCCACGAGTTGGTGGTAATCAAATTTCGAATTAGAGTTTTAGCGTTTCTCTGGTTTATTTCCACAACTCTATTTGTCGTGGCAACTTTGGCAGAGATATTAGAGATTCCCTTCTGGAATGCATTTGATGCCATCATGTTGCGCTCATTTCTGACGCAAATATCTTTAGGTAAATTCCTGTTATTCCAAGCTATAGGTGCGTTATTAATAGCGATCTCAGTAGGTTTAGTGCAACGCGTTTCATATCTTTCAATATTGCTAGCGCTTGGTATTGCGGGCATTGCAGCTCCGATTTTTGAGAGCCATTCGGCATCTGGCGGATCACACTTAGCTGCAATTGGCACTCTTTTGGTGCACGTAGTTGCTTTAGCACTCTGGGTTGGCGGCTTAGCAGCCATTATTTTTAATCGAGAATTAGATAAAGAGATCGCGCTAAAACGCTTTTCAACTTTAGCCATGTGGGCAGCAATTTCGGTGATTATTAGCGGCATAGTCAATGCTTGGCTGCGCATGAACTTTAAAGATGCTTGGCAAGGTGCCTATGCCACTTTGTTGGGTCAGAAAGCAATTCTGACTGTGCTCTTACTTGCTTTAGCAAATATTGTAAGAAGGAGACTTCATCGCAATCTAGATATTTCAAAATTAATTCGTTTTGAATTTTCATTATTAGTTTTGATAATTCTATTTGGAACTTTATTAAGCCGTTCTACACCGGCTATACGGCCAGGAGTAATTGATCCAATTGAAAACTTAGTTGGATTGCGCTTTCCAGGTACTCCAGATTTATCTACTTGGATCTTTGCTTATCAACCCGATGCTTTAACTTTGGCTTTACTCATATTTGCTGCATTGCTCTATCTGAAAGGAGTTAGGGTGATGAGCAAGCGAGGTGACCATTGGCCAGTTGGTCGCACGATCTCGTTCATGCTTGGTTTATTTGTTGTTAACTATGCAATAAATGGTGCAATTGGCATTTATGCGCATTTTGGTTTTTCTTATCACATGATTGAACACATGATTTTAGGAATGATTGCACCAATTCCATTGGTCTTAGGTGCGCCAATTACTTTGGCGCTACGTACTTTGCCAGCAGGTGCTAGCCCAGAAGATGAAAGTTTAAGAAATCTCTTGATTCGTTTCTTGCATTCAAAATACGCCAAGTTCATAACTAACCCAGTAGTTGCGCTTTTGATTTTTGATGGTTCGCTCTTTGCACTTTATTTCACAGGGTTATTTGGGGATCTTATGGGAAGCCACCTTGGCCATCTATTTATGAACTTCCACTTTTTATTGGCAGGAACTCTCTTCTTCCACGTAATAGTGGGCGTAGATCCAAACCCAAATCGCCCACCAAATGTGGTGAGAATTGTGATTCTCTTTGCCGCAATGAGTATTCATGCCTTCTTCTCAATTGCACTGATGTCAGCAACTACTTTGTTGGATGGCGGTTACTACATTTCTATTGGCAACCCTATGAACCTTGACCTCTTGCAGAATCAGTTCACAGGTGGCGCGATTGGTTGGGCCATGGGCGAAATTCCAATTTTGATTGCTTTGGCAGCAGCTTTCATCCAATGGATGCGTGATGATAAAAAAGAGACAAGACGCATCGATCGGAATGCAGCTCGTGCAAGCGCGATGGGCGAAGCAGATGATTTAACTAAATATAACCAGTATTTAGCGGAGTTAGCGCGCAGAGATCGAGAAAGTTAAGAAACTCGAATCACATTATTTTCAGTAGCAATAATCTCTACTGGTTGATCAAACCACTTTTTAGGTAGCGGCTTCTTGCAAAATTCACGTTCATGAATTATTCCGATTCGAATAGCAGATGTCTTTGTTAAGAATCGGTCGTAATATCCGCCACCTTGGCCAAGTCGAATACCGGTTTTATCAATTGCTAGAGCTGGTACCAATACAACATTTATTTCACCAATGAAGATGTTTCCAGTAGGTTCATGAAATTTACCTCTAACCACCAAGTTATTCTGGAATTGCACAAATTCCATCTGTTTATTGACGATGCGAGGTAACAGAAGAGTTTTTCCTATAGAAACAAGGGCATCATTTAAAGAGATTAAATTAGGTTCGCCGGGCATCGGATAGTAACTAGTTACAACTTTGGCGCTTTTAATCTCAGGAAGTTCTAGGAGATGAAGATAATCATCATGTCCTGGATGTGAATCACGTAACTGACGAAACTTCTCTCGAAGTTCTGCTTTGCTACTCACGGTCGCGCCCTTCACTAGTTTCAGCTATTGATTGAAATAGGATGGGAATATGTTAGAGCGAATGCGAGTAGATGAGTTCTTAACCGCGCTACTTTCAATTGTCCGCCCGCTAGATTCAATAGATTTACCGCTACTTGATGCACATGGGGCCACATTGGCGGAAGACTTATTTGCAGCGGAGCGATTGTTGCTAAAGGCGGGTGCGCCAATTAGATCAACCACCATTGGTTTAGCAGCTTCCATTGGATTGGGACATCTTCCAACTAGGCCGCAACCACGTGTTGTAGTAATTTCAGCGGGTCCAGATTTAATTGAGCCGGGAAACCCAATAACCGGTTCACAGGAATTCGAAACCAATTCTTGGCAACTGACCACAATTGTCCGTGAAATTGGGGGCGTGGGTTATCGAGTTCATTCGATCCCCGATAACGAAACCGAATTAAAAGATGTAGTTGAAGATCAATTAGTTCGCGCGGATTTGATTGTCATTAGCGGAGAAAGACATGATGACTCTTTTGATCTAATTACCAGAGCGATTTCATCACTTGGCGAAATCAAAATTGTGGATTTAGAGTTAGAAAATACGGGCCGTTTTAATTACGGCGCGATTGGTCCAGATAAAACCCCAGTAATAACACTACCTGGGGAACCAATCAGTGCCTACATTGCGATGCAGCTATTTGTTCGCCCAATGATCAGAACTATGTTGGGTGCCAAAGAGATTTATTGCCCATCGGTAAAAGCCAAACTCGAGCGCGATTACCCAAACTCAATTAATAACCGTAGCTATCTTTTGGCACAATTAAGCGAAGATAACCAATCGGTACACATTTTTCCTGAGCAAGAAGATTTCTTAAGTCTGGCAAATTCCAATGCTATGGTTTCGGTTAGTCCAGGTGATAAATTAAAAGCTGGCGATAATATAACGACAGTGATTCTGCCCCGCATAAAGTGATGTATAAAGTGATGATTGAACTAAGCAATGGGGAAATCACACTAAGGCCATTTCAGTTCGGAGATCGAAACCAATGGCGTCGAGTACGTGCGTTAAATCGAAATTGGCTTTCGAACTGGGAAGCAACCACACCAAACTCCTCAGATTTATCGATTGCACCGAGTTTTAGGCGGATGGTAAGTAGCGCAAGAAAAGAGGCGAAAGCTGGCCGCTCATATTCATTTGGGATTTTCAAAGGACCCAACCTCATTGGCCAAATAAATTTAAGTGGCATTATTTATGGCGCACTACGTGGTGGGCACATTGGTTATTGGATAGATCAAAGCCATGCCAACCGTGGCTATATGACAGAAGCGGTAAAGATGGTCACAGATTTTGCATTTTCGGAGCTGGAACTACATCGAATTGAGATAAATATCAGACCAGAGAATCAACCATCTATAAAAGTGGCAGAAAAATGCGGCTACGTATTCGAAGGTCTACGTCGGAATTACTTACATATCGATGGGGCATGGCGAGATCACCATTGCTATGTCCGAGAAAATTTAGTGATTAAGTAGGGTCTAAATACCCGAAATCGGACATTTCCAATACTAATCTTTGGCCATCATGGCCTCGGCAATTATTTATTTAGCAATCATCGGAATGTGGATTGCTTACTTCTTGCCCCGTTGGATTCATACACATGATGAGTTCTCGGGCAAGTCGGTAGAGCGCTACAAGAGCGCGTTAAGAGTTGTTGCCGGCGATGCACAGAGTGTTTATTCAATGGCCATACATACAGATTTAGATGAACCATATAAGAAGTCACAACTTCTAATGCGACGTCGAATTCTTTTCTTATTAATTGTTTCAACTTTGATTGCTACGACTGTAGGTGCAACTATGAACTTATTAAATTGGGCATACATCGCAATTCCAATTTCAGGTTTTGTTGTCTATTTGGCACACACCCGCCGCTCAATCAATCGCGAAAGAATTCAAAGACGTCGTATCGAAAATCTACAGAAAAGTACTCAAGGTGTTTCACACATCAATTTATCGGAAGTGGTTTCACCAAAACACGAACCAGAGTTATGGGTACCGCTTGCAGAACGCGAAATAACTGGAATTGTTTTGTTGCCACAGGGCACTGCTGCAACTAGAAATTCATGGATGCCAAGTAGCGTGCCAACACCTACTTATGTGAATGCACCAAAAGCAGTTGCCCCTAGAAGAGTTATTGATTTAACTACTCCCGGAGCTTGGAGCGAAGAACAACAGCGTCTCGAACGCGAAGCGCTCGCAGCTGCGGCACCAAGTGCAGATGAAGTATTTGATCAGCAGCTTGCTGAAGAGAGCGCGCTAAAGCGCGATAAAGCTGTTAACGACTAAATCCAAGAACTCCACCACATCTTTGCAAGCCAAGCATCGTAAGTTGTGATGCTGCCGGTAAAGAGTGGATAGAAGTAGATAAAGTTCCAAGCTATTAAGATTACAAATAGCCCTATCAAATACTTGAAATTTTGGTGATATTCGTAGGCGACTTTAGCTAGCAGCACTATCGCTAGTATTAAGAATGGCTGAAAAACTATTGCATAGAAAGCAAAAACCGTGCGCTCTTGGAAGAAAAACCACGGAAGATAGCCAGCTAAAATTCCGATAAATGGAATCAAAACTCCTAAATCTAATTCTCGCATTGCAAAGTTATGAAGATTTGCTCCAATTAAGAAGAGTAAAGCCATTGCGCCAATCCACCAAAGTATCGGCGTACCAATTGCTAATACCTCTTGTGCGCAACTTTTGGCACCGCAACCTTTCGGAGATTGATAATAAAAAGACGTTGGTCTTCCCATAACAATCCAACTCCAGGGATTAGCTTGATAAGAATGTTTTTCAGTTAAGCCGGTATGAAAATTCAACATTTCCTGATGGTAATTAATCAAAGATGCCAAAGGATTTGATTTTGAATTTCTATCCCAACCATTACTTGAACTAAACCAGCCAACCCAAGAGGAGAGATATACCAACGCGGAAGTTGTTCCAACTTTTAGTATTCGAATTAATTTTCTGTTAAGTGCAAATTCTAGAATCAAAAGAATTGCGACAAAATAGATTCCGCTCCATTTGCTTCCCATCGCAAGTCCAAGGTAAATTGCAAGTGATAAATAGTTGCCTTTTAACCACGCGTTCACTGACAAAAGGACAAATAAAGTCAAGAAGATATCTAAGAGAGCTGTTCGAGACATTACGAGATTCAAACCATCAAGTGTCATCAAAAGCGCAGCTAAAGTCGCCCACTTATTTTCATGGAATATTCGTTGTGCAATCTTCGCGGTCAAATAAACAGTTAGCGTTCCAGCTATGGCTACTGCAATTCTCCAACCAAATTCATTATCACCAAAGAGTTTGATTCCAGCAGCAATTAGCCATTTACCAACTGGGGGATGGACTACAAATTCTGCTTTTCCATCGGTTAGTTCGACACCATATTTCAAATAATCGCGGGCACCATCAACATAATAAAGCTCATCAAACACCAGACCCTTGGGGGTAGAGAGATTGAAGATCCGTAGAAGAAATGCCAAAAAGGTGATGGCCAAAGCGGGAAACATAAGTAAAGAGTAGATGAGATGATTGCGCACATGAAGTTGCAACTTGCAGGAACTCCGCTTGGAAATCCTAAAGATGCCTCACCCCGTTTGGTCGAAGCAATAAAGCAGGCAGAAATTATCGCTGCCGAAGATTCTCGGCGCTTTCAAAGGCTCTGCCAAGATCTGAATATCAAAACAAATGCAAAGATAATCTCATTCTTTGAGGGCAATGAAGTAGAGCGAACAGAATCATTGATTAAATCCTTAATTGAAGGTGCAACTGTCTTAGTTGTAACTGATGCTGGGATGCCGACCGTTAGTGATCCGGGATTTAAAATAGTAAGAAGTGCAATAGATCAAAAGATTCCAATTGAAGTTATTCCAGGTCCAAGCGCAGTAACAACCGCTTTAGCGCTTTCGGGTTTGCCTACAGATAGATTCTGTTTTGAGGGATTTGTTCCTAGAACTCAAGGGGCTCGGGAGAAATTCTTTGAATCGCTAAAATTTGAAAGTCGAACCATTGTTATTTTTGAAGCACCACACCGACTTACAGAAACATTAGAGTCGGCCGTTTTAATTCTTGGATCAGAGCGTGCAGCGGTAGTTTGTCGTGAGATGACTAAGACATACGAAGAAGTAATTCGTGGATCGCTAGCAGAGTTAAAGTCATGGGCAGCATCAAAAGAGATTCTAGGAGAAATCACAATCGTGATATCTGGTGCAGAAGTTGGTGCGAAAGAGATCACCGAGAAGGAATTGGTTATAAAAGTTCGAGAATTGGAAGATGCTGGCATGGAACGAAAAGAAGCGATTGCTACGGTGGCGCAGGAATTGAATTTGGCAAAGCGCCTGGTTTTTGATGCCATGGTTAATGCGAAAAAAGCTCAGTAATTCACGATTAGAATAGGCAGATGACCAAGAAGGCTTATTACGTAACTACGCCCATTTATTACGTAAATGATGCGCCACATATTGGCCATGCTTACACCACAGTAGCTGGTGATGTTTTGACTAGATGGCATAGGCAAAAAGGCGAACCTACTTGGTACTTAACTGGAACCGATGAGCACGGTCAAAAAGTCATGCGCACTGCTGATGCAAATGATGTTGCGCCACAAGCTTGGGTAGATAAATTAGTAGAAGAAGCATGGCTGCCAAATTGGCAAGCATTGAATATTGCTAATGATGATTTTATAAGAACCACATCAGAACGACATAAAGTCAGAGTACAGAGCTTTTTGCAAGGCTTAAAAGATAAAGGTTTTATTTATTCTGGAAAATTTGAAGGTCCATATTGTGTGGGATGCGAAGAGTTTAAATTGCCAGGCGATTTATTGGACGAGGGCGGACAAAAATTATGTCCAATACACGGAAAACCAGTAGAGATTGTTGATGAGGATAACTGGTTCTTTAAACTCTCTGATTTCAAAGATGCGCTTTTAAAGCGTTACAAAGAGAATCCAGATGCTTGCCAACCTGAAAGCGCAAGAAATGAAGTTATCGCTTTCCTTGAAGGAGAAGTTAGAGATCTTTCAATATCGCGTTCCACTTTTTCATGGGGAATTCCAGTGCCTTGGGATACCAAGCAAGTGGTTTATGTTTGGTTTGATGCGCTTTTAAATTATGCGACTGCTGTTGGTTTGGGCGATGCGCCTGACACTGAAGGTGGTAAGAAATTTACGGCAACTTGGCCTGCTAATGTGCACTTGGTTGGTAAAGATATTCTCCGTTTTCACGCAGTGATCTGGCCGGCAATGTTGATGGCTGCGGGTTTACCTGTGCCAGAGAAAGTTTTTGCGCATGGTTGGTTACTAGTTGGTGGCGAGAAGATGTCAAAGAGCAAGTTAACTGGTATCGCTCCTAGCGATATCACCAATCACTTTGGGGTAGATGCCTTCCGCTATTACTTTATGCGTGCAATTCCGTTTGGAAGCGATGGTTCGTTTTCTTGGGAAGACATGTCGGCGCGATACACCAGCGAATTAGCTAACGATTTCGGTAATTTGGCTTCTCGAATCACGGCGATGATTGAAAAATATTGCGATGGTCAGATTCCTGCGCCAACTAATGGCGGAGAGCTAGCTCAGATACTTCAACAAACTGTGGTTAGCGCCGATAAAGCAATGTGTGCGCTAGATTTCCAAAGCGGAATCTTGCAAATTATGGATTTCTGCAAACGGTTAAATCTTTACGTTACCGAAATGGAACCTTGGACACTTGCAAAAGATGAAGCCAATCGAAGTAAATTATTAGAAGTTCTCTACAACACCGCAGAAGGAGTTCGTGCGCTAGCAGTTCTACTTCACTCGGTGATGCCAGAAAGCTGCGAGAAGCTATGGCAGAGTCTTGGTGCGACTGAAAGTTTAGGTGCGATCTCCGAACAGCGCATAGAAGATGTAGCAAAGTGGGGAACATTGCCAGCTGGTAGCAAAGTCATGAAGAGCGCTCCTCTATTTCCAAGATTGGAAGAGTAAGTGGCTGATCGCCACAATCGAGATTTAGACCGAGAACTTCCACCTGCACCGCAGCCGTTGCAAGTTCCAGCAATTGATGCGCATGCACATTTAGAAATTGTTACTAACACTTCACCAGATTCGCCAGAAATTGCAGAGGTAATTGCAGCAGCAACTGCAGCGGGCGTAACTAGATTGGTTCAAGTTGGTTATTCGGCTGAACAATCAAAGTGGTGCGTAAAGTTAGCGGAACAATATCCAGGTAAAGTTTTGGCAGCGGTAGCGCTACATCCAAATGAAGCTCCAGTTGTAAGTGATTTAGAAGCTGATTTAGCGACTATTTCAGAACTTGCAAAGCACCCAAGAGTTCGCGCTATCGGTGAAACTGGTCTTGATTATTTCCGCACTCCACCCGAGCTACAAGAAATTCAAAGAAATTCTTTTAAGCGCCATATTCAGATTGCTAAAGAAAATGGCTTAGCACTAGTTATACACGATCGCGATGCGCATGAAGATGTATTGAAAGTTTTAGAGGAGGTAGGCGCGCCTGAGAAGACGATTTTTCATTGCTATTCCGGTGATTTAGCGATGGCAAAATACTGTGTTGAGAGAGGTTACGTGCTCTCTTTTGCTGGAACCGTTACATTCAAAAATGCACCTGCTTTGCGAGAAGCGGTGCAATATGTGCCTGATGAATTGTTATTAGTAGAAACGGACTCTCCATTTTTAGCACCATCCCCGCATAGAGGCGCGCTTAATACCCCGGCCCAAATTGCAAATATTGTGCGATTCATTGCAGCTGAACGTAGCCAAACTCCTGAACATGTAGCAACCGTTACTACTGCTAATGCGCTTCGACTCTTTGGATCGTTTGAATAATGTCATTACTTGGCGCAACTGAAATAAGAGAGTTAGCTGCGGCACTCAATTTAAATCCATCAAAAGGTTTGGGTCAGAATTTCGTAATTGATGGAAATGTTTGCCAGAAAATCGTCCGCCAAGTTTCAATTAACCCAGAAGATGTGGTTTTAGAAATTGGTCCAGGTTTGGGTTCTTTAACTTTAGCAATACTAGAGTTACAAGTGCCCTTGATTGCCATTGAAATTGATAAGCGCTTGGCCGAGCAACTTCCAGAAACTGTGTCACGTCATGCACCTGAAGCGAAGTTGACGGTAATCAATCGCGATGCGCTGGAAGTAACTGAATTACCTATGTCACCAACAGTTTTAGTGGCAAATTTGCCTTATAACGTTTCGGTTCCGGTGCTACTAAATCTTTTAGAAAGATTTCCATCTTTACGTGAAGGAGTCGTAATGGTGCAGGCCGAAGTAGCAGATCGGCTGGCTGCAACTTCCGGTAGTAAAGATTTTGGTGTGCCAAGTTTGAAGGCTGCCTGGTGGGCATTGCTTTCATTATCCGGCAACATTTCAAGGAATATTTTCTGGCCAGTACCAAATGTTGATTCGAAATTAGTTTATTTCAAACGACACGAAGCTTTGGGTAGTGAAGAATTTAGAAGAGAAGTATTTGCATTGATAGATGCCGCATTCTCTCAGCGCAGAAAGATGATTAGATCTTCAATGTCCAAAGTTTTAGGCCCAAATTCAGAAGCAATCATTAATGCTGCTGGTATTGAACCTACTTTGCGTGGCGAGGCTTTAGAGATAAATGATTATTGTGCGATTGCAAGGCAAGTTTCTAAACTCAACTAATCTCCACTAGTCTTAAGTCGTGCGCTATAAATCCGTAGAAGTGCAAGTTCCGGCAAAGGTGAACTTGCAATTAGCGGTCGGCCCTAAAGAGTCTGATGGTTACCATGAAGTAGTAACAGTATTTCAAGCAGTTTCGTTATTAGATAACATTAAAATCCAAGATGCTTCTGAATTTTCAATTTCAATAAGTGGTGATTATGTTTCTGGCGTTCCATTAGATAACAGCAATCTAGTAGCTAAAGCTGTTGATTTAATGGCAGATAAATTTGGTACCAAACGCGAATTAGAAATCAGCATCAACAAGAAGATTCCGGTTGCTGGAGGTATGGCAGGTGGTAGCGCAGATGCTGCTGGTACCTTGCTGGCGATTGATCAACTTTATGGTTTGAATTTAAGCAAAGATGAATTAAGCGTGGTGGCCAGCCATTTAGGTAGCGATGTGCCATTTATGTTGCACGGCGGCACTGCGATTGGCCGGGGTAGAGGCGATGACGTTACCCCCGCACTTTCGCGTGGAAATTACAGTTGGGTTATTGCGGTATCTAGTAATGGTTTATCTACACCCGCGGTTTATGCCGAATGCGATCGCTTAAGAACTGGCCTTGATATCAAATCGCCAGCGTTAAATGATGAATTATTACAAGCACTTCTATCAGGTGATTCGGTCCGAGTTGGTAAATGTTTAACCAATGATCTGCAAGCTGCAGCATGTTCATTACGGCCAGCGCTCCGCTTAATTTTAGATATGGGCCATGAATATGGAGCGCTCGGTGGAATCGTTTCTGGTTCTGGTCCATCTGTAGCTTTCTTGGTAGCTGACGAAGATCATTCTTTGGATTTGGCAGTTGCGCTGACTTCTAGTGGCGTTGTTGGAAGCGTGGCACGAGCACAAGGCCCCGTTCCTGGTGCAAAAGTGGTTGCCGTTAATTAATTAACGCTTAGCTCAATCTAGGTTTTCTGTGTTCTCTTGGTTCTCTTGGTTCTCTTGGTTCTCTTGATATTGCATTGAAAGTTCTTGTAATAGTTCTCGTAGCAAATTGGCTATTTCGGCCTGTTCGTTTTTAGTAAAGACTTTTAATAATTCCCGTTCGCGATTTAAAAGATCTTCCATGGCGCTATCTACAGCTTTTGCGCCTGATTTGGTTAAGGTAACTAAAATTCCACGGCCATCATTAGGATCTTGTGTGCGCGTGATTAGCCCCAGTTCTTCTAATCGATCTAAGCGATTGGTCATGGTGCCGCTGGTAACCATTGTTTCTTGGATTAATTGACCAGGAGAAAGTTGATACGGATCTCCAACACGACGCAGTGAAGCCAAAACATCAAAACCCCAAGTATCAAGTTCGGCGAAAGCATTACGTCGCGCAATATCTAAATGTTTTGAAATTCTGGTAATTCGCGATAACACTGCAAGTGGTGAGAAATCTAGATCTGGTCGCTCTTTTTTCCATGCAGCGATAATCCGATCTACTTCATCAACTGCATTGTTTCTGTCGCGATCAATATTTTCTCGGCTCATGTCGGCCTAAGAGTATTGAGAAATTAGCGGATTTTGGTGAAAAGCCGCTTATAAGAGAGAATACGGGTTCCGCCATTGTGTAGTGGCTAGCACATGGGCCTTTGAAGCCCAGGGTCCTGGATCGATACCAGGTGGCGGAGCCACCATTACTAAGCGATATCCGTCTATTCAAACTCGCATTAGAATTATCTAGTGATTGAGCAAGCGATAGTGCTAGCCGCAGGCGAAGGCACGCGCATGAAGTCTCAACTTCCAAAAGTTCTCCATTCAATTGCGGGTCGCACTCTCTTAGGTCATGTTTTAAATGCAATCGATGCGGTTAATCCAAAAGAGTTAAGAATTGTTGTCGGATCAGGACGCGAATTAGTCGAAAGCCATCTTGGTGAAATTGCACCAGATGCCATTGCAGTATTTCAAGCAGAGCGCAATGGAACTGGTCATGCAGTTCAAATCGCACTTGAAGGCGTTAAGGCAGCTAAGTCCAGTGGCCAAGTTTTGATTTTGGCTGGCGATACTCCGATGTTAAAAGGTGAAACACTCAAAGAATTTGTTACAGCACATAATGCTGGCGGATACACCGCTTCAGTTATGACTGCAGAACATCCAGATCCAACTGGGTATGGCCGCATTATTAGAGATGATCAAGATTTACTCCTTAAAATCGTAGAAGAGAAAGATGCTTCTGAAGATCAGAAATTGATATTTGAAATCAATTCAGGCGTTTATCTCTTTGATTTTGAGAGTTTAACTAGCTCCATCGCCAAACTTAAGAGCAATAATGCGCAAGGCGAGCTTTATTTAACTGACGCCATTGAATTGATTAGGCAAGCAGGCGGAAAAGTAGCGCCGATTATTTGCGAAGACTTTACAGAGACTCTTGGTGTAAACGACCGAATTCAACTTGCAGAGGCAGCAGCGCTCCTTAGAGATCGCATCAATGAACGCCACATGCGTAATGGTGTTTCAATTCTGGATCCAGCTACAACTTGGATTGATGACACCGTAACAATCGCTAGTGATGTGACTGTTCTTCCAGGCTCTTCAATACTTGGTGCCACTGCAATAGCTTCTGGCGCGGTTATTGGGCCACGCACCGTGCTGGAAGACTGCGCAGTAAATTCAGGTGCAATAGTTAAAGAATCCAACTGCACAGCTGCAGAAATTGGCGCTAATGCCACAGTTGGTCCATACACATATTTGCGTGCCGGCACAGTTCTAGCCAATGAAAGTAAAGCTGGCGCTTTCGTAGAGATAAAGAATTCACAAATCGGAGAAGGTTCAAAAGTTCCACATCTTTCATATATTGGTGATGCCACAATTGGAGAAGGCACAAATATTGGTGCAGCGACCATCGTTGTTAATTATGACGGGGTTGAGAAACATCGCACCGAAATTGGCGACTATGTGCGAATTGGCAGCGACACCATGTTGGTTGCGCCAGTTTCAGTCGGAGATGGCGCTTACACCGCAGCTGGATCTGTAATTACTGAAGATGTGCCAGCAGGCGCGATTGGAGTTGCCCGCTCTAAGCAGAGAAATGTTCTAGGGTGGGTTCTGCGTAAACGTCCAGGCACCAAGTCCGCAAGCGCTGCTGAAAAAGCAGAATCAGAAAAAGGAGAATAAAGATGAGCGAGCTTCGCCTTTCGTCCGAAAAACGATTGCGAATCTTTACCGGAAGAGCATTCCCTGAGCTCGCGGAATCTGTCGCCTCAGAGTTAGGTATCACTTTAACTCCGACATCGGCTTATGACTTTGCTAATGGTGAAATTTTCGTACGTTTCGAAGAATCTGTTCGTGGCAGCGATGCATTCGTAATTCAATCTCATGCTGCTCCAGTTAACAAACAGATCATGGAGCAACTAATCATGATTGATGCGCTAAAACGTGCATCAGCAAAACGCATCACAGTAGTTGCACCTTTCTACGGATATGCTCGTCAAGATAAGAAGCACCGCGGTCGCGAACCAATTTCTGCGCGATTGATGGCAGATCTATTTAAAGCTGCCGGTGCAGATAGATTGATGGTTGTTGATTTACATACCTCACAGATTCAAGGATTTTTTGATGGTCCAGTGGATCATCTATTTGCATTACCACTACTTGCAAATCACGTTGGAAGCAAAGTTGATCGCTCGCAACTCACTATCGTCTCGCCAGATTCAGGACGAGTACGCGTTGCAGAGCGTTGGTCAGATTTGCTTGGTGGTTGTCCAATTGCATTTATTCATAAAACACGTAACCCGTTGATTCCTAACGAATCAACAACCGGTCGCGTAGTTGGCGATGTCCAAGGACGTACCTGTGTTGTTATCGATGACATGATTGATACTGCCGGAACAATTACTAAAGCGGTGGATGCGCTATTTGATGCTGGCGCAAAAGATGTAATCATCGCAGCGACACATGCAGTCTTTAGCGGACCGGCAATCGATAGATTAAAGAATTCAAAGGCATCAGAAGTGGTGGTAACCAATACCCTTCCGATTCCAGTTGAGAATCACTTCGATGGATTAACTGTGCTATCTATTGCGCCGTTAATCGCGCGGGCGATTCGCGAAGTCTTCGAAGATGGCTCTGTAACAAGCCTTTTTGACGGACACTCCTGATCTGGGGTAGCCTTCGGGCTATTCCGGCGAGGGTTTATAACCGTAATCGACGAAAGTTAGATTCATAACTCTCTGCCGCTACAAGAAGGCGAGAGGTTAAAAATGGCTGAAGTAACAATCAATGGCGTTGTCCGTACCGAATTTGGTAAGGGTGCATCACGTCGTGCACGTCGCGATGGACTAGTTCCAGCAGTTATCTACGGACACGGCGAGAAGCCAAGACACGTTGCACTTCCTGTACGCGAACTTGGTAACGCGCTAAAGACCTCTAACGTGCTTCTAGATATCGTTATTGATGGAAAGACCGAACTAACTTTGCCAAAGGCTGTGGTTCGCGATCCACTAAAGAGCACACTCGAACACGTTGATCTACTACTTGTCCGTCGTGGTGAGAAAGTTGTGGTTTCAGTACCAGTACATACCTTCGGTAAGTTTGATGCTGACGGAATTCTTGAGCACGTACACAACACAATTGAAATTGAAGTTGAAGCGACAAACATTCCAGCTGAATTGAAGTTAAGCCTTGAAGGAATGAAAGCTGGCGAATCTAAGCACGCGGATGAAGTTGAACTTCCAGCAGGTGCGAAATTGGTTAGCGATCCAAAGATGGTTGTTGCACACCTTTCTGTTCGTTCAGCACAGGTTGAAGAGCCAGTTGCCGCTGCTGCTCCTGCTGAAGGCGCTGCACCTGCTGAAGGCGCAGCCGCACCAGAAGCTCCTAAAGCTTAATTCGAGCAGAAGTTAAACTCGCGCCATGGTTTGGCTAGTCGTTGGATTAGGCAACCCTGGGGCTGAATACAAGAACACTCGTCACAACATCGGCCACATGGTGGTCGATGAAATGGCGCGTGTTAATTCTTTAACTTGGAGTTCACATAAAGCGCGCGCAGATGTTGCGGCATTCAAATTAGGTGTTGGCCTTGATGCCCCTGGATTAGTTTTAGCAAAGTCGCATAGCAACATGAATGAATCTGGCGGGCCGATAAAAGCGCTCTGCAATTTTTATAAAGTTGATATTGAAAATCTAATTGTGATTCACGATGAGCTAGATATTCCTTTTGACGCTATTCGAATCAAAAAGGGTGGCGGAGATAATGGACATAATGGCTTGAAGAGCACCACTAGCGCACTCGGTCCAGATTATTTCCGAATTCGAATGGGCATCGGTAGACCAATAGGACAACAAGATCCGGCAGATTTTGTATTGAAGAACTTTGCAAGCGCTGAACGCGGGGATTTGCCCAGCTTTATTTCGCGTGGCGGTGAAGCTATCGAGTATTTGATTAAAAATGGTTTAACGGCTGCGCAAAGTGCTTATAACCAATAAATTGAATTACTAGCTCAACCTGTATTTCGTAAACCTAGCGCGACTCCATTAATCGTTAGCAGTAGCGCTCGACGTAGTAGCGGATCTGCGCT
>JBPCTD010000019.1:0-4045 GCA_051006515.1 Candidatus Nanopelagicaceae bacterium | reverse complement strand
GGCTCAAGCTGAGTTTTCAATCTGGGCAGGTGGAAATGGTGGCGTTATGTTCAAGGATGGCAAGTGGGTTCTTAATTCTAAAGAGAACGTTGCAACTATGACCTTCTTAAAGAAACTAACAAGCCAAGGACTAACTCAGCCAAACCCTGCAAAGTGTGATCGCACCGCATGTGCGCAGACACTATTTGCTCAAGGTAAAGCTGCATTCATCAATGGTTCAGTTTTCCTTCCAGGTTGGTTAAAGGACAATGGTGGTGCTGCAATCAAACTTGGTTCTGGCTCATTCGTTGCTGCCCCTGGCAAAAAACCAGTAACTCTCGGCGTTCAGGATTACTTCACCGCTTATAAGGCAAATGGCCGCAAGGCAGAAATCCAAAAGTGGATGGACTTCATCTTCGAACCAACTAACTATGCAGCGTTCTTAAAGGCAGCAGGTGGCTTCATTCCTGCGACAAAGTCTGCTGGTGCTGCTGCAGCTAAAGATCCAGCACTTGCTCCGTTTATTAAATTGCTTCCATCTGCAATCTTCTACCCAGGAGATCAAGCAGCTTGGCCAGCAGTAAAGGGAGCAGTTCAGCAACAAATTGGAACTGCAGTTTCAGGAGACCCTAAGAAAGTTCTGGATGCAATTCAAGCAAAGGCGTTAGCCTCTAAGTAACAAACCACTTCGAAAGTAAGGTGCATGGCAGGGGCTCGCAATAACGCGAGCCCCTGCGGTGCTTTAAACTGAAAAGAGATTAGAAAAAGAACTATGAATGCGCCAAGTATCAAAAAATCAAGATTCGGAGCAATCCCTTGGATTACTCCTGCCTTAGTAATGATTTTGGTATTCGTGGTTTGGCCAGCAATTGAGATGATTCGCACGTCGTTCCAAAATATTGACCCCACAGGTATCTCAAAAGGTTTTAATGGCTTAAAGAATTATCAAACTCTTTTAAAGAATCCAGATTTAAAACCGGTACTAATTCGAACTTTTATATGGGTGTTAGCAGTTGTTTTCATAACTATGTTGGTTTCGCTTCCGGTTGCGCAATTGTTAAATGCAAACTTTCCGGGTCGTAAATTTGTTCGTTGGTTTGTAATAATCCCTTGGGCTGCATCCGTCGTGATGACATCAACGACTTTTAAATGGATATTGGATCCATTTGCCGGAATAGCAAATCGAATCTTGACAGATCTCAATATCATCAAAGAGCCACGAGATTGGCTAGGAAATCCTACGGAAGCATTAGTTTGGTTGATGATCGTAGCTGTATTTGTTTCAATCCCATTTACTTCTTTCGTAATTCTGGCTGGGCTTTCAACAATTCCTTCGGATATAAATGAAGCGGCAAAAGTGGACGGCGCCACTAATTGGAAGAGCTATCGAAACATTACTTTTCCTTTGCTTCGCCCAGCTTTATTAGTGGCCTCAGTTATCAATTTAATAAATGTGTTTAATTCATTTCCAATTATTTGGGTAATGACTCAAGGTGGACCGGGATATGCCACCGATACCACCACGACTTTGGCTTACAAAATATCTTTCCGCGATCAAGATATCGGACAATCTGGTGCAATGGCCAGTATTAACTTTGTAATCATTCTTCTGTTTATCGGGCTCTTTTTGAAGGTATCAAAATGGAAGGAGGCCAACGAATGAGCACAGCAGTAATTGGCTCCCAAATTAAGAGAAAAAATTGGACCAGCAAGAAAATTGCATTGACTGTAGCGGGCTGGGGACTTGGTCTAGTTTTCTTTGCACCTTATGGCTACATGTTCTTAACTGCGTTAAAACCATTAAACGAAGTATCGGCTATTCCGACTACTTACACGCCGAATACTTGGGCATGGAATAACTTCACGGAAGTTTGGAAGGCAATTCCGTTGGGTACATACCTCAAAAGTTCTTTTATTATTTCGCTTTCTGCAACTTTGATTGTGATTGTGATATCAATTCCAGCTGCCTATTACACCGCACGTAATAACTTTAAAGGAAAAACTTTCTTCCTATTCCTAGTTCTAGTTACTCAGATGTTCTCACCAACAGCCCTAGTAATCGGAATTTTTCGCGAGATTGTTAAGTTTAATTTAGTCGACACCTATTTGGCGCTAATCTTGATATATAGCGCATTTAATATGGCTTTTTCTATCTGGATTTTGTCTAGTTTCTTTAGAAGCATTCCTACTGAAATTGAAGAAGCGGCATTTATTGACGGTTGTGGTCGTGTCAAAACTTTAACCAAAGTTGTACTTCCGCTTGCGCTTCCAGGCATTGTTACCGCATTCATCTTTACATTTATTGCGGCTTGGAATGAATTCGTGATTGCTTTGACATTAACGAGCTCTCCCGAACGTGAACCGCTTACTGTCGGATTAACATCGTTAATTGGCCAATATCAGGTGCAATGGAATTATCTATTTGCTGGCTCGCTGATTGCTATAGTGCCAGTGGTTATTTTGTTTGCACTAATCGAAAAATGGTTGATTGGCGGATTGACCGCAGGCAGCGTTAAATGAGTCGGCAAGATCGACTTACTCAAATTCTCGATGTCATGGCTGATCGAGGTTCTATAGATGTCGATGAAATTGCATCGTTGTTAGAAGTTTCAGCTGCAACTATTCGAAGAGATCTAGATACATTAGCCAAACGCCAATTAGTTACCAGAACCCATGGTGGAGCTGTTTTAACTGGTAGTTCCATCGGTCTTCCACTTACCTATAAAGTGGCAAAAGAGGATGAAGTAAAACTTCGTATTGCTCAGGCTGCAATTAAATACATAGAGCGATATCAAGTTATTGGTTTTAACGGCGGAACTACTACCTCTGAAGTGGCGCGCGCCATCGCAGGAGATTCAAAAATAGCGCCAGCAGATGAAAACATTCCAGCATTAACTGTGGTCACTAATGCTGTGAATATCGCTGCTGAATTAACGGTGCGAAAAGAAATTAAGATTGTTGTAACAGGCGGAGTAGCTAGGCCAAACTCCTATGAATTAACTGGCCCTTTGGCCGAGGAAGTTTTAAAAGAAGTCAACATTGATATCGCATTCCTAGGCGTAGAAGCTATAGATCTAAAATGGGGAGCGTCTGCAGTCCATGAAGATGAGGCTCGCGTAAATCGTCAGATTGCAGCTCGAGCTTCCAAAGTTATTGTGGTGACAAGTTCGATTAAATTTGAAAAGAAGGCATTTGCGGTAATTCGCCCAATCGAAGAGATTGATGTATTAATTACAGATAAAGGACTAGATCCAAGAATCGAGAAGCAGTTGATAGACCGAGGTATAGAGGTAGTTACAGTCTGATGAGAAGTAATTCGTTATCCATCATAAAAGAAACTAAAGGCGCAGTAGGTGCTTTTAATGTAATTCTTTTAGAACATGCTGAAGCATATGTAGCAGCGGCAGAAGCTGCGGGCCAAGGATTAATTTTACAAATTAGCGAAAATTGTGTTTCGTACCACGGTTCGCTAAAGCCGATTGCCGCTGGAACACTAGCTATCGCTGAATCTTCAACTCAGAAAATATCAGTCCACCTTGATCATGCTGAAAGCGAGCAATTAGTCAAAGAAGCTTTAGATTTAGGAATCGAAAGCGTTATGTTCGATGGTTCTAAATTGGATTATGCGGAAAATGTTAAAGCTAGTTCTAGAGTCGCTGAATTATGTCGTAGATACAACGCAACAATCGAAGTTGAACTTGGAGAAGTAGGCGGCAAGGATGGAGTTCATGCACCGGGTGTGAGAACTAATCCCAAAGAAGCAAAAGAATTTGTGGATGCAACTGGCGTAGATCTATTAGCAGTAGCAGTTGGATCATCACATGCAATGACTACAAGGAATGCGCTGCTTGATTATGAATTGATTCGACAAATTGCAGCAGAAGTATCAGTACCCCTTGTTCTACATGGCTCTTCCGGTGTTGATGATTCTGGGTTGCAGCAAGCAGTGGCTGCAGGAATGAAAAAGATCAATATTGCAACGCATCTTAATCACGTATTTACGGATGAGATCCGGGCTGTTTTGAATGCAGATCCAAAACTCGTAGACCCAAGAAAGTATCTAAAG
>JBPCTD010000018.1:0-9565 GCA_051006515.1 Candidatus Nanopelagicaceae bacterium | reverse complement strand
CCTTTTTCGCAATTTAAGCTGCGCGCCATAATGCGAGCGCTAGAAGTTTTTCCGCAACCACGTGGACCAGAGAATAAATATGCATGATGAATACGATCATTTGTAAGCGCATTCATTAGCGGTTCAGTTACTTGTTCTTGACCAATGACATCTGCAAATACAGATGGGCGATACTTGCGATATAAAGCAAGTGACATGTGTTTACCTAACTTCCATCTGCTAATCGAGTCTCACTACTTGTCTTCATATAAGTCGTTTTTATATGAAGGACCCTCCGCACACCCGCCAGAGCACACCTACCCTTGCTGCATTCCTGCCCTGGGGGAGTTCAGCGCGATGCACGTCGCGCGGAGGATCTGGTCGGAATCATAGTTTGTACGCCGATAACATTCACCCTGTCGATTAAACGACGCTGGAGGATTCGCATAGCGGCCGAGTGCGCACGCTTGGAAAGCGTGTATAGGGAAACCTATCGAGGGTTCAAATCCCTCATCCTCCGCCATCATCAATTTCCACGGAACCAATTACTAATTTATGCTGTTCGCTGGCTCGGACATTCTCCGCTCAGTAAATCTAATTAGAGTTCAAAACCGATGTATTTGGTTTCTAAGAATTCATGAATTCCATCGAAGCCACCTTCGCGGCCAAGACCTGATTGCTTAACACCACCAAATGGTGCAGCAGGATCGCTGATTACACCTTTATTAATTGCAACCATTCCTGATTCCATTGCTTCAGCTGTGCGAATTGCACGTCCCAGTTCACCACTAAAGACATAACTAATAAGTCCAAACTCGGTGTCATTCGCAAGTGCAATACCTTCTTCATCGGTATCGAAAATAACTATCGGTGCTACCGGCCCGAAAATCTCATGTTTCAAAATTGAGTTGTACTTATCAACTGTCATAACAGTTGCGGGGTAGAAGGCGCCTTCGCCTTCTGGCTTCTTGCCGCCGGTGCGCACTGAGGCACCGCTCTTAATTGCTTCATCTACCAAACTAGCGATTTTGTCGCGTTCTTTTAGTGAAACATATGCGCCAAGGGTTACACCTTCATCAGTGCCGCGGCCCATTACAAAGGCATCCATTGCTTTGGTAAATGCAACGATGAATTCTTCTGCAATACCTTTTTGAACAAAAATACGATTAGCAGAGGTGCAAGCCGCGCCACCATTTCGCATCTTCGCCAAGATAATTCCTGAGACTGCAGTTTGGATATTGGCATCATCGAGCACAATTACCGGCGCATTGCCGCCAAGTTCCATTGAACAACGAATTACTTGATCTGCAGCCTCTTTGATTAGCAGCTTTCCAACTTCGGTAGATCCTGTGAAAGATAGATTTTTAACTCTTGGATCGTGAAGCATCTTAGAAATTTGTGGCCCAACTTTTTCTGGCATCACTAAGTTCAAAACACCTTTTGGTAGCCCTGCGCGTTCCATAATGTCAACGATATGAAGAGCAGTAAGTGGGGTTTCACCAGCAGGTTTTAAAATCATGGTGCAGCCTGCTGCAACTGCAGGACCGATTTTTCTAGTTGCCATTCCCGCAGGGAAATTCCAAGGTGTAATTAGTAGTGAAACTCCAATTGGTTGATGTGTAACCAAAATTCTTTTGTCACCACTTGGTGATTTACGAAAATCGCCTTCTACTCGCACAGTTTCTTCAGAGAACCAACGGAAAAATTCCGCTGCATATGCGGCTTCACCACGAGCATCTGGCATCGCTTTGCCATTTTCTTTAGAAATCAAAGTTGCGATGATTTCTGATTCAGCAACCATTAATTCATATGCTTTGCGCAAAATCTCTGCTCTAAATCGCGGTGCAGTTTTTGCCCATTCTGCTTGGGCATTGTGCGCTGCGGTAATTGCTGCTTCACAAAGTTCATCATTTGCAAGTTGTACTTCTGCAATCACTGATCCATCGGCTGGGTCATAAACAGGAAGTGTTGAACTTCCCTTTACCCATTTTCCGTCGATATATAACTCTGTGCGCATGAAAAGAGCATACCTTTAGAGGTTAAAGCTTGAAAACGCCAGTAGAATATTAGGTAGTTAATAAGGAGAGTTAGTGGCTAAATCTTGGACGGATGGCGCTCCTGCGCCCGTCGCATTGCAGGATCACGCACACCTTGAAGATCCAATCTCATACAAAATCAAAAAGCGCTTATTAGGTGGTCCGTTAAATCGCCACACTTTGAGCCATCAAAGGTTAAAGAAGCGTTTTGCACTTGGCATTCTCTCTTCTGATTGCATCTCTTCTTCTGCATATGGTTCTGAGCAGATTTTGGTTGCATTACTACCAGCATTCGGTTTAGCAGCTTTCACACTATTGATGCCGCTTACCTTTGTGGTTTTGATAATTCTTTTAATCATCACGCTTTCATACACAAATGTGATTGATGTTTACACCAAAACTGGCGGAGCTTATATAGTCTCAAGAGATAACTTTGGTCCAACTGCTTCAATCATTGCAGCAGTTGCTTTAATGCTTGATTATGTAGTGACGCTTGCAGTGCAGGCTGCAGCTGGAGTTTTGGCAATTATTTCTACCTTTCCCAATTTAGCGCCGTGGAAAATTGAAATGGTGCTATTGGTAATCGCTTTCTTAACTTACGGAAATCTTCGCGGAGTTAAAGAGGCTGGAAAAGCTTTTGCTGCGCCAACTTATTTATTTATCGTTGGTATGTATGTGGTCTTTATCGTTGGACTATACAAACTATTTAACGGATCACTAGAGCAGTTATCTACCAACCAAGAAGGCGCAATCAAGATTGGTACTGAACAAGGTATTTTAAGTGCGGCAGCGATTTTTATTCTTCTTCGCGCATTTGCAAATGGTGGATCATCGCTAACCGGTTTGGAAGCTATTTCTGATGGCGTTGCCCTATTTCAAGTTCCAGAAGCTAAAAATGCTAAACGCACCTTAATAATTATGTCTACGTTGCTTGGCTCCTTGGTGCTAGGCGTCTCATGGTTTGCGCACAAAATTTACGCACTGCCATATGAGTCAGGTTCGCCGACAGTTATTTCACAGATTGCTAAGTCAGTAATGGGCGAAGGTCCGTTTGGAAATTTCTGGTACTTATATGTTCAGTTTGCAACAACTTTGATTTTGTTTGCAGGTGCAAACACCACTTACTCAGCTTTTCCGCTTCTCTGCAACTTCGTAGCTACCGATGGCTTCTTGCCAAAGTGGCTAACCAAGCGCGGACACAGATTGGCCTTTTCAAATGGCATCATTTTCTTAGCAGTTGGTGCGGCAATATTTGTTGTTGCTACCGGTGCATCTGTTGAACACTTGGTTGCTTTCTATGCACTTGGAGTCTTCACTGGATTTACGATGGCTGGATTCGGAATGGCAAAACACGCTAAACAAAATAAGACTAATAAGTGGAAGTTAAAAATTGTAATTAACTCTCTAGCTGGTGGAGTTTCCTTAGTTGTAGTAATTATTTTCTCAATAGTGAAATTTAGCCAAGGTGCTTGGATTATTCTTTTGCTGGCACCGATTCTGGTAGTTTCATTGCTGCGCTTAAATCGTAGATATGTTCGCGAACAAGCTGTTCTCTCTTTAGCGCAAGCAAGTTCCAGAGCGACATCAATTACTCGTCATGACGTAACGGTATTGGTTGACAGCGTTGATTTAGCAACTGTTGGTGCAGTTCGTTACGCCCGAAGTTTAAATCCACATACATTAAGCGCAGTCCACTTTGTTATCGATGATCGTCGTGCAGAAGAGATTAAAAAGGCTTGGGAAAATACCCCAGCGCTTAGCGATGTCTCGCTTGAATTAATTGATTGTCCAGATCGTCGTTTAACCAACGCTGCGCTTGATTATGCAATTAGAGCAACATCTGACGGCGATCACGAATTAACGCTTTTGTTACCGCGTCGTTCTTACTCCCGAATATTGGGGAAGAATTTGCATGATCAAACTGCAGAACAGATTGCTAGCCCAATTTCGCAACTGCCTCGAGTCGTTGCCACGATTATTCCGTTTGATGTAGCAAAGCTCTTAGATGAAGGTCCATTAAATCTTCACGGGGCTCACGAAGAGAAACCAAAAGTTCCTGCAACAACTGTTGCAGCGCCAAGTAAGCGAATGGTGCCACCTACAAATCTAGAACCAGTTAGCCATTACTCTGAAAAGGTAATAAAAATTGGTGAAGTAATTTGGCGTAAGCGTGCACATGTTCAAGGACGAGTAACTGCGATTCGCACCTCACCTACAAGTAAAGCCCCAATGTTAGAAGTTGAGATGTGGGATGAAACTGGCGGAATTACTTTGCAATTCTTAGGTCGTCGTTCATTAGCCGGTTTAGATGTAGGCGCACAGCTTCGAGCCGAAGGTATGGTCGGCGAAGTAGATGGACTTCTAACAATCCTTAATCCAAATTACGAATTACTTCATTAACGTTTTGATTGAAAGAAATCTGTTAGTAAAGCAGCGCATTCATCTTTCATAACCCCGGAAATTACTTCAGGCTTATATAACTGCCTTGGATCACGCAATAAATCCCACTGTGAACCAACGGCGCCAGCTTTTTCGTCCCAAGCGCCAAATACCACTTTTGAAATTCGAGATTGAGCAATTGCACCAGCACACATTGCACATGGTTCTAAAGTGACAACTAAAGTGCAATTATCTAGGCGCCAATTACCTATTGCGCTTGCTGCTTTTTGAATTGCAACAATCTCTGCATGCGCTACTGGATTTGAGAGAAGTTCTCTTTGGTTAACACCAGTCGAAATAACTTCGCCGTTTGCATCAAGAATGATTGCACCAACCGGTACGTCTCCACTTACTGAACCCACAGCACGCGCTAATTCGATGGCTTTCGCCATTGCATTTTCAAAATTCATTTAGCTCTTAAAGTTCCAGTAATTCGACAAATTCATCTGAGAAGCCTAAGCGTTTTGCAATCGCTTCCAATTGTTCGTCTGGAAAAAGTTCAGTGTCATCACACAGCGCCTCTAACTCCATGTGACCCATTCCAAGATCTGTAATTATGTCCATATGGCCGCCAGGCAAAGGTTCATCATCTAATTCTGGAATTGGTAAATCGGAAATTTCCAAGAATTCATTGGCTACTTCATAATCCAGCGCGCAAGTTACATCACTAATAAATAAACTGATATGTTTTCCAAGCACTCGAATTAAAATAAAAAATTCTTCGTCAATCGAAATCAGAGCAAGAGCGCCACCGTTTGTTTGATGTGATTTCAATTCGCTGATGATTCCACCTAAGTTATAGGGATCTGGCAGAATCTCTAACTTCCAAGTTCCGCTTTCATGCCAAGCAGCGACTGCAAAATCAACATCTGAGTTCATTGTCACCACCTGCTTCCCCATAAAACCCGCTACCCGCTAGTTTTCCACTATCTGGAAGCAATGAAAAGACCTGTAAGGTAGGCATTATGAAAGTACATGTTGCTGACCATCCCTTGATTGCGCATAAATTGACGGTACTGCGAGACGAAAAGACTGATTCACCAACTTTTCGTCACTTGGTCGAAGAGCTCGTAACTCTCCTGTCTTACGAAGCAACACGTGAAATCAAAGTTGTTTCCAAATTAATTAAGACGCCGGTTGCCCAGATGACCGGTGTTGAAATGTCAAAGCCAACTCCAGTTGTAGTTCCAATTCTTCGCGCTGGTCTTGGAATGCTTGAGGGCATGACTAAATTGATGCCAAATGCCGAGATCGGCTTCTTGGGAATGGTCCGTGATGAAACTACGCTTCAAGCATCAACGTACGCACATCGACTTCCTAAAGATCTTAAAGGTCGTCAATGTTTTGTTTTAGATCCAATGTTGGCAACGGGTGGCACGTTGATTGCAGCAATTCAGTATCTACTTGATTTAGGCGCAACTGACATTATTGCAATTTGCATTATCTCTTCGCCAGAAGGCATCAAAGCTGTCGGCGATGCATTTCCAAATACCAACGTACATCTTGTAACTGGCGCAGTTGATGAAAAATTAAATGAGCACGGTTACATCGTCCCTGGATTAGGTGATGCTGGAGATCGTCTTTACGGAGTTGTTTGATGAGTTCAACTAGCCCTGGCTACGGCATCACAATTCGTGTTGAAGGTGCACCAGAAAGACAACCAGTTGCACAAGCAACAACTGCAATCACAAACGCAGGCGCCACAATTACTGCGCTTGACGTTGCAGAATCAACTTTAGAATTAGTAGTTGTAGATATAACTTGCGACACCATAGACGTTAATCACGCCAAAGATATTTGCAACGAAATCGAAAAGTTTCCTGGTTTAAAAGTACGTAAAGTAAGTGATCGCACTTTTCTCCTGCACTTAGGTGGAAAAATCGAAGTTACTCCTAAAGTTCCATTGAAAACCCGTGATGATTTATCTAGGGCTTACACCCCAGGCGTGGCGCGCATTAGCCAAGCGATTGCCGCTGACCCTGCGGATGCCCGTCGCTTAACTATTAAGCGCAATACCGTTGCTGTCGTTACCGATGGTTCTGCAGTGCTTGGACTTGGAAATATTGGTCCGGCGGCTGCGCTACCTGTTATGGAAGGTAAAGCTGCGCTCTTTAAAAGATTTGCTGACGTTGATGCTTGGCCAGTCTGTATTGATAGCCAAGATGTGGATGAAATTGTGCGCACGGTTCAATTAATCGCTCCGGTTTATGGCGGAATCAATTTAGAAGATATCTCAGCACCTCGTTGTTTTGAAGTTGAAGCAAAGTTACGGGAACTTCTAGATATTCCAGTTTTCCATGATGATCAGCATGGCACTGCAATAGTGGTTCTGGCTGCACTTAAAAATGCACTTAAGTTAGTTCGCAAAGAATTATCAAGTGTAAAAATTGTTATCAGCGGTGCCGGTGCTGCCGGAACTGCGATAGCCAAGTTGCTCTCTATTAGTGGTGCAGAGAATGTTTTAGCTTTCCACCGCGAAGGTGTTGCTGACATCGACGGAATTGATAACCACGGTTTCCATGGTTCTCTAAAAGAAGCTCTTAAGAATGCTGATGTCTTTGTTGGTGTAAGTGCCGCAAATATTTTGGATGAATCTGATATTAAATCAATGGCAATCAATTCAATTGTCTTTGCGCTTGCTAATCCAGATCCAGAAATAGATCCGATGATTGCTCGTAAATATGCCGCCGTGGTAGCAACTGGCAGAAGCGATCAACCAAATCAGATCAATAACGTACTTGCATTCCCCGGAATTTTCCGCGGACTTTTAGATGCTAACGCACATAAAATTACTGACGAATTATTAGTTGCTGCTGCAGATGCCATTGCTGGCTGCGTTGCACCGGAGCAGTTAAACGCCAACTTCATCATTCCAAGCGTCTTCGATCCTCAAGTAGCAAAGCGAGTAGCTTCCGCAGTAAAGGAAGCAGCTAAGTAATGCTCCAAGCAACATTTGATGAGCGTTTGGCCACGCTCGGACCGCTTTTCTTCTATCTGATTGTTTTCATCATCATATTTGTAGAAACTGGAATTTTATTGGGCTTCTTCCTGCCTGGTGATTCACTTTTATTTAGCGCTGGTTTAGTTGCGGCAAGCAATGCCTCTATTGATATCTCGCTACTTTGTTTAGTGGTATTTCTAGCTGCATTTATTGGTGATCAAACAGGCTATGTAATTGGTAGAAAACTTGGCCGGCCATATTTAGATAGAAAAGATTCGCCACGAATTAAACGAATGGTGGAACGTGCTGAAAGATTTTATGAAAGATCTGGTTGGTGGGCAGTAGTTGCAGCTCGTTACTTCCCATGGATTCGTACCTTTGTACCACCTATTGCCGGAGCTTCAAAGATGCGTTATTACTATTTCCTCTCTGCAAATGCGCTAGGTGCGCTACTTTGGGGAGTGCTAATTACATCTGCTGGTTATTACTCCGCAACAATTCCTGCGGTAAAGAGTTCTAGTTATGCAATCGCAGCATTCTTTATTGGCGCTTCAATTATCTCTTCTGTTGCTGGCTACTTACGCCACCGACGATAACGCCAATAAAAGATAGACAAATTCCGGCAACTAACCAAATACTTACGGTCACGCCATGTATCGGCGCAATCAAATCAATCAACAAAGCGCCAAATAGATTTCCGCCCACACTTAATAGAGTTGAAGCTAAAACACCTAACTTCTGCACAATAGTTGCAGAGTAAGCAATGTAAATAACTCCTAAAACACCACCGGTATAGATCCACCAAGGTGTTGCTGGCAAAGATGCAAGTTCATATCTATTCATAGGTATTAATACCGCAGTCAGCAACAAAAGAAATGTCGTGCCCATGATGAAATTAAGCAACGAGGTGGTCCAATGTTGACCAGAATAGATATTGATTTTGCCGTTTAAAGCTCTTTGGATACCAACAATAGCTCCAGCTAAACCTGCAAGTGCAACCGGAATTAATGAAAGATCTTCGGCTTCTATTCGATCCCAAGCAGACACTAAAACTGCAAGAACTGTGATTAAGGAAGCTAAAACTCTGCGCAAACTAATATGTTGTTTTGTACCGCCAGAAAGACCATAGGCATCGACAATTAAAGATGAAGCGGTCTGGCCTGCAATTGAGGCAACTGAATATATTGCTACTCCGATAATGGTTACAGTATTAGTCTGAATTGCCACAAAAATTCCGCCAAGCATGCCAGCAAATAAATTCCATTTTGGTAATTTGCCGCCAGCTACCGCGTTTTTGATACCAATTAATCCTTGTCTCATTCCATGATGTGTTGCCGCAAAAATTGCGATAACTATTAAACCGGAGCCAAAAGAGACAGTTGCAGCCTGTATTGGATTACCTAGAACTTTGGATAGCTCACCATTTACCCTTGCTTGGAATGCAATTAAGGTAGCAATAAAGAAGGCGGTCAAATCCAAACGCATTGTGCGATTATCTCAGCCTTCTAGTTGCATTGTGATATTTAGCCACTCTTCTTCAAGCGCCGCTCGTTTTTGCTCTGCACTTTCAAGTTCTGAAGTAAAAGTAAGTAATTTATCTGCGTCAAATGCCGATTCTTCTTGGCTTTTTGTCAGGGCCGCGATGTCAGAATCTAACTTCTCCATCTGCCGCTCTATTCGAGTCAAATCTTTCTTTAACTGACGTTCTTCGGCAGCATTTGAAATTTTCTTAGCGTTATCGAATTTTGGAACAGATTCAGCAATTTGTTCTGCGCGAAGTTCTAAATATTGATCAATTCCTCTAGGTAAATCTGTGAGTTTGCCATCCCCAAGTAATCCGACAATTCGATCACAAGTGCGCTCTAGAAAATATCGATCATGTGAAATAACAAGTAAAGAACCAGCAAAACTATCTAATAAATCTTCCAGCTCTGTCAGAATCTCAATATCGAAATCATTTGTGGGCTCATCTAGCATCAAGACATTTGGGCTATCCATTAGCAATCTAGTTAGTTGTAGTCTGCGTTTTTCGCCACCAGATAAGTCTCCGACTGGCGTCCATTGTGATTCCCGATCAAAACCTAATCGTTCACAAAGTTGTGATGCGGATAATTCTCGACCACCGCCTAATTCCACTCTTGTTGCTACCCGTTCAACCGCTTCTAATAAA
>JBPCTD010000017.1:0-16465 GCA_051006515.1 Candidatus Nanopelagicaceae bacterium | reverse complement strand
CCAAGTTCTTCCGCTCGTGCCATAAATGCGCGAATATCTTTCGGTAAGCAACCTCCGCCAAAACCAATGCCAGCTTGCAAGAATCGGTTGCCAATTCTTGGGTCGTATCCGATGGCTTTTGCTAATACCGTGACATCTCCGCCCGCAGCTTCGCAGACTTCCGCCATAGCATTGATAAAAGAAATCTTGGTTGCTAAGAATGAATTAGCTGCGACTTTTACCAACTCTGCTGTCGGCAAATCAGCGCGAACCCAAGGCGTGCCATCCTTTAAATTCTCTACATAAACTTCTTTTAATAGTACTTCTGCTCGATCGGAGGTAACGCCAATAACTAAACGGTTTGGCTTCAAAGTATCTTCAACTGCAAAGCCTTCACGTAGAAACTCAGGATTCCAGGCTAATTCCAAATGGCTAGGTAAGGTTTCCGCTAAAGCTTGGGCAGTACCTACAGGAACCGTTGATTTACCAACTAATAAAGAACCGCTCTTTGCGACTTTTGCAACAGCTGCAAACGCGCTTTTTACGTAACTTAAATCTGCCGCCAATCCAACTTTGCTTTGCGGCGTTCCAACACAGATAAAGTGCACATCGCAATCTGCAATTTCATTGAAATCTGTTGTGAACTTTAATTTGCCACTTTTTACTTGCTTCTGTAATAACTCAGGTAAACCTGGCTCATAGAAAGGCAGCTCTCCGACAGATAGCGCCGCAATTTTCTGGCTATCGGTATCAATTCCCACTACCTCAAGGCCGAGCTCTGCCATACATGCGGCATGTGTCGCGCCTAGATAACCGGTTCCGATTACAGAGATTTTAAGCATGGTGAAATCTTATCTATGAATTACTACTTAAGTTCGCCGCAAGGATTTTCGCTCGCGGTACGAGTCTTAAATTTATCTACAATCTGCGCTTTTGGTTTCTTGGTAGCTGATGCGCTTGGAGATGGGGTGACCTCATCAATGATTGGGAGATCATTCTTCATGCGATTAAATAACTCTGGCGCGAGAGTTTCATCCCAAACTACCACCGAACCTAAACCAGGGTAATAGCCATTTACATTTCCAAGCGGCACCGTCAGGGTACGCATCTTTCCAGGAGTGAGGTTCTTGATTTGTTTTGCCAAGGTGACAATGTCACCTTGATTCAAAGTTTCATCGGTTTTCACCGTTGAAAATATGGCAGATATCAAATTCTTTACTTTAAATGGATTTAGTAAAACTCCGGTGCTGGAAGCTTTGCGAAAGACGGCAGAGACAAATTGCTGCTGTCTTTGCATGCGGCCCAAATCTCCCATGCCATCAAAATCTCTGGTGCGCACATATTTCAGCGCTTCAATTCCATTAAGCGTGTGAACTCCAGCTGAAAGCACCAAGTGGCTCTTTGGATCATCAATATCTTTCTTAGTGCATACTTCGATTCCGCCGAGTGCATCTACTACATTCTTAAAACCGACGAAGTTCACTTCAACATAGTGATCAATTCTTAATCCAGTCTTCATTTCCAGAGTTTGAATCAATAGCGGTGCCCCACCCCAAGCAAATGCCGCGTTTAATTTGGCTGGCTGTTCACTAATCTGAGTCTTTCCATCCATTCCAATATGAGCAGGAATAGTTACCAAACTATCTCTAGGCAATGAAATGATCACTGCTTTATCTCTGGACTTACTTATATGCACCAACATCATGGTGTCCGAGCGCGCACCCGCTGCAGTTTTAGTAGAACCAACTCGAAGCTGGCGCAGTTCCTCTTTAGTTAAACCTTCACGGGTATCAGAACCAACTACTAAGTAATTTACGGCGCTTGAGGCACGTTCTGGTCTATCTGTTAAGTTTTGAAAAACGCTAACGCGGTTAATTGCACCTGAAATTCTGCCTAAACCAATCCATGAGAGCGCTGACAACAGGACGATTCCAATGGAGCTCCAGGTCAGAATTTTGATGGCTTTAGGCGACTTCACGGGCGAAAGCCTACAAGAAAGCCATCATGAACCTTTGCTAGACGATAGCGTTTACCCGTTATGGTTGCAGTGAATTACAACGCTAATGCAGTCTCCGTGATACTTCCAGTGTTGAACGAAGAGCATTACTTAGAGCATTCTGTGAATGCAATCTTGCAACAAGATTTCTCCGGAGAAATTGAAGTTGTACTTGCGATTGGTCCATCACAAGATAAAACTCATGAAATTGCTGCAAAATTAGTAGCCAAAGATTCTAGAATCATTTTGGTCGAAAACCCAACAGGGAAAACTGCTGCAGGGTTAAATCTAGCCATTAAGAATTCCCACCATCCAATCATTGTGCGAGTAGATGGACATGCAAATATTCCAAGAAATTACATCTCAATTGCAGTGAATTTGTTGAAGGAAACGGAAGCGGTAAATGTCGGCGGCATCATGGCAGCTGAAGGTGTTACCGAATTTGAAAAAGCAGTTGCTGGTGCGATGCGCAGCCCACTAGGAGTCGGGGGAGCAAAGTTCCATACCGGTGGTTCCGCAGGTTATGTGGACACTGTTTATTTGGGAGTTTTTAACCGCGAGGCGCTAATTGCAGCAGGCGGCTTTGATGAGCGATTTACCAGAGCACAAGATTGGGAGCTAAATTTCCGATTACGTAAAAATGGCGGAAAGATTTATTTTGATCCGCGACTTACCGTTACTTATCGTCCCCGAAGATCAATCTCTGCACTAGCCAAACAGTATTTCGAATATGGTCGTTGGCGCAGGGTGGTTACCCGTACTCATAAAGGCACTATCAATTATCGCTATTTAGCACCACCACTAGCTGTGATAGCTAACTTATTTTCAATAATTGGAGCTTTCATCAGCCCATGGTTACTTCTGCCACTTGCAATCTATCTTTTCTTCCTGTTAATCGCAGCGCCATTAATTGGCAAAAGTCCAAAACAAATCTGCTTCCTGCCATTAGTGCTCTTTACGATGCAGATGTCTTGGGGTGTTGGCTTTATTACTTCACGCAAAGCGCTAATTAGCAGTTAATTAACCAGTTCGCCTTCGCTATTCGGGTAACCTTTCCTATCGTGGAGCGCCCAATAGAAGTATTTACCCCATTTAAAGCGAGCTTGCCGCCGCTTGGTCGCTATTGGCGATCTTTATGGGCCAGACGCTCATTCATCAGCGAATACTCAAGGTCAGAATTGAGAGCAACCCATTACGACTCATTTTTTGGCCAACTTTGGCTAGTAATCAATCCGCTACTTTTATCAGGTGTCTATTTCTTATTGATTGTCATCATTGCAGGCAATGCAGATCAGACCAGATATGTTCATCTCACTGGCAGCCTCTTTCTCTTTTATTTAGTAAGTAATGCAATGAATGGTGGCGCTAAAGCTGTCACATCGGGTGAAAAATTAATTCTTAATACGGCATTTCCACGGCTAGCACTGCCTTTATCAACTACCGTGGTGGCATTCTTTAAATTCTTACCCACACTGCCTGTACTTCTTGCCATCAAATTTGGAATGGGTTTGGATTTTAGTTGGGAGATGCTTTGGGGAGCCTTAATCATGGCGATTGCGCTGCTCTTTGGTTTAGGCATAGCTATTTTAATTTCAGCGGCAAATGTTTATTTCCGAGATATCTCTACCTTTTTGCCATACTTGAATCGCACCTTGCTTTACGTTTCTCCAGTTTTATATGAAGCCTCAAATGTGAAAGATTCCATTTCATTTATTAAGAACATAAACCCCTTCTTTCCGATTTTGGATTCTTGGTCCAGAGTTATGGTTCACAACGAAGGTTTAATCTGGTCTGATGTAGCGAAAGCTGCGATTTGGGCGGTGGGTACATTCTTGTTAGGCACCTATGTTTTCTTAACTCGAGAGCGGGAGTTTGCCGTCCGTGTCTAATCTAGAAGAATTAAATCCCAGCCAACATAAACCGGGCGAAATTGCGGTTTCAGTTCAGAACCTTGGACTTATTTATAAAACTACGCTTGATAAGAAAGCGACTCTTCCTACAAGATTAAAGAGCCTTGGAAAAGGTAGAAAACAAACGCGCATCATTAATGCATTAAATGGCGTGAATCTAGATATTGATTACGGCAGTGTGCTTGGCGTGGTTGGTGCCAATGGGGCTGGCAAATCAACTCTGATGCGCGTAATTAGCGGAATTTTGCCGCCGACAACTGGCAAAGTTGAAGTTTATGGTCGAGTTTCTACTTTATTAGCGCTAGGTATTGGCTTTAATCCCAAATTAACTGGACGTGAAAATGTTTTGCTTGGAGGACTGGCAGCAGGCTTGTCGCGCAAACAGATAGATGAACACTTCGAAGAGATCGCTGACTTTGCTGAATTAGGTGATGCAATTGATGCCCCGATGCGTACCTATTCATCAGGCATGTTTGCCCGTTTAGGTTTCTCAGTAGCCGTGACAGTAAAACCAGATATTTTAATTGTGGATGAAGCGCTAAGTACCGGCGATGCTAGATTTAAAGAGAAGAGCCTTAATAAGTTAAAGGAACTTCGCGGCGATAATCGCGCATTGATTCTGGTAAGCCATGCGCTCGGTACCATCAGAGAGATTTGTAACGAAGTGGCTTGGCTAGATAAAGGCAAATTGATTGAAGGGGGCAACCCAAATGATGTAGTAGATGCTTACCAAGATTTTCTTGCGGTCGGAAAGAGCGCCATCATCAATGAGGACGTTTAAAAAGTTAATTGCATTCTTAGCAATTTTAACTTCACTCATAATTTCTTTTAACGCCGCTAAAGCTGAGACCACTTTTAACTTTGAAGGCAATGGTTTTGGCCACGGAGTTGGACTTAGCCAAATCGGCGCAAAAGCAATGGCTTTAGATGGCAAGAGCGCCGAAGAAATTTTGAAGTATTACTACACTGGCGTAAATGTTGAACCAATGGCAGATTGGTTTGATGTGCGAGTAAATATCGGAACTAAACTCACAAAGGCTTCGATAAAGCTAATGAGCGATGTTGGGTCGCTCTGGATAAACGATTTGCAAATTAACGACAAGCAGAGTGTGGCTAATTTTCGCTTTACTCCAGAAGGAATAACGACAACGGTAGTTCGCAATAAAGTCACCATTGCAACTTTGTCTGCTCAGAACGAATTAACTATTGATTGGACCGGAACCAGATTCCTTGAAGGTCCGACTGCCATCATCTCTTTTAACGCAGGAAAATGGAGTCGATATCAATTTGGACGGATAAATTTGGTAACCGTCGGCAAGAGTTTTGAAGTTACCAATACTGTGCGTTTAAAGGATGAATATTTGTATGGCGTCTCTGAAGTTTCCTCTTCGTGGCCAACGGAATCCCTAAGGGCTCAAGCAATTGCAGCTCGGACTTATGCAATATCTAAAGCCGGGAATTATCGTAAGAGTTGCGATTGCGATCTATTTGGAAATACTAAAGATCAATTATTTGTTGGCTTAAGCAAAATAACTGAACCGAGATTTGGCAACTTATGGAAAGCTGCAGTTGATCAAACAAGCGTTGATGAGTACTTTGGCTTAACCATTACTTATAAAGGCGAACCTATAAATGCCTTTTATTCTTCTTCATCTGGCGGAGTCACCGAAAGCTCCTTGGCAGCATTCGGTACTGCTTTTGATTATTTAGTTCCCGTCGCGGATCCAGTTAGTTTGGACCCTAAAGCAAATCCTAATTTCTCAAGTTGGCAAAGAAGCGTGGCAGGATCTGTAGTGGCAAAAGCATTTGGACTTTTGGATGTGAGCAAATTAGAGATTGTTGATAAGAGAATCTACGCCACGAGTTTAAATGGCACTCAAGTTTCCTTACGTTTAGAAACTTTTAGATCTCGAACTGGGTTACCTGGTAATTTCTTTAGAGTTGTGCCGTAAAGGCAATTAATTTTTATGCAGAATTGAGTTAAGGCCGCCCCAAGAGCCATTTTTGGTTACTACTTCTAGTGCGCCGCTTTGGGAGTTGCGTCTAAATAGTAAATTGTTACCACCGCTTAATTGCGCAGCTTTTACAATCTGCCCATCGGGCAAAGTAACTTTGGCAGCAGCTGTTACATATGTGCCAGCTTCAACGACACAGTTATCTCCTAGAGAAATTCCAAGTCCTGAGTTGGCTCCAAGTAAAGATTTTTCTCCAATGGAAATTACTTCTTTACCACCACCGGATAAAGTTCCCATTATCGAAGCGCCACCACCGATATCACTTCCATCGCCAACTACAACGCCTGCTGAGATGCGACCTTCGACCATAGATGTACCTAAAGTTCCGGCGTTAAAGTTAACAAATCCTTCATGCATCACTGTTGTGCCACTTGAAAGATAAGCTCCTAATCTCACACGATCAGCATCTGCAATACGCACACCAGATGGAATTACATAATCAACCATTCGCGGAAATTTATCAACTGAATAAACTGTAACTTGTCCGTGTGTTGCTTGTAACTTGGCTCGTACCAATTCAAAGCCATCTACTTGGCAAGGACCATGATTTGTCCAAACCACATTTGTTAATAATCCGAAAATACCTTCAAGTGAAAGCCCATGTGGCTTAATCAATCTATGTGAAAGTAGATGCAAGCGAAGGTATGCATCTTTGGCATCTTTTGGCGCAACTTCTGTATCTATTTGAACTGATACCAATTCTCGAGATACTTCACGGATCGGATCTGATTTAGCCAGCGCTTTAAGCGCAACATCAGGTTCCCCAGATAGAGGAGTGATGCTGGGGTTCGGGTACCAAACATCCAAAATCACGCCATCTTTGGTGATGGTTGCGACACCGTGGCCGGATGCAATAGGCATGAGCGCATACTAGCCTTCTCCAATGCCACAAGCGATGCGAGTCTGCGTTTTCTGCTCATCCTCTCCTGCTATTGATGAGAAGTACATTCAACTATCAAGTGAATTAGGCGCGGGCATAGGTTTGCGTAATTGGACCCTGGTTTCAGGTGGCGGACGTATCTCCTCTATGGGCGCAGTAGCTAAAGCAACCAGAGAAAATGGTGGCAAGACAATTGGAGTTATTCCAGAACAATTAAAGAATATTGAATTTGCAGATCACGATAGCGATGAGTTGCATGTTGTTAATAATATGCGCGAACGAAAAGGTTTAATTGAGAATTTATCTGATGCTTTTATTGTTTTACCAGGAGGTCCTGGAACCTTAGAAGAGTTCTTCGAAATTTGGGTTGGACGATTCTTAAAATTCCATGACAAGCCAATTGCCATTCTTGATCCATTTGATTTATATAAACCATTAGCAGAATTACTTGACCACCTAGAACGAGAGAAATTTGTTAAGCCAGGCCAGCGTGAGTTGATATTTTGGGCGCGTTCTGTTGAGCAAGCGCTAGATCACATCTCTATTAAGTAAACTTAGAGATTGTGGAGCGCCTAATAATTGAAGTTATTCAATCGCTTCCAGAGGAGTACCAATTAGTTCTGCGTGCACATTACCTTGGCAATAAAAGTGCAGAGCAGATCGCTGAATTACTTGGGGTACCGACCGAATCTGTGGCCAGAATCATCAAAGCGGGCAAGGCCGCGCTCGCGCGTGAATTAGGTATTAATTAGGTATTAATTAGGTAGGCCTTAACTCAAATCTGCCGATTTGAGCCAAAGGCTCAACCTTGAGATAATTCTCCTCTGCTTTTACTAAGCAATACCCAGCAGCATCATTTGGAGGAATTGACTATGGCCGCGATGAAGCCCAGAACAGGTGATGGACCTATGGAGGTCACCAAAGAAGCCCGCAGCCTAGTTATGCGAATCCCGCTAGAAGGTGGCGGACGTTTAGTAGTCGAGCTAAATGGCGAAGAGGCGGCAAATTTAGGAAGCGCCCTCCAAGCAGCAGTGCAACTTATTAAGAAGTAAGAAATAAACCAGATTAAGTAGTAAATTCACGCGCATGCTTAACTTTCAGCGCGCAGATCAGCTCTCGAAAAAATCCCATCAAATTTTTCTGCCGGTATTTGACGGCAAGGTGGAAGCTCCGGCAATCGAGAAGCTATTTGATTTGAATTTAGCTGATGAACTTTCATTTTTCACCACAATTGATAAGCCTCTTAAAGCTGGAGAAGCTTTCGATATTCCGGTAAGCGCTAATGGATATAAATGCGAACGTCTTACCTTCATCTCTTTTGGCAAGTCCACTCCAAGTGATATTCGTTTAGCAGGTGCAGCAGTTGGTCGTAAGTTAAGAGGAAAGAGCGATTCAGTATTCGTTGATTTAAATTTAATAGCCGACGCAGCAAAATCTTTCTTAATTTCAGCAAATTTAGGAAGTTTCCAATGGAATATGAAGAGCGGCAGCAAGAGCGCTACCGCGATTCTTGAAATCCCAAGAGTTGAACCGAAAGTTATTGAGCAAGCTCAAGTTGTTTCGGACGCAGTGAATTCAGCACGTAGATTGATCCACACACCGTCCAACATAAAAAACCCTGCTTGGATTGCTAAAGAAGCAAAGAAGTTGGCAACCGGCTGCAAGGTAGAAGTTAAATCAGGCAAAGAGCTAAATGAATTTGGTGGTTTATTGGCAGTTGGCGGTTCATCACCGAATCCTGGTCCAAGATTTATAAAAATTACATACTCACCGGCTAAAGCAAAGACTCATGTAGTTTTAGTGGGCAAAGGAATTACTTTTGATACCGGAGGCATTTCTCTAAAGCGCCCTTATGACAACATGATTGCTATGAAGAGCGATATGGCTGGAGTTGCAGCTTGTATTGCAACCATGAGCGCTTTATCAAAATTGAAAACTAGCGTGAAAGTAACTGCTCTATTGATGGTGGCGGAAAATTCTTTATCTGGAACTTCGCAGCGTCCAGGAGATGTAATCAAGCATTACGGTGGAAAGACCGTAGAGGTTTTGAACACTGATGCCGAAGGTAGATTGGTTTTGGCAGACGGACTTGCATATGCGGTTAAGCATCTACAACCTGATTATTTAATTGATATTGCAACATTAACTGGCGCCGCTTCTTTAGGTCTTGGCAAACAGTATGCCGCGCTCTATTCCCGAGATAAGAAATTGGTAAATGCGCTAAAGAGCGCTGGCGAAGAATCAGGCGATCGTGTTTGGCATATGCCATTAATCGATGATTACCAGAGTGCACTTGAATCAGATATTGCGGATCTCAATCACACCGCAGATAAAGGTGATTTTGGTGGAGGATCAGTAACTGCAGCGCTCTTCTTAGAGCGTTTTGCAATTGATAATGTTGGCGCAATTAAGTGGGCACATCTAGATATTGCCGGAGTAGGTCGCGCAGATGCAGATGCTGGCGAAAATCCTAAGGGCGGTACTGGCTGGGGAGTTCGACTCTTTTTAGAATGGATCGGAGCTCTTAAATGAAATTTGATCCGGCGCAATTTTCAGATAGTTACATCGCAGAAGACCCACATCAAAGTGCAGCGCGTGAACGCGGAGTCGAATTAGGAATAACTGATTCAACTCCAGGATCTGGTGCATTCTTAAAATACATCGCATCTTTGATTTCAGCGCAGTCCGTAGTAGAAATCGGAACTGGTTCTGGGGTAGGCACGCTCTGGCTTTTAAAAGGCTTAATTAATTCAGGTGTCATCACAACTATTGACCCAGAAGTCCAACATACTCAAATTGCGAAACAAGTTTTAAATGATGCTGATATCCCAGCAAATCGTTATCGATTAATAACGAGCGAGTACCTTGATGTAATGCGAAAACTTGCAGATCGTGCTTATGACTTAGTGGTCTTTAGAGGTAATCCGGAAGATATTTTTGATGTTGTTGACGAAGCACAGCGCATTTTGCGCACCGGTGGTATTTTGGCAATAGACCATTTTTATGGTGGCGGAAAAGTTCCAGATCCAGCACAGCGTGATCCAAAGACAGTAGCGCTAAGAGATGTCGGTAAATTCCTGAAGAGCCAGAGCGAAATCTGGTCTATTTCATTAAATCCCATCGGGGATGCAGTGCTTCTTGCCACAAAACTCTGACAGATAGTTAAGTTTAATTTTTAAGTTATCCTAAGCACGTGTTTGGTGATGTTGGTTTCGGAGAGCTAATCGGCTTAGCAATCTTGGCGCTCTTTCTAGTTGGCCCAGATCGACTACCTACTGTTGCCACAGATGCCGCGAAAATGATTAAGAAAGTTCGTAAATACGCAACCAACGCTACTGAACAAATTAAAGATAGCCTGGGCCCAGGTTACGAGAATTTAAAGCCACAAGATTTACATCCAAAAACATTCATAAAGAAACAGATAAACGAAGCGCTGAGTGAAGATAGCAAGAAGCCAAAGCTAAACGGCAAAGTTAAATTAGATCCAGATATGTTATGAGCCAGTTACTAGATGCGTTAAGCAAGGTAATTGATCCAGAACTACGCCGGTCAATCACCGAATTAGGAATGGTAGAAAAAGCTGAGCTAATTTCGGGTAAAGCTGACGTTAAAGTACTTTTAACAATCTCTGGCTGTCCTATGCGCGATAAGCTCACTACAGATATTCATAACGCACTTTCAACAATTCCTGAAGTAAAAGAGATCGCTCTGGAATTTGGCGTTATGACCGAAGCGCAGCGCGAAAAAGTTAGAGATATTGTCAGAGGCGGCAAAGCAAAAGAGATTCCATTTGCTCGCCCAGATTCATTAACTCGCGTAATTGGTATTTCATCAGGCAAAGGTGGCGTCGGTAAATCATCTTTAACCGCTAACTTAGCAATCGCCGTAGCGCAGCAAGGCTATAGCGTTGGAATTTTAGATGCCGATGTATACGGACATTCAATTCCGCGTTTATTGGGTCTAATCGGTCAGCGACCGACAGCGATTGATGACATGTTTATTCCGTTGGAAAATTACGGTGTCAAGTGTGTATCTATGGAGATGTTCAAACCAGAAAGATCAGATCCAGTTGCATATCGAGGACCAATTCTGCATAAAGTTCTGCAGCAACTTTTAACTGATGCCTTTTGGGGAGATTTAGATTTTCTATTCTTAGATCTTCCGCCAGGGACTGGCGATCTAGCAATTTCACTTGGACAATTAATTCCTGCTTCAGAATTGATTGTGGTAACTACGCCACAGGTTGCAGCTGCAGAAGTAGCGGAACGTTCAGGTCGAATAGCACATCAATTAAAGCAACAAATAATTGGCGTAATTGAAAATATGTCCGCATTTCCATGCCCTAAATGCGGAGAGCCAATCGAGCTCTTTGGAAATGGTGGCGGAGTTGAAACTGCTAAACGCTTAGGGCATTTAGTTGGAGCTGATGTTCCTGTACTAGGCGAAATTCCATTTAGTCCAAACTTACGAAATGGTGGAGATGGTGGTGCACCGATTGTGGTGACAAATCCAGAAGATCCATCTGCCAAAGTAATTATGCAGATTGCTGAGGATATTTCTCGCCGTAAGCGCTCATTACTTGGTGTTACCCTTAAATTAAACACTTGAGCCTTGAATGTTGAATTAGAATTGGCAGATGAAATCAAGCGCCAAAACCAATCAATCAGCGGCGCTAACCCGTAAAGGGATTCAAAGCTCTTTAGTTTCAGTTGCTGGGGCTATTGGCCGACCAGTTAAAGATCAAGATGGTCGCGATTTAGGCAAACTTGTGGACTTTGTAGTTAAACATGGGGGAGAGACTTATCCACCGGTATCTGGGTTGATAGTTAACGTTGCTGGTCGCCGTGCCTATATTGATGGAGCGCGTATTTCTAAACTTACAAAGGATGAAGTAATTCTCTCTTCAGCCAAAGTTAACCTTTCAGAGTTTCAAAGACGTACCGGAGAACAGCTACTTGATGGCGATGTCTTAGATCATCAAATTGTGGATGTAAATGGTTTACGAGTAGTGCGTACCTCAGATCTTTATTTAGCCCCATTAGATAAAGAGATTCGCTTAGTAGGCGTAGACGTTTCTTTCAGATCGTTTATTCGTCGGATTTTTCCAGGCACATTTGGTCGCAAACCAGGTGTAGATAAAGTAATTGATTGGGCGAGCGTGGCATCACTTGCAGATAGCGGTGGCGTAGTTCGCACTACTGCAACTCGCGAAGCGCTTAGCAGATTACGTCCAGCAGATATTGCTGACATCATTGAAGATCTAGAAGGCCGAGAACAGAGCGCGTTGATCGAATTACTTGATCCAGATTTAGCAGCAGATGCGCTCGAGGAAATGGAAGATGACGATCTTCAAGGTCTGTTAAGAGGCATTTCTGACGTACGTGCGGCGGAGCTACTTTCACATATGGAGCCAGATGAATCCGCAGAAGTGCTTAGAGATTTGGATGACGAACACTCTGAAAGTATTTTGGCACAGATGTCACCTGCTATGGCAAAGCAATTACGTCGCTTAGTTGAATTTGATGAGACTCACGCGGGTGGAATTATGACTTCTCACCTTCTGATTGTTAAAGAGAGCGATAGCGTTTCAGATGCATTGGCTTTATTAGTGGAGCATCGCGAAAGAGACATTTCTGATGGTGTAACAGTCGTAGATGCCAAAGGAAAATTGCTTGATCACATTCAAATCATTGAATTAATTGCAGCTAAACCAACTCAAAAACTTGAAACATTAGTTAAAGCGCCATTTCCTACTGCTGTGAGTATCGAAACTCCATTGGAAGAGGTCATCGAAGAATTCTCAAACAATCGTGGTTCGTCAATTATCGTTGTCGATGAAAAAGGTAAACCAGTTGGTCGAATCCTTGCCGATGACCTTATTGATGCGATGGTTCCAGCTGAGAGTTCTGGACTTGCTCAAGGAACCGGAGCGCTTTCATGAAAGAGGTATTAACTTCTCGGAAACTGCGCTTAGGCGCATTTCTTGCTGTTATGGGACCTGGAATTATTGCGGGACTTTCTGACGATGATCCAGCTGGTATCACTACCTATTCTCAATTAGGTGCGCAATTTGGTTATCAATTGTTATGGGTGCTTGGAATTTCAACAATCGCTTTGATTCTTTTCCAAGATCTGGGAGCAAGAATTGGAGTAGTCACCCGCCAAGGTTTGATTGGCTTAGTTCGCCAAAAATATGGCGCACGTTCGGGTTTATTAAGTGCGAGTGCTTTGGTGTTGGCAAATATCGGAACCATGACTGCAGAATTTGCAGGTATCGCTGCCGCAGGTTCGTTATTTGGTATTTCTAAATACTTAACTGTTCCTACTGCTGCACTCTTAGTTTCATTTCTAGTATTGCGTGGCAGTTTTGCTCGTGTTGAAAAAGTTTTCTTTATCTTGGCTTCAGTATTCATCGCCTACATAATCGCCGGTTTTATGGCAAAACCAGATTGGGCTGCAGCTGCTGAAGGTCTATTTGTGCCGAGCATGCCCTTAACTCAAGATGCGCTCTTTATTGCTACTGCAACTCTTGGAACAACTTTGGCTCCATGGGGATTGGCGTTTATCCAAAGCTATGCAGTAGATAAGCGCTTAACAAAATCAGATTTGAAGTTATTGCGAGTAGATGTTTGGACAGGATCCTTACTTACCGGAATCATTGGTTTTTTCGTGGTAGTAACTTGTGCTGCAACTTTAAATGCAAATGGCCAGACTGCTATTGATGACGCTGCCCAAGCAGCTGCAGCGCTTAAACCTTTAGCTGGAGAATTAGCAAAAGAGGTATTTGCAATTGGATTAATAGGTGCGGCCCTTCTAGCTGCATCAATTCTTCCTTTATCAACGGCTTATGCAGTAACAGATTTAACTGGCCGCCCAGCTGCGTTAGACGATAAAGTCGAAGAAGCGCCACTTTTTTACTCGACCTTTGCTGCAATCACCATAGTAGCTGCCATTTTGGTTCTGATTCCAGGTGTTCCGTTAATTAAAATCTTGGTTTTAACACAGATTGTAAATGCAGTGCTCTTACTGCCCTTACTTTTTTATATGTTTGGCATTGCTCGAGATTCTAGATTGATGGGCGAGTACCGTGCATCAGATCGGATGTTGACTATTTATGGCGTAATCATTGCTCTAATTTTTGCTTGCGTAAGTACTTTGATGTGGCTAACCATATTCGGATGAGTCATAATCATTTAGCATTTCCTAAGGGTGCAGACTCAGTTCGTTTAGCCATTGGCGTTCTGGGCATTGGAACTTCGGGTCCACTTATCGCTCTTAGTGCTATGCCAATTTTGGCGCTGATTTTCTGGAGAAACTTAGGCGGTGCAATTGCTACTTACTTCATGAACTTTCGCAATCTTCAACTCAGAGATCGTGAAGGATTCAAGTGGTCGGCAATTGCAGGCGTGGTTTTAGCAGCGCACTTCATGGGTTTTTTTCTAGCAATGCGATTTACTTCAGTTGCTGCTGGTACTGCACTGGCTGCGCTACAACCAATTTTTGCCACGATATTTGCAGTGTTCACCGGCCATCATGTAACCAGAAAAGTTTGGCTAGGAATGTTGGTTAGTTTTATTGGCGTACTCTGCATCTCAGGCGTAGATTTACATTTTTCTTGGCGCGCCTTCCAAGGAGATCTAGCAGCAATAATCTGTGCCATGCTGGCAGCTACTTATGTAAATCTTGGCGCTAAGGCTCAACGAACAATAGAACCAACTACTTACACCACAATCTGTTACTTCTTCTGCGCACTAACAGCGCTACCTTTTGCAATTTTTCAAGGCGAACTTTTTTCCTATTCTTCACGCGAATGGTTAATAGTTTTAGGTTTGATCCTGGGTGCACA
The DNA here is from genome assembly GCA_051006515.1 of Candidatus Nanopelagicaceae bacterium. Lineage (GTDB taxonomy): Bacteria > Actinomycetota > Actinomycetes > Nanopelagicales > Nanopelagicaceae > ZLKRG08. Next base: position 1,839 of record JBPCTD010000017.1, on the reverse strand, counting down.
ATTACTTGGACATTCAATGTTCAATAGCGTTCTTAAAAGAGTTTCACCAGCTATTGTTTCTATGGTGGTCTTTTTTGAGGTACCAATCAGCGCAATTTTGGCGCTTTGGTGGCTAAATCAATCACCGCATATTGGAATTTGGGTTGGAGTTGTGGTGATACTTCTTGGTTCCACCATAGTAGTTTGGGGCCGTACTGATGAAAATTGATTTACATACACATACATCTTGCAGTGACGGAACAATGTCGCCTACAGAATTGATTCATCATGCAATCATTAATCAAATCTCCGTTTTGGGATTAACGGATCATGACACGGTATCTGGTTGGGATGAAGCTGCTGCTGCAGTGCGTGGCGAAGTACAGTTGGTTCTAGGTGCGGAAATTTCATGCCTTACCGAAGAGGGCCAAAGTGTGCATATGTTGGGTTTACTCTTTGATAGAAGTTATGAGCCATTACAAAGAGCATTAGCTGAAAGTCGTGATGACCGAGTTCCACGAATGAAGAAGATGATTGAGTTAATGAGCGCAGATGGAATTTCCATAAATTATGAAGAGGTACTACAACATAAACCAGAAGGCGCGACTTTAGGGCGCCCTCATTTAGCGGATGCCTTAGTAGCTAAAGGATTAGTAATTAGTAGAGATGAAGCATTTACTAAGTGGTTGAGCAATGATTACAAGTACTACGTTTCTCATGTCGCGCCTACTCCAATTGAAGCAGTTGGCTTGCTCAAGGCTGCTGGTGGGGTATCGGTTATAGCTCATCCATATTCTTCATTAAGAAAGCAAGATAACCGCACTTTGGAAGTTACAGACTTCATTGCGCTTAAGTCTGCAGGATTGAATGGAATTGAAGTTGATCATAGAGATCATGGCGCAGATGAGCGTGCAAGTTTGAGAAAAATTGCGAATGAACTTGATTTAGTAGTAACTGGATCTAGCGATTTTCACGGTACTGGTAAATTGAATTTAATCGGAGAAAATCTAACTTCGGTAGAACAGTGGGAGCGGTTAGAATCAATGGCTGATCTACGAAGGGTGGTTAAGAAATGAAGGACGTTAGTGCAGTTACTTTTGCGCTTCAAGCATTTGTAACTTTGATAGTGATCCTGGATCCACCTGGCAATGCGCCAATTTTCCTAGCAGTACTGGGCGAACGAGGTGCCAAAGTTGGACGCCAGCTAGCTATTCAGGCTGCCTTTATTTCACTTTTGATCATCGCCAGCTTCGCGTTATTTGGTCGCTTTGTTCTTTCTTATATGGAAGTTTCTCTAGGTGCGATGCAAGCGGCGGGTGGTCTGCTCTTGCTGTTAATTTCCTTAAATTTGTTAACAGGCAAAGAAGATAGCGATTTAACTGCAGGCTCAAAGAATGTTGCCATGGTTCCGCTTGCTACACCTTTACTAGCTGGTCCTGGTGCAATTGTTGCAGTGATGATCTTTGCCGAAAAAGTTGAGAACTCATCGATGGCTTTGGGATTAGCAGTTGCAGTTGTTGCAGTCCACATTGTGGTGGCGCTTGCGTTGATGGCGTCAACTTTTATTTTGCGCATAATTGGTAAGTCAGGAGTAGACCTGATTGCCAGAATTGCTGGTTTAGTTCTTGCTGGTATCGCAGTTCAGATGCTGGCAAATGCGCTTAACGAACTCTTTTAGTTCGAACTCGTTCTCGCTTAACTCGCTCTTTTTTCACCTTTACCTGCTCTTTTAAATCGTTTTTTTCTTTTGCTGGTTTACGTTCTACTTTAGTTTGGCTAGTTAATCTGCTGCTAGCTGTTTTTGGAATACCTAACTCTTGGTAGAAGTGTTCTGAAGAAGAATATGTCTCTTTTGGTTCC
>JBPCTD010000016.1:0-11716 GCA_051006515.1 Candidatus Nanopelagicaceae bacterium | reverse complement strand
TCAAGATAAGGCGCAAGCGCTTCATCTAAACCATCAGGATCAGCGCCACGGAATCTGCCGACGGTGCTATGTGCATCAACTGCAATAACCAAATCGTTAGGTGCTAAATTCTTAAGCAGCGCACGTTGCGCTTTATCGCTCTCTTGGAATTCATCTACCAAAATTGTTTTAAATTGACTCTTAAAACCCGAGTTATTTTTACTGTCAGTTACTTGCGCAGCGCGCCAAACTATTTGCGCTGAATCTAACCGCTCTTTAGGTTCTCCATGATCGGAATCATTAAGGATCAATGTTCCGATGTAGCTCTGCCAAAACTTGCTAGCTGCAACCCAGAATTCCTCTTTATATTGTTGGCCATTCTTTGCTAAATCAGATGCGCTCCAGCCACGTTCGGTAGCGCGCAAAATCAAATCGCGAAGTTCGCGGATAAAGCCACGAGTATTTAGCGCTGGCTTTAATTCGTCAGGCCAAGTTACGCCTTCTACCAACTGTCTGATCCAACTCTCTTGTTCTGGGCCAGAAAGCAGAATTGGATTATGGCCTTCAGCTTTCAAAATGGAATATGCGAGCGCATGAAAAGTTCTAGCTAGCGGTTCTAACATAGTTTGCGAAGTACGTAAGGCAATCGCATCTCGAAGTTCCGAGGCACGTTCTCGGCCAAAAGTTAAAACTAAAATTGAATTTGGATCTTGGCCTTCATTGATTCGAGATACTGCCGCTTCAATGATTGTTGTTGTTTTTCCAGAACCTGGTCCGCCGAAAATAATTAAAGGTTTACCGCGATGGGCGGCTGCTTCTGATTGAACTTTGGATAGTTGGTAATCAGGCTTGGGTGCCGGGCGACGTCTTAACTTATGCCCGGATTCAATTCCGGACCCGTGCCTAGCCATACCCGAATTGAACCTTAAAGGTCAGACAATGAGCGAGAAATTAAGCAGGACACTTACAGAGTTGGTCGTCCGAAAATCCCTCAAGCGCCTCTTCGATATGTTGGCCGCAACCAGACCAAGTGACCTTGCCACATCTTTCGCACTTAACTGGGCTACACAATTTGCTACCGCCTTAGTTCCTGAATTACTTAACTCATTTATTGCGCTCACTATACCCCTAATTTCAAAGAGAATCCTGGGGGAAGTAGAATTTGAAAATGTCTAAACGCGCACTTTTTATCGAACACGATCACGTAACTTTAAGTGGTCCGCTCTGGCGCGCATTTAAGAATCGTGGCTATGAAGTAGTTCGTATGCCAGTCGTCGAAGAACATAATTTTGATAATCCAAATGTGCATGTTGAATGGCCAGATTTTTCAGAGTACGACGTAATTGTTCCAATGGGTTCACCTTGGGGTGTTTGGGAAGATGAACGAATTGGTAATTGGTTATTGCCAGAATTAGAGCGAGTAACTGCTGCACATAATGCCGGTCAACCAATATTCGGAGTTTGCTTTGGTGGCCAATTAATGGCGCGCGCCCTTGGTGGATCTGTTTCTCGTGCACCTCGAAGTGAAATTGGTTGGCACTATGTAATGACGGATTACCCAGAAATCATCTCTAACGGACCGTGGTTTCAATATCACTGGGATCGTTTTCAAGTTCCACCAAATGCTACTGAATTAGCGCGCACACCGATTGCCTCACAAGCTTTCGTAATGGGTCGTACTCTGGGATTGCAATTTCATCCTGAAATTGATTTGGAAGTTTTAGATTGCTGGCTAGAGATGGATGGTGGTCCAGAAGAGATTGAAGGCGAAGGGCTCAATGTAGAAATCTTGCGCCAACAGACAAAAGCAGAAGAAACTGGCGCTAATAAGCGGGCGCAGGACTTAGTCGATTACTTCTTAGATCACATCGCAACTAGCGAAATTAAGCCCGTTTAACCGCGAAACTAAAACTTTAAAAGCACCTCTAGAAGCGATAGGGTAAAAACATGGAAAATATGCATGCATTCAATAATCATCTACCGGTAAAGGTTCGCTTCGGAGACGGCATCGCAGAGACTCTGCCAGATGTAATCAAAGAAGTTGAAAGCAAGAAACCATTCTTGATGGTTGATGAAGGCATCGAAAAGTTCAATCCGGCAGCCGCTGCGCTGATTGAAAAGTTAAAAGCAACTTCCAGCGTTACAATCTTTGAAAAGCCTGCTGGTGAACCAACAATTCAAATGGTCGAAGATGCCATCAGCGCACTTAAAGCAGCTGGTTGTGATTCCGTAATCGCACTTGGTGGTGGATCAGTAATTGATACCGCGAAGGCTGCACGTCTTTGCGCACAATTAAATTGCACCTTCCGTGAATTCCAATCAAAAGCGCCGGTTTATCCAAATCCAACAATTCCTTTGATTGCACTGCCAACTTCTGCCGGAACTGGTTCTGAAGTATCTGGTGGTTCAGTGATCTCTGATCCTGAAGCTGGTCGTAAAGCAGGAATTGCAAACGGAAATTTGCGTGCACAAGTTGCACTTGTTGATCCAGTTCTTACATATTCCATGCCACCATCAATGACTGCAAACACCGGTATTGATGCACTTGCCCAAGCAATCGCGGGAATTATCGCTAAGTGCTCGACACCTATTGGAGATGCAATCGGTTACGAAGCAGTGCGCATGATGACTCCAGCGCTAGTTGCTGCATTTAAAGATGGCAACGACAAAGTTGCTCGTGCAAATATGGCAGCTGGTTCAATGATGGCTGGTTTAACCATGAACATCTCAGATTGCACCGCGGAACACTCACTTGGCCAAGCAATCGGTGGCTTAAAGCATGTACCTCATGGTTTAACAATCGGATTAGTTTTAGTTGAAACTCTTACTCGCGAAGCTCGTGTAGTGCCAGAGAAGATGGAAAGAATTGCTGATGCCATGGGACTTCCTGCAGATGGCACCAAAGATGGTTCGCGCGTAATCAATAAAGTTCGCCAAATCTTGAAGGAACTTAACTTCCCAGTGCTATCTAGCCTTGGATTTGAAGCAAAAGATATTGATGAACTAGCTGATATCGCGCTCAAAGACTTCTTCATTACTCAAGCGCCAAAGCCATGGAGCAAAGACGAAGTCGTTGAAGCTTTCAATTCAGCGTTGGCACTAACCAGCCGCTAATTACATCTCCTGATTGAAGAATACGTTCTTCGTTTCAGTGTACATATCTAACGAATCTGGACCAAGCGCGCGACCTAAACCTGATTGCTTAAAGCCACCAAATGGTGTCCAGTAGCGAACAGATGAGTGCGAATTAACTGAAAGATTTCCGGTTTCAACTGCGCGAGATACACGAAGTGCTTTACCTAAATTGCTGGTGTAGATAGATCCAGATAATCCATAAATCGAATCATTCGCTTTGGCAATAGCATCTGCTTCATCTTCAAATGGCAATACTGCAACGACCGGACCAAAGATCTCTTCCTGCCAAGCTTTAGCTTTTGTATCTTTAGGTAGCAACACTGTAGGTGGCACCCAGAAACCATCGCCTGATGGATTAGCGCTTCCTTGGAATGCGACTTTTGAATCAGAAGTGTCATCAATATAAGAAGTAACTACATCCATCTGCTTCTTTGAAATTAATGGGCCCATTCCGGCGGTATCAAGATTTGGATCCTCGCAGCGGAATGCTTTAACTGCCTTCTCGAAATGTTCCATGAATTTATCAAATGCTTTTTTCTCAACCAAAATACGAGTGCGTGCACAGCAATCTTGTCCGGCGTTATCAAAAACTCCACCAGGTGCCGCATTTGCAGCAGCTTCGATATCCGTATCAGCAAAAATAATATTTGCGCTCTTGCCACCAAGTTCCAACGTCACACGCTTAACTTGATCAGCGCAGCCCGCCATAATTGATTTACCAACTGCAGTTGAACCAGTAAATGAAACTTTGCGCACTAATGGATTGGTAACAAAGCGGTTACCCACCACGCTGCCTTTACCAGGAACAATATTTAATACACCTGCTGGAATACCGGCTTCTAACGCTAATTCGCCTAATCGAATTGCGGTAAGCGGTGTTAGTTCAGCTGGCTTTAACACCACAGTGTTACCAGTTGCTAGCGCTGCTGCGAAGCCCCAACCTGCAATTGGCATTGGAAAATTCCAGGGCACAATAATTCCAACAACGCCGATTGGTTCCTTAAATGTAATGTCGACGCCACCTGCTACCGGAATTTGGCGGCCGTATAAACGCTCTGGCACGCCTGCGTAGTAATTCAAAACATTAGCTACGTTATCTGCTTCCCAAAGCGCATTGCCACGAGTATGGCCAGAGTTATCAATTTCTAACTGCGCTAACTCTTCGCGATGTTCGCGAACTTTATTTGAGAAAGCACGTAAAAGGTTTGCACGATCATACGGAGTGACATTTCGCCAAGACTTAAATGCTTCAGCAGCTTTCGCAATAATCGCATCGGTCTCTTCAACTGAAGCCTCTTTGATCTGCTTTATTGCTTTGCCAGTGGCAGGGTTAATCACATCGTATGTTGTTGACATCTTTACGTTACCTTTTTCTACTCGCCTTAAATTTACCTTTTGAAACTAAATCATTAGTTTTAGTAGCGCTCGAAGTTACGGATTAGCTCCCAGTCAGTGACAGCTTTGCCATACGCTTCAATCTCTACTTGGGCCATGTTGGTGTAATGCTTCTGTACCTCTTCACCAAATGCCTCTTTAACGAATGCACTTTCTGACCAGAGTTTCTGCGCCATCTCCATGGTGTGTGGCACGAATTCTGAATCAGATGCATATGCATTGCCAACGAAAGCTGGTTCTAGTGGCAACTTGTTCTTAATTCCATCTAAACCTGCAGCGATCATTCCGGCGACTGCAAGATAAGGATTTACATCGCCACCAGGTACGCGATTTTCTACGCGAAGTGATTGACCATGGCCTACAAGACGTAGGGCACATGTGCGGTTATCGCGGCCCCAACGAATTGCAGTTGGCGCGAAAGATCCTGGCTGATAACGCTTATATGAATTGATAGTTGGCGCCCACATCAATGAAAGTTCGCGCAAGTGAGCTTGCATGCCAGCTAGGAAATGGCGACCGACTTCGGATAAACCGTGTTCTTTATCTTTATCATCTGCCAAAACCATTTCGCCATTTAAGCCGCGGAATGAGCAGTGGATATGAGATGAATTTCCTTCACGTTCGTTGAACTTTGCCATAAAGGTAAGTGCATAACCCATATCAGATGCAATTTCTTTAGCGCCGTTCTTATAAATGACATGGTTGTCGCAAGTCTTAAGTGCTTCATCGTATTTGAAAGCAATTTCATGCTGACCATAATTGCACTCGCCTTTTACAGATTCGACATACATGCCAGCGCCAGTCATTCCCAAACGAATAGCACGAAGCAATGGTTCAATTCTGGAACCACCAAGGATCGAATAATCCACGTTGTATTGATTTGCTGGAGTTAAATCACGATAACGCTTATTCCAAGCATCTTCATAAGTATTGTTAAAGACGATGAACTCAAGTTCAGTACCGACAAATGCTTTCATTCCTGCTTCTTCTAAGCGCTTAATTTGGCGGCGCAGAATTTGGCGAGGTGATGCAACTACATCTGTGTGATCAAGCCACTGCACATCTGCAGTAACCATCGCAGCGCCATCTTGCCAAGGAATGTAACGAAGCGTTGACATATCTGGAATCATCGCAAAATCAGAGTAGCCGCGATCCCATGAAGACATGTCGTATCCACCTACGGTGTTCATGTCGACATCTACGGCCAATAGGTAATTACAACCTTCGGTGCCGTGCTTGAGAATTTCATCTAAGAAGAATTGGCCCGAGATGCGCTTTCCAACTAAGCGACCTTGCATATCGGTCATTACAACTACGACGGTATCAATGGTGCCGTCAGCTACATCTTTCTTTAACTGCTCAACGCTGAGATTCATGGTTTGAATTTATCCCTATTGTCCGATTATTGCTACCGGTTTACCGATTTTTAGAGTGAGAACACCCAAAATCACATCGCGGTCATACCGCCATCGGCGCTAATTATCGATCCGGTGATAAAGGAAGCTTCATCGGATGCAAGAAATAGGACCAAGTTAGCGATTTCTCGTGGCTCACCTGGACGACCGATTGGTTGGAAATTAGAGATCTCTTTATAAACCTTTTGAATTCCACCAAGCAGCTCTGCATGCGCATAATTAATTGGGGTATCTACCCAACCTGGGCAGATAGCGTTGCATCGAATACCGGTCTTTGCATAATCAAGTGCGATACCGCGAGTTAACATCACCACTGCACCTTTGGATGCAGAATAGACGCTTAAGAATGGTTCTGACACTAAACCATTTACTGATGACATATTTACGATTGAGCCGCGTTTGTTCTTGAGCATATGCCCAATAGCAGCTCGTGATAAGTACATCATTCCTGCCACATTCACTTGCAAAGTTTTCTGAATTATTTCATTAGGTACTTCATGAAAAACGCCTGGCAAATTAACGCCTGCGTTATTTACCAAAATATCTACTGCGCCATATTTACTGACAGTATCGGCCACACAAGAATCACATTGAGCAGAATCAGAAATATCAATTTGGAAAGAGCTGGCGATGCCACCTGCTCCTTGAATCTTTTTAGCAATTGCCTCTGCGCCAGCACCATTTAAATCTGCACATACAACTTTGGCACCTTCTTCGGCTAATCGAATGGCGCTTGCTTCACCTATGCCAGATGCAGCACCAGTGACAATTGCTACGCGATCTTGAACTCTTCCCATAAAAATCTCCTGCTCTAAAAATTTCCTTGCAATAACTTAAACGTAATAGAGAACGGCCACCCCCGCAATAACTTCTTGCGAGTGGTGGCCGTTCTTTTAACCAAATATTGGCCGTTTTAGCCGATTAATTAATCAACTAAACGTGCCTTGTGTTCTGGTGCTTTGAACCAATTCTTAGCACTTGCATACCACCAAGTCATCGCGCCGCCAATAACTACTAGCAACGCCAACGGTGCATACTGCACAGATAGCCAAGAGAAGTTCTCATTTCCTGGAACACCAGCAGGTGTAGTCGGCAAGCAGAGCACAATTGAAATGTAAATAATTTCAATTACTGCAATTGGTGCCATCCACTTGTAGTGCTTTCCAAGATTCCATGTACCGACTTTGAAGTGCTCACCTTGTTTCCAACGTAGATAAATTGGAATCATGAATGAAAGGAATAGACCAAGCACAGTCACTGAGGTAACGGCGAAGAATGCAATTGGAACAACTGTTCCTTCTGGAGCCCAAAGCGCAGGAAGTGTAAGTACGGTGGCGAAGAAGCCAACGCCGAACGCTGCATGTGATGGGTTGCGATTGCTATCTAGCTTGGTCCAGTGCTGATGACCTGGTACCGCGCGGTCACGTGAGAACGCAAACAACATACGAGATGCTGCAGTTACGCATGACATACCGCAGAAGAATTGTCCGACGCAGGTAATGATCATCAAAATCTCTGCCCATCCTGGTGAGAGCGCTGACTGGAAGATTGCCGGAGCAAATCCGCCTGCCTTATTTAGCGCATCAACGTCAGTTGCAGCAAATAGGAATGATAGAAGCAATAACCAACCACCTACAGCAGAGAATGCAACAGATTGCCACATACCTTTAGCTGCAGCCTTAGATGCACCACCAGTTTCTTCTGAAACGTGTGCTGAAGCATCAAAGCCGGTAATTGTGTACTGAGTTAATAAGAAACCAAGTGGCAATACATACCACCAGTACATGCTCTGACTAAATCCAGAGTTGTTGTTCTGTGTTGTAAATACCCACTCTGCAGTTTGGTGGCTCTTTGGCAAGAAAATTAAGATTGCCAAAATTGCAGCTACACCAAATACGTGCCAGTAAACATTTACATTCTGAAGTAAATGGATAATTTTAGCGCCGTAGATGTTCATCAAAATATGAAGCAAAACAGTTACTACGAATACCATGAACACCAAAGTTAGATTTGTTGGATCCCATGCATCGTTAAATAAACTCATGGTTGTGGTGAAGAATGTGGCAAAGCCATAATCCACACCTGCAATAACTGCGACTAGACCGACTAGGTTTAACCAACCGGTTAGCCAACCATGAACTGGTTTACCGAGCGCAAAGGCCCAATAAAAAATACCGCCAGCTGTTGGCATTGCAGACACTAACTCCGCCATACACAAAGCGATAATCAAAATAAAGATTGAAATGATTGGCCAACCGATTGAGATCGCGATTGGTCCACCGTTATTCCACGCCTGTCCGAATGTTGTAAAGCAACCGGAGAGCACGGAGATGATTGAGAATGAAATTGCAAAGTTAGAGAAACCTGACCATCGGCGATTAAATTCCTGCTTATAGCCGAGTGACTCTAAGAGTTTTGCATCCTCGTCATGCTGATTACTCAAGTTTGAACTCCTTTGTTCAGAGCGTCAGCGTTACTAAAGAAGTGCATCTCACTCATGGTACGTACTAGCACGAGTGCCGCCACTTGCTTAGATAGTTCTGACACAAAAGCACTCGGTGGAGGTCACCGAGGGCTCCTTGGTACTCCTAGAATGCACCTATAGGAAGGGTGAATTACGCATATGTGTCGATTATTAGGGTACGTGTCTGATTCGGATACTGATTTTCAATCAGTTGTCGGAAAAGATTTTGAAGAATTTGTAAAACTTTCTAAAGTCCATTGCGATGGCTGGGGTATTACTGCTAAAAGCGGCGATGTTTATAAAGAAGCCACACCTGCCTATTCAAGTCCTGATTTCATGGATGTTGTGAAAAGTACGAAAGCTGATGGATCACTTTTACATATTCGATGGGCAACTTCTGGTCTGCCAGTAAATAAAGATAATGCGCATCCATTTCACTTCGGAAAGTATTCGTTCATTCATAATGGATCAATTAATCCACCGACTGCAATGGATTCATTTATCGCTCCTGCATATTTAAAGATGGCAGTCACTGGCAATGATTCTGAGCGCTACTTCTTATTAGTTATTCAGAAGATTGAAGAGCTCGGTTTGGTTCCTGGTGTGAAAGCAGCAGTTAAATTAATTAAAGAGAATGCCAATTTTTCTAGTATTAACGCGATGCTCTTATCGCCAACTAAATTTATTGTGATCTCAGAACACGATAATCAGAAGCGCCCTGATTTTGGTGGCGAAGATTATTACGATTTGCATTACAAGGAAGATGATCATGCGATTGTGGTTGGTTCTAGCGGTTGGCCGCAAGATGGTTGGCATAACATTCCAAATCACACGATGATGGTTATTGATCGCCACGATCGCTCATTTGAGACTGCCAAGCTTTAAAAACCAAACTAAAGTTGTAGGGATACTCTCACCGATTTCGGTGGATAACCTGGTTTGGACCTCAATTCTTGTCGGTGCTTAATTAAATGATTGGCACATGTTCCAGAAAGCTCCGGTTATTCCATCAGCGACTTCGCTAATTGGTGATCCGTTATTGGACTCAGAAGATTCCGAGCGTTCTGATGTTATTGCCCAATTACTTCGCACTAATCCTGGGCCTGATGCCATGTTAAAGTTAATGGCGATAGATAAATCCCAACTTGCTCCAGCTGATCGCATTGATTACTTAACATGTTGGCAGCGTCAAAGTAGTTGGGTTGCAGCGCAAGAACAAGAAGCAATGCTCTATGTATCTGGCACTCAATATATGGATAAAGCCGGCGAATATGATGTTGATGGCGAAGAGCGCGAAAGCGTGGCCGCTGCGCTACGTATCTCCCCTGCTACTTCTCAGAACAAAATAGATGTCGCCAGAACACTTTTCAATCACTTGCCCGAAACTATTTCGGCGTTAAATTCTGGCGAAATTTCAGTGCAGCATGCCCAAGTCATTGCTCAGGAAACTGCCAATGCGGTGCGTGTAGGGCTTGATCAATTAGCTATCGCAGAAATTGAAAAAATTGCGCTAGCGCACGCAGAGTTTCATACTCCCAATCAAGTCGCCAATAAAGTTCGTACCACTTTCGCAAAATTAGCCCCAGAACTATTCCAGAAAGATTTTGATGACAACCGAGCTGCACGCCAAGTTCGTTTCTTCAAAGAACCTCATGGCGTGGGCACGATTCTTGCAACATTGAGAATCGAAGATGCGCAACTAGTAGATCAAGTAATCAGCGATTATTCCGATAAGTTACGGGAAGATCACCGTAACGCGATGTTAAATTTAGTTAAATTTAGTCGCGACCATATTTGCGCCAAAGGTTGCCAATCTCAGTCATGTAGCCACGGTTGTTCTGAAGTTTGCAAAGATTCATGTTTAGCTCTCAACTCCGAAGATAGCGCTGCGCTGGCGGCTCTCGAACGCGCTAATTTAATCAATTCTGATTTCGAAAGAGATATGCGTCGGGCAGATGCGCTGGTATTTGCAATGCGCGCTGCAGATGCTGCACTGAAATCTTCAGGTTCAGTAATAACAAAGCACAATCGCAGACCAACTATTAACGTAACTATTGATCTGCCAACAATTCTTGGTCTTGCTGAAAATCCTGGTCAATTAGCTGGCTATGGTCCAATTCCAGCATCTATTGCTAGACAAATTGCAGCTGATGGTCGCTGGAAGAGATTTGTAACAGATCCAATCAAGGGAACGCTTTTAGATTACGGACGAGAGACCTATGAACCACCACAAGATTTACAAGATTTCTTGATTGCTCGAGATCGAACATGTCGATTTCCGGGTTGTCGACAACCAGCGCATCTCGGTGATCTTGACCATGTAGTTCCATGGGATAGCGGTGGATCTACTTCTCCTGAAAATCTTGGTGCTCTCTGTCGACGCCACCATAACTTAAAGACTCATTCTGATTGGAAATTAATTAGCCACGAAGATGGTGCATGCACTTGGATTAGCCCTTCAGGCCACAAATATTTTGTGCCAGCTCGCCCCATATTAGATTCGGTCTAAATTATTCAGTATAAATTAATCTGGTGATTTGGTGGCCAGAAGAGATTCCAACGCTAACTGCTGTATCTGATTCGGGCACAATAACTCTTCGCCCAGTGTTACCTACTGACGCTGAAGATATTTATCGAGGTGCTCAGGATCCTGAAGTCCCGATGTTCACCAGCCTTCCCGCAAATTACACATTAGATAACGCAATCAGCTTTGCCACTAATCGTGCACCATCACGCCATGCAAGTCGAAGTGAATTGATATTCGCTATTACGGTAAATCGCAAAGATTTGAATAATTCAAACTCATCTAACGCTAATAACTCTTCTGGCTCCAACAAATCTTCTAGTTCAACCAATTCCTCTAACATAATTGTTGGTGTGATATCTCTGCACTCTCTTGACTTTGCTAATCATCGAGCCGAAGTCGGTTATTGGATGTTTAAAGAAGCTCGGAATAAGGGCATCTGTACTGCTGCAGTCGAAATGATTACCGATTACGGATTGATGACTATGGGCTTTAGACGCATTGATGGCTTAGTAAACAATTCCAATGAAGCTTCGAAGCGACTTTTACTCAAATCCGGCTATGAATATTAGGGCTTACTTAAGAAATATGTCACTAGACCCGATGGTAGCCAAATAGATATGGCACTATTCGCAGCAACAGCAGTTTAATTAAAGTTATTATTAGTTAAACTTTCTAGCAATAAGGTAATTAACCTGGTTAGCTAAACAAAGTAATTCTAGTTAGTTATACAAATTAACTAAACTAGTGGGATAAACGAAAAGAGAAACTAATGGAATCCTTGGCTTTAGTAGTAATGGTAAT
>JBPCTD010000015.1:0-2804 GCA_051006515.1 Candidatus Nanopelagicaceae bacterium | reverse complement strand
GGAAGTGGAAGTGCCGCTGCAGAAACATAGGTTTGGAGTCGATTCCATACATGCGTTTTGTTACCAAAACCAATTCACTGGGTACAGACCCCGGAACCGAGTACGCATTGGTTAATTCCGATTGCACAGCAGCTTCCAGACTTGAAAGGAGTTGTGATTCCTCTTGATGAATATCGTGCAATTGTTGTGGAATCCCGTAGGAACTACGGATACGACACGATTGGAACAGATGCCGAAGGTGCCCTTGTATACACGATTGACACAAGAAAACCTTACCTAAGTTCCCCTGCTTTTATTGTTTCTCCAAGTCGCAGTACTGATTTAGAGTGGTACACCGATAGCGCACTTAAATTGGGTGAATCAGTTACTAGTAATGGCTGGAAGATCACAGTTGTCGAGACTGGAGATTTTGGAGACGTTGTCCGCGTGGAAAAAGCTTCATAAATAATTTTTATTCAGATTTATTTACAGAAGCTAGATAGATAGATTCAATGGAGCCATCAAGGACTTTATCGAATTCATTTTCGCTTTGATTAACCATCAAGCCTTCTGTTAATGCGCGAGAGAAAGAGGCAATCAAATTACGATTTTTTGTAAGTAAATCGTTGGCATCATGACGTGAATAGCCACCAGATAGCGCAACGACACGAATTACCTTTGGATGTTTAGTCAGTTCCTCATAGAAATTAGCTTCGGTTGGAATAGTTAACTTAAAGATTACGCGGCTATCAACTTTTTCCAAATTCTTTAGGATCTCTGCTTTAAGAATTTTTTCGCACTCTGCCTTATTTGGAGATTTAATATCGACTTCAGGTTCAATAATTGGAACTAAACCACCATCTAAAATAACTTTGGCAAATTCAAATTGCTGCGCCACATTTGCTGCTATACCTTGGGAATTCGCATCTTTAATAACTGAACGCATTTTGGTACCAAATACGCCATGAGCTAGCGCAGATTTAATTCGGTCGGGAAGTTCTGGAATAGGCTTCATTAACTGAGTTCCATCAACTTCTGGAAGTAGACCGTTATCAACTTTTAAAATTGGGACAATCTCTTTCTGTTGCCACAAATACTCTGCGCTGCCCATACCATCGATGTGACGATTCATTGTCATTTCAAAGAGAATTACAGCCAGGATGCGATCAGAGGTAAATACTGGGCTTTTAATAATTCGCGTGCGCATTTGATGAACAAGATCGAACATCTCTTCTTCGTTCTTGTATGCGTCTTCTTCGATTCCGTAGAGTTTTAACGCTTTTGGTGTTGAACCACCACTTTGATCAAGCGCTGCAACAAATCCTTGGCCAGATTCCATACGTGAGAGCATTTGGCTATTCATAATTAAATACTACTTCTAAGAATTAGTTTAAGAACCTTTAAAGTTCAGTCAACGTTTTTTGACTGGCTTCTTTGCCACCTTTTTGACTGTTTTCTTAGTAGCTTTCTTTACTGATTTCTTGGTAGTTTTCTTAACTGATCTCTTAACTGAACTCTTAACTGAAATTGGCACCTCAGGAATCTCGATCTCGATAGTGATCTTCTGTCCGGCCATTACGGAAGGTTAGATGAGTAACCCATAAAAATCACCCCGAGGTGGTATCTCATTATTTGAAATCTCTCGAAATACTTTCATCCACAGTTCTCATAGCTGGAATTGAGCGTAAATTGTTGGGAAATGGCGGAGTTTTCCACCCTTTATCCCCAGCCATCCACAGCTCTATCAACAGGTTAGCCCCAGTTTCTGCACAACCTTCTACACAGCGCTTAGGGCGATTATTAGTAATTGTCATACCTGAATGAGAAGTTTCTCCCCGTGAGCATCGCTGAATTTCCCCGCGCCAATAGCGCAAATAACAATGGCGGCAATTCCGATATCGAACGTACTCCGCCACAGGATTTAATCGCCGAACAATCAGTTCTTGGCGGCATGTTACTTTCAAAAGATGCCATCTCTGACGTTGTTGAAATTTTAAAAGATCGCGATTTCTATCGCCCGGCACATGAACTTATCTTTGATGCGATCGTTGATTTATATGGTCGCGGCGAACCTGCGGATGCAATTACTGTTTCGGCAGAGCTAACTAAACGCGGTGATATTGCACGCGCAGGTGGCGCACCATATTTACATACTTTGATTAACTCAGTTCCAACTGCGGCAAATGCTGGTTACTACGCAAAGATTGTTCGCGAACGTGCAATTGCGCGCAGATTAGTTGAAGCTGGCACCAAGATTGTGCAACTTGGATATTCTGTCGAAGGCGAAATTGATGATGCTGTTGATCAGGCGCAAGTTGAGGTTTACCAAGTAACTGAACGTCGCGCCTCTGAAGATTATGTGCAATTAAATACTTTGCTCGAAGAAACTTTTGATGAAATGGAGCGCATCTCTAAAGGCGCAGGCCCCGAGGGTGTGCTCTCTGGCTTCCGCGATTTAGATAAGTTAACTAATGGTTTTCATCCTGGCAACATGGTGGTTATTGCAGCGCGTCCAGCCGTCGGTAAATCAACTTTGGCTTTAGATATTGTCCGTAACGCAGCAATTCACGAAAAGAAAACCGCAGTTATCTTCTCACTCGAAATGTCGCGCTCTGAAATCACAATGCGTATTTTGTCTGCCGTTGGACGCGTTTCACTTAATAGCATTAGAAGCGGTGCGTTAACTGACGACGAATGGTCCAAACTTGCTCGCCGTATGGGCGAAATCAGCGACGCGCCGCTATTTATCGATGACTCCGCAAACCTATCTATGATGGAAATTCGCGCTAAAGCTCGTCGTTTAAAGCAGCGCCACGATCTTAAAT
>JBPCTD010000014.1:0-57915 GCA_051006515.1 Candidatus Nanopelagicaceae bacterium | reverse complement strand
AGTAATCGATGAGATCTGGCAGGTACTTCGCGCCTTCGCCTCTTTCGGTTTCTGTAAAGCGCATGCAGCAGCTTTTGCGCTACCTACCTATCAAACTGCTTGGCTTAAAACTCATTACCCAGCGCCATTTATCGCAGGGTTATTAACCCATGATCCTGGGATGTACCCCAAACGTTTGGTCTTAGATGAAGCGCGCCAGTTAGGAATTGCAGTTTTACCGGTAGATGTAAATAAATCAGGCGTTAATTATCATGTTGAATTAGGGCTTGAGTCAGATTTCGAATCAGGGGTAAATAGAAAAGGAATTCGCTTAGCTCTTAGCGATTTATCGGGTATCTCCGCAAGCGAAGTTGAAAATATCGTAAACGCCCAACCATATTTAGATTTAAGTGATTTTGTGCGCCGCTCTGGCGCTAGCTATCCAACTACCGAAAAATTGATATTGATTGGCGCTTTTGATTCGTTACACCATATAGATCAAAATATTAATCGACGTGATTTATTGTTGCATTTAGCTGATATCAATAACTCGCCATCAGGGCAATCTTTGAAATTAATGAACTCACAACTTACCTTTGGTTTTAAAGGGCCAGAGCTAAAACCAAGTGGCTTACCCGATTTAACGGTCACCGAAAAGGTGCGTAATGAAGTTGAACATTTAGGCATGGAAGTTTCATCGCATCTACTAGAGTTTTATGGTGATTTCTTAAATCAGATTGGCGCAGTCAGATCAGCTAATTTATTAAAGCAGCGCTCCGGTTCATCAGTATTGGTAGCTGGAGTAAAAGTAGCGCTACAGCAGCCACCAGTTAGATCAGGTAAGCGAGTCATCTTCTTATCCATCGATGATGGCTATGGTTGTAGCGATGCCACATTCTTTACCGATACCCACGAGCGCTTTGCTCAGACTTTATTCTCATCCAGGTTGCTATTAGTGCGCGGAGTAATAAGGCGCACTGGACCCAAAGGGATATCAATTCGCGCCACTGGCGCTTGGGATCTACCTAGCGCCTATGAAAGTTTTCAGTTAAAGAAAAGTAATCTCGGCTAATGGCAGATCAAGTAATTATTCACTGCGATATGGATGCTTTCTATGCATCAGTTGCAGAACTTGATGACCCAACGCTGCGCGGAAAGCCAGTAGTAGTTGGCGCCGGAATTCGCGGAGTAGTACTAAGTGCAAATTATGCAGCGCGAAAATTTGGAATTCGCGCTGCGATGCCAGTTGGTCGCGCTAAACGAATGGCGCCAAATGCCATCTTCGTATCACCAGATCATCATCGCTACTCTGAAATTTCGGAGAAAGTGATGCAGATTTTCTCTTCTTTCACGCCATTTGTTGAGCCGCTATCGCTAGATGAAGCATTTCTAGATATTACTGGCGCGCAGAAGCTACTTGGCACCCCCAGGGAGATCGGTCAAGCAATCCGTAAAAGAGTTCACGAAGAATGTGGCATAACCTGTTCAGTCGGAATTGCGCCTAATAAATTTATTGCAAAGTTGGCATCTGGCCACTGCAAACCAAATGGACTCCTTGAAATCAAAGCAGATCGCATCCTGACTTTTTTGCATCCACTTCCAGTATCAGATTTATGGGGAGTAGGACCAAAGACAGCAGAGCAGTTACAGCGCCTTGGGCTAAAGACCGTTAGCGATGTGGCAAATATGCCACTGGAAACTTTAAAACGCGCGCTCGGAGATGCAACCGGTGAGCATCTTTATGAGCTTTCTTGGGGTAGGGATTTAAGATCAGTTATTCCAGATGAACCAGATAAATCAATTAGCGCCGCAGAAACTTTTTCATATGACATCGAAGATCCCGAAATAATCTTGCGTGAATATTTAAGACTTACCGAAAAAGCTAGCGCCAGACTTCGCGATAAAGAACTTTATGCAAAAACCATTTCAATCAAAGTGCGCTTTGCTGATTTTTCCACGATAACTAGATCGAAAACGCTTCCACTTCCAATCAGTTCTACCCAAGAGATCTATCAAGTGGTTAAAGATTTATACCAAGCTTTAAAACTAGATCGCGCCCGCCTTCGTTTAGTAGGGGTTTCACTTGAGAATCTGCGTGAAAGCGCCCCGCAACAGTTAATGCTCGGTCAACGCGATAAGGGTTGGCGCGAGGCGGAAAGCGCAATCGATAGGGCGACTGAGCGTTTCGGGGAAGAATCTGTCCGCCCTGCTCGTTTATTTAGGAAAGATAAAAGGGAAAAAAATAAAAAGTTGAATCAGGAGCCAGAGAAAGAGTAGGTTTGGGCCATGGGGCTAACTGACCGCGAACGGCAGATCATCGAAGAGATGGAGGCTGCCCTGTCAGCTGAAGATCCAAAGCTTGTGGCCACCATGGCCCGCCGTCGTCCAAGTATCGCCGTAAATATCGCAGCTATCCTCCTTGGAATTACCCTTTTACTCTCTGGGGTCATCGCTAAGGTCACCGTACTTGGCATCATCGGCTTTGTAGTTGCGCTCGCAGGCGCTGCCACCATGCGCATTCGCCCAAAGGGTGTAAATCCAGCTAAAGGCTTGGGCGGGCTGAAAGGTCCGGCAGGTCCAGGTCGGATGCAAGAGCGTTGGGATCGTCGCAATCAGGAGTGATCAGGAGTGATCCAGAGTAGATAAAACTTTTCAATAAAAGCCCGCCCATAAGGCGGGTTTTTTTATGCCCAAAAGTGGGGAGGCTATGGGGTATTTATGGGGAAGGGTGGTTGAAAAAGGAGTAAAAGGGAGTAAAGTGGGGAATTGTTAGGTATCTCGGGGGAAGGGGGCCTAAGCGATGTTCTTGGGAACCCACGAACCAAAGCTTGATGAGAAGGGTCGGTTGATCCTTCCTGCGAAATTTCGCGAAGAGTTAGCTACCGGACTTGTAATCAAAAAAGGGCAGGAACGTTGCCTTTATGTATTTCCGCAGAATGAATTTTTAACAATCACTGAAACATTAAGGCAAGCGCCAGTTACTCAAAAAGCTGCTCGTGATTATTCACGTGTCATGTTTGCAGGTGCGCACGATGAGATTCCGGATCGTCAAGGTCGCGTAACTATTCCGCAGAGCCTTCGTGAATATGCAAGTTTAGAGAAAGAGTGCGTTGTTATCGGCGCAAATACTCGCGTTGAAATTTGGGATTCAAAAGCTTGGAATTCATATTTAGCAGATCGTGAAAAGAATTTTGCAGATGTATCAGAAGAGGTATTTCCAGGGCTCTTTTAAGAACTAAATAACAACCTAATAACAACCTAATAACAACCTAATAACAACTGAATAACAACTAAATCTTGTGGCCACTGCCTTCCTTGTTCTGACTTCCCTTCCCCGAAGCCAGAACCTGATCCGTAGGACGGCAGTGACCAGAGGATTTAGTTCAAGTTTTAGCTATCGAATTAAAAATTAAAGAAGTAATGCAAGTCGCAAGAAAGGGGAAGAGGATGCACGTATCTGTAGCGCTTAATCGCTGCATAGATTTATTAGCACCAGCTATCGAAAAATCTTCTCACCCAGTATTTGTAGATGCGACTTTGGGCCTTGGGGGCCACTCATACGAAATGCTAAATCGCTTTCCAAATTTAACTTTAATTGGAATTGATCGCGATAAATCGGCAATTAAGAAGGCAAGTGAAAAGCTATCTAAATTTCAAGAGCGAATTCATATTGCGCACTCAGTATTTGATCGCTTTGACGAAGTCGTAAAGTCATTTGGTTATCAACAAATTGACGCTGCACTTTTTGATTTAGGCGTTTCTTCAATGCAACTTGATGAGGCAGAGCGCGGGTTCTCATATTCGCAAGATGCGCCTCTAGATATGCGTATGGATCAATCACAAGGTATTACCGCTGAAGAGATTGTAAATACTTGGTCTCACGCAGATTTAACTCGAATTCTTCGGATTTATGGGGAAGAGCGATTTGCGCCAAGGATTGCTGATTTCATAATCCGCGAAAGAGAAATCTCTCCAATTACCAGTACCGCTACTTTGTCAGCATTGGTTAAAGCGGCCATTCCAGCTGCCGCACGTCGTACTGGTGGAAATCCTTCGAAGCGCACATTCCAAGCGCTACGTATCGCAGTGAATAATGAACTGGAAGTAATCGAAAAGGCGTTGCCGCAAGCACTTGAATTACTAAACGTTGGTGGGCGCCTAGTTGTGCTCTCATTCCAATCTTTAGAAGACCGAATTGTCAAAGAGATTTTTACCCAAGTCACTTCCTCTAGCTCTCCAAAAGAGTTACCCATTGAATTGCCGGGCCATGAAGCAAAATTTAAAATGATTGCTAAAGGCGAAGCGGCAAGCGATGAAGAGATTGCCGAAAATTCCAGAGCACAGTCGGTTCGAATTCGCGCAGTAGAGAAAGTGGCAGCATAAATGGCCCTTCCAGTACTCGCTCCTGCCATAACTAAAACTAGACAGGCTATCGCTGACACCTCCGCCCGGACGATATTGCGTTTAGTTCCAGAGTTAGAAAGCGGCAAACAACTATCTACAAAATCATTAAGTATTCTCACCAGCATAATCATGGGTTTATTGATGCTCGCTATGTTTGCGCTCACTTCACTTTCAACCCAAGATGCATTTACTTTGGCCAAGTTGCAACGCGAAGCACAAGTTTTAAGTGATCAGAGAGATGCCATTAATAGGGAAGTGGCATTTCGCAGTTCGCCAAACGCCCTGGCAAATGCAGCTAGGAAGTTAGGCATGGAGCCAAATAGCCAACCAAGATTTATTGATATTTCGGATGTGGTAAATGGCTAGAGATTTATTCCAACGCCGAATCATCGCTCTGATAGCGATCGGATTAGCTTTAATTAGCGGGCTGGTAATCAGGTTACTCGACGTCCAAGCCATCAATGCTGCCGATTACACGGCTCGCGTTGATCGGGAGTTATACGTGGTTAGCAACCAACTAGCACCCAGAGGTGAAATCACAGATATTAATGGCGTGCCATTTGCTCGAAGTGTTAGCGCTTTAAATGTGGTTGTTGATCAAACCATGATCAAAGATCCAGCAAAAATTGCACGCATCGCGGCTCCTATTTTGAAAATGAGCGAAAGTGATATCGTTTCAAGAATCACAGGCCCGAAACGTTGGTATTTGGTGGCCCGAAACGCGACCCCAGCCCAATGGAATGCACTTAAAGATGCATTCTCGACATACAACTCTTCACTTAGTTTGAAGGATTTAGATAAGCGCATTGTTGGCTTCTTTGCTGAACGTAATTACACCAGAGAGTATCCATCAGGGTCATTGATTGCTTCATTAGTTGGTTTTGTAAATCAAGAAGGCGAAGGCGCAGCCGGTATCGAATCAAGCCTTAATTCAACAATAAAAGGCAAGAATGGCCAATATGTATATGCAAATGGATATGCCGCAGAGATTCCAGGAACGCAGCAGCAACGAGAGCAGGCAAAAGCTGGCACAACAATCAGATTAACAATTGATCGTGACGTTCAGTATGTAGCGCAAAATGCGATTGCTAAAGCAGTAAGAGCATCAAGAGCTGCTGGTGGCACAGTTATTGTGATGGATCCAAAGACCGGTGCAGTTCTTGCTCATGCGACCGCTCCGACATTTGATCCAAATAAGCCAGTTAAATTAAGCGATGTTCATAACTCCTCAGTGCAGGATGTTTATGAACCAGGTTCGACTGGCAAAGTTATGACATTGGCGGCAGCGTTAGAAGAGAAAGTTGTATCTCCAACCACAGTATTTTCTGTTCCTTACAAACTAAAGACTAAGTACAAGACCTTTAAAGATCACGAATATCATCCGTTACAAAGGCTGACTACCGCTGGAATTCTGGCAGTTTCTAGTAACACTGGCACCATCAAAATTGGTGAGAAGTTAAGTGATCAGAAATTCTACGATTACTTGCGCGCATTTGGTGTTGGTAGCTCAACAAATTCTGGGCTACCTGGTGAATCTGCCGGCTTAGTAAATCCACCTGATAAATGGTTTGGTACTACCAAATACACAATGACATTTGGTCAAGGTTATTCCGTAACTGCAATGCAAGCTACCTCGATTTTTGCCACAATTGCTAACGATGGCGTACGAGTTGAACCAACTGTAATTGCAGGTACTGCAGATAGCCAAGGACATTACACACCAGCTAAAGTTCGCAAGAGCACTAGAGTGATTAGCGCTGAAACTGCAAGCACTATGCGTTTAATCATGGAGAGCGTAGTTGGTCCAAATGGAACTGCACCGAGTGCAGCTATTCCTGGTTATCGCATTGCCGGAAAGACTGGTACTGCAGAACGTGTGGATCCAAGAACTGGAAGATATAGCGGCTACACCGCATCATTTATTGGTTTTGCGCCAGCTGACAAACCAAGATATGTAATTAGCGTGACAATTCAAGCTCCACAAGGAATGCATTGGGGTGGCGTGCTCGGTGGTCCAGTATTTAAAGAGGTTATGAGTTACGTTTTAGAGAGCAAGCGGATTCCACCAACCAACACTAAAATTAATCCATTGCCGCTAAATGAAGCGGCACTTGCAAAGTTCATTAAGAGGCAGAGCAATGATCCGTCCGCTTAACTCTCCAAATGTGAGTTTTGCTGATATCGCAAAGTTACTACAGCTAAATAGCCCAATCAAAAATGATTTAACAATCTCAGGAATTTCTCAAAACGCTTCCGAAGTAGAACCTGGTGACTTGTTTGTTGCTCTTTCAGGAGCAAAACATCACGGAATTGAATTTATAGATACTGCCATTAGTAATGGTGCTGTAGCAGTACTTACCGATGAAAAAGGTGAAAATCAGAAACTTCCGACGCTTATTTTGTCGAACCCCAATTTGGTAGTTGGCCAAGTTGCAGCTCATATATATGAAGATCCTTCGGCAAATATGTACACAGTTGGGATTACCGGCACAAATGGCAAAACCACTGTTACCACTTTGCTTCATCAAATTTGGCAGTTAGCTAATTGGGATTCTGGCCTAATCGGCACAGTAAATACCCAAATCAACTCTGAAGTTTTAACTTCAACTCATACCACGCCTGAGGCAGCCCCGCTTCAATCATTGCTTGCCACTATGCGTGAACGCCATTTAAGGGCGGTGGCAATGGAAGTTTCTAGCCATGCTTTAGCGCTACATCGAACTTCAGGTACCCGATTCAAAATTGCTGGTTTTACTAACTTGAGCCAAGACCATTTAGATTTTCATGGAGACATGGAGAGCTATTTCAAAGCCAAAGCGTCGTTATTTACTTATGGTTACTGCGAAGTTGCCGTTATTAATATCGATGATGCTTATGGTGCGCGACTAGCAAAGATGGCTGAAATACCAGTCGTCACTGTTTCGCGCCACGGCAAAGCTTCGTGGAGATATGAAGAAATAAACAGCATTGGCCGATCAACCATGTTAAAAATCCGCGGACCTGAAGGAGCCCTAATTGAAGGCTCTACAAAATTAATTGGTGACTTCAATCTGGATAATCTTTTGATGGCCGTAGCAATTGCAGTAATGAGCGGTGTTGACCCAATTGAAATTGGAAGTAACTTAAGTAAATACACTGGCGCACCAGGACGTTTAGAACTCATCGATGTAGGTCAGAAATTCTTGGCTTTTGTTGATTACGCACATACTCCAGATGCAGTAAATAACGTTCTTAAAACTGCACGAGAACTGACCGAAGGTAAGTTAATTGCGGTACTTGGTTGCGGTGGTGACAGAGATCGAAGCAAGCGTCCTTTAATGGGTAAAGCGCTACTTCTTTCAGACTTTCCTATATTTACTAGCGATAACCCGAGAAGCGAAAAGCCTGAAGCTATTTTGCAGGAGATGACAAATGGCTTGAATCATTCCGGCGAAGTTATTGTTGATCGCAAAGCTGCCATTCAAAAAGCTGTGAAAATGGCGGCCCCAGGAGATGTGGTTGCAATCCTTGGAAAAGGCCACGAAGTTGGCCAAGAGATTTCTGGAGTAAAGCATCCATTTGATGATCGTAAAATTTTGGCAGAAGCGATTGCGAGTTTACGATGATTCGCATGAACGCTGCGAAAATCGCAGAAGTCGTAAATGGCAAGTTAAGCGTAGATGGGGCAGCCGAAGTTTGGTTAGCACCTGTTTTTGATTCGCGAAAAGCAACACCAGGCAGTTTTTTCTTGGCGCTAAAAGGCGAAAAAGAAGATGGTCATAGTTATGTATCAAGTGCGATCAGTAATGGGGCGGTATTTGCGCTAGTAACCAAAGAAGTTTCGGAACCCCATATTTTGGTATCTGATGTCTATAAAGCTCTCGCAGACTTGGCTAAATATCTGCGCAATCAGCTCATAAATTTGAAAGTAATTGGCATAACCGGCTCGCAAGGCAAAACCACAACGAAAGATCTGCTGTACCAAATTCTTTCTTCAGTCGGTCCCACAATCGCACCTGAGAATTCCTTTAATAACGAATTAGGCGCACCTTTGAATCTCTTGCGTTGCGATGAGCAGACAAAATTCTGCATTGCAGAGTTAGGTGCAAGACATATGGGGGATATCGGCTATTTAGCGTCGTTGGTAAAACCAGATATCGGAATCGTGCTTAGGGTAGGCAGTGCGCACATCGCTGAATTTGGGAGCACCGATAATATTGCAAAGACTAAGAAAGAGCTGATTGATTCTTTATCTTCAAGTGGCATAGCTATTTTGGGTAGATACGATGAATACACACCGAAAATGGCAGCGAATTTTCCTGGCAAGGTAATTACCTTTGGCGAAGATTCTGAAGCAGAAGTCCGTGCTACTGATATTGAAATTCGAGAAGGTTGCCCACATTTTGAATTAGTAAATGCTGAAGGTCGAGTCTCTGTCGGTATGAGATTAGTTGGCGCACATCAAATTTCAAATGCTTTAGCAGCAGCAGCTGCAGCGCATGCGCTTGGAATTTCTAATGAAAAAATCGCTACTGCCTTATCTATGGCGGAAAATCGAAGTAAGTGGCGGATGGAGTTACATGAACTCCCAGGTATGTTGTTAATAAATGATTGCTACAACGCCAATCCTGAATCAATGGAAGCTGCGCTATTTTCATTAAGGTTATTTGCCCAAGAGCGTGGTGGCGCAGCCTGGGCTTTCTTGGGCAAAATGCATGAACTCGGCGCGTCTTCCAATGAAGCACACCAGAGAATTGGCACTCTTGCCCGAGATTTAGCGATTGATCATGTGGTGGCGATTAATTCTTTGGAATACGGAGATTCGTCGCTACATTTCAAAGATTGGCAGAGCGCATTAATAAAGCTCTCTGACGAATTTGGATC
This sequence comes from Candidatus Nanopelagicaceae bacterium, assembly GCA_051006515.1. Lineage (GTDB taxonomy): Bacteria > Actinomycetota > Actinomycetes > Nanopelagicales > Nanopelagicaceae > ZLKRG08. The sequence continues at coordinate 48,669 of JBPCTD010000014.1, read as the reverse complement.
AGGTGACGTAATTTTGGTGAAAGCTTCTAGAGCTGAACATCTAGAAGAACTTGCTGAAGCAATAATTGAAAAGTTCCAAAACAAGTAGTTCAAGACAAGTAGTTCAAGACAAGTAGTTAAGGAAAGGGCAAGAAGTGAAAGAGATTCTCTTATCTGGTGTAATCGCACTTATTTTGAGCCTCTTTGGCACACCGCTTCTTATCAAGCTTCTTGCCAAAAATGGTTATGGGCAGATCATCAGAGATGATGGGCCACAAAGTCATCACATTAAACGCGGGACACCTACGATGGGCGGCATTGCCATTATCTTCTCCGCAATTGGTGGTTATCTGCTTTCACATTTAATCCTTGGAATTCCAGTTAGTACATCTGCGCTTTTGGTAATAGCACTTTTTAGCGCACTTGGATTTGTAGGTTTTATTGATGACTACTTGAAGGTGGTAAAGCAACGCTCTCTAGGCTTAAACAGCAAACATAAAATTTTTGGCCAAATTCTTGCTGGCGGGTTATTTGGTTATTTTGGAACAAAGTTTCCAGATGGCGATGGTTTAACTCCGATTTCTACTAACCTCTCCTTTCTGAGGGATACGTCAATAAAGCTTGGAATCGTAGCGTTGATCATTTGGGTGATCTTGATGGTTACAGCGACAAGCAATGGTGTTAATTTAGCTGACGGCTTAGATGGTTTAGCAACAGGTGCTTCAGTGATGTCATTCTTGGCATTTATTCTTATTGGTGTTTGGCAGTTCGGTCAATCTTGTGCAGAGGTTGTAGTAAGTAATTGTTACAACGTGCGCGATCCTTTAGATCTCGCAGTTTTAGCTGCAGCGCTTGCGGCTGCCTGTACTGGATTTCTCTGGTGGAATACTTCTCCCGCCAAAATATTCATGGGGGACACCGGTTCTCTAGCTCTAGGCGGTGCGCTTGCTGGTCTTGCGATTTCAATGCGCATTGAACTTTTGCTGCTACTTATCGGTGGTTTATTTGTAATCATTACTTTGTCAGTAATTATCCAAGTGCTCTATTTCAAAGCAACTGGCGGTAAGCGATTCTTTCGAATGGCGCCACTTCAACATCATTTCGAATTAAAGGGTTGGGGCGAAGTAACAATTGTGGTGAGGTTCTGGATTATTGCTGGTCTTTCAGTTGCAACTGGCCTCGGTCTTTTCTATGCACAATGGGTAGCGAAGTAAGCTCATGCAATTTGCAGGTAAGCAGATCCTCATATTAGGAGGAGGGGTAACAGGAAGCGCAACTGGTAAGTTCCTTGAGGAACTTGGCGCACAAATCAAAATAGCAGATGAACGACCAATTTCGGATTTTGCTAATCATCCAATAGATGATTTAAAGAATTTAAATTATGACTTAGCTGTGGTCTCTCCGGGGTGGCGACCAGATCACCCGTTAATTAGCGCTTTGCAAAACACCAAGGTTCCATTTATCAGCGAAATTGATTTGGCTTGGGAGTTAAGAAATTTGCATAATCCAAATCAAAAGTGGTTGGCGATTACCGGAACAAATGGCAAAACCACGACCACAGAACTTTGTGCTTCGATGCTCAATTCTGCAGGAATTAAAGCAAAAGCATGTGGAAATGTTGGCACTACAGTTATTGAATCAGTTCTGGATCAAGAGAACTATCAAGTTCTTGTTATTGAAATTTCTAGCTTTCAAATTCATTGGATGAATCAAGCCAATTTTGTGAGTGTAGCAATCCTCATTATCGCTGACGATCACATAGATTGGCATGGCTCATTCTCGGCTTACACCGCAGCTAAAGTTAAATTATTAGACTTTGCAAAAGTTGCAATTATCAACGGGCAAGATGCCCATTTGGTTGAGCAGACCAATAAATATAAAGGTCGTCGGATTCTCTTTACTTTAGATACACCTAAACCTGGTGAATTGGGATTAGTAGAGGAACTTTTAGTTGATAGGGCATTTACCAACGACGTAAGCCAAGCAGGTGCGTTCTGTGAAATATCGGATGTACAACCAACAGTGCCACACGCTGTTGCTAATACTTTGGCGGCAGCGGGACTTGCAAGAAGTATCGGCGCTGGATACGAAGAAATCCAAAGCGCAATTAAGGTATTTACTCCTGGTAGACATCGCCTGGAGTTAGTTCTAGAAAAAGATGGAATTCGATGGGTTAATGATTCAAAAGCGACCAACCCTCATGCCGCGAAAGCTGCACTTTTTGCCAACCCTGATTCGATTTGGATCGCAGGAGGACTAGCAAAGGGTGCGAATTTTGCAGAGCTGGTTGAAAGCTGTAAATCCAAAATCAAATATGCATTACTGATTGGTTCAGATAGGGAAGAGATTGCAAAAGAGCTTGAGAAGCAGAAGATTGAATTCTTTAGGGTTGACGGCGAACCAATCATGGAAAAGGTAATACAAAGAGCTAAAGATTTAGCAAAGCCAGGGGATACGGTTTTGCTTGCTCCAGCAGCTGCTTCCATGGATCAATTTAAGAATTATTCAGATCGCGGAGATCAATTTACGGATGCAGTAAAGAGGTTTGCTTGATGTTTACAACTCCTAAGCGCACATTCATAACCTTCCTTTCTCTCTCACTAAGTCTGCTTGCACTTGGAGATTTGATGGTTATTTCAGCATCTCAAGTTGCTGGACTTAAGACAGGTGGCTCATCTTTTTCCATTAGCTGGAAACAAATTTTAGTATCACTAATCGCGCTTCCTGTAGCTTATGTGATCGCCTTATTACCACTTCCAAAAGTTAAACTCTTAGCAAGACTTGGGTTATTTCTAGCATTTGGAATTATGTTGCTATTGATTCCATTTGGCAAGAACGTAAATGGAAATACAAACTGGATCAATTTAGGTTTTACCGATTTTCAACCCAGCGAAGTCGCAAAAGTTTTCTTGATTCTTTGGGCAGCTTTTATGATTGAACGTAATATCCGAAGCCCTCGAGCTATTTTGCAATCACTAACCTTTGGCTTTTCACTTATTCTTTTTATAGTTTTAGTTGGCCAAGATTTAGGTTCAGCTGTAGTAATTGGACTTATTTTGGCAGTTCTGCTTTATCTATCAGGAACCGAAGGGAGATTCTTAATCACACTTGGCAGTGTTGCGATGGCAGGTATTGCAGGGCTAATTGCAACTCAGCCATATCGCATGGAGCGTTTCACCGCCTTTTTGCATCCCTTCGCCGATGGTGTTTACATGAATGCTGGTTGGCAGCCAGCACATAGCTTGATGGCGCTAGCAAGTGGCGGCATTTTTGGTTCAGGCCTAGGTGGCAGCAAACAAAAATGGGGAAACTTGGCAGAAGCCCATACTGATTTCATCTTCTCGGTAATTGGAGAAGAACTTGGTCTCTTTGGCACACTCGCGGTAATTAGCGCACTTGCGCTATTGGTTTATTCAATTATTAGGATTTCACTCTCGGCTAAAGATGATTTCAGCAAATATATGGGTCTAGGTGTAGCTTTTTGGATTGGCATCCAATCGCTGATCAATCTGGCTAGCGCTACTAGTTTGATTCCAGTAGTAGGTGTTACTTTGCCATTGATTTCTTACGGCGGATCATCGCTGGTGGCATTAGTTGGCGCGCTAGGTTTGGTTGCTGGAATCGCGCTACGAAATCCCGAAGTTGCGCGTGAATTCAATTTCAAACCTAGAAGAAAGCAGCGAATCTCAAAGTGAATCGAATTCTCTTTGCAGGTGGCGGCACGGCTGGCCATATAGAACCAGCCTGGGCGGTTAGCCAAGTTTGGCAGGCGCGTTTTCCAGGTGATGAGATCGCATTTCTCGGAACAAAATTCGGCCAAGAGATAGAAGTTATTCCAAGTCGCGGTGGCAAGTTATTTCTAATTCCAAAAGTTACTGCGCCACGCAAACTTACTTTAAGTACCCTTGTTTTTCCGTTTAAAATTTTAAGTGCCATTTCACAATCAATTCGCATAGTCGGTAAATTTGATGTGGTGGTTGGTTTTGGAGGATATGTTTCAGCTTCTGCTTATTTGGCAGCAAAAATGTTGAATAAGCCAGTAGTTCTGCATGATCAAAATGCAAAACTTGGTATCGCCAATAAGTTGGGGTCGAAATTTGCTAAAGAGGTACTTCTTGCCTATCCGCAGACTGCAGGTATCAATTCCTCAAGAATGAAAAACATTAAAGTGGTCGGCAATCCACTTAGAACCCAGATAGTAGAAGCGGCCAGAGCTGCAGAATTAGATTGGGCTAAAGCTAGAGCCAACGCGAAGTCAAAATTAGGTATCACTGGTCCATTGGTTTTGATCTTGGGTGGCTCATCGGGCTCTACCTCAATCAATGAAGTGATAGCGGACTCAAAGTTTGAAAATTGCACCGTAATTCATTCGGTAGGGAAAGAGAACGTCTTACCGAAAGCAACTAGCAACTATCGTCCGGTTAATTACATTGAAGATATCGCTACCGCCTTACTTGCCAGCGATTTAGTGATCACCAGAAGTGGAGCAATTGCAACCACTGAATTCGCAGCGCTTGGAAAATATGCACTCTTTATTCCGCTTCCAATTGGAAATGGGGAGCAGGCGTTAAATGCCAATGAATTAATAATGGCTCATAAAGGCGAAGTGATAAGTCAAAAAGAATTTACTTCCTCTTGGTTAAATTCAAATCTGGAACGGCTAATAACTCAAGGGAGCGTTGCGGCATACGGAACTAATCTCAATTCAGCCGAGTTAATTGCAGATGCTATTGAACGCGCCATTTCAGGCGGAGCGCGATGACTTTCACCCTCAAAGGTTTACAAGGAAAACGAATACATTTCGTGGGAATTGGTGGCTCCGGAATGAGCGGTTTGGCCCGAATTGCTATTTCACATAACATCAAAGTATCTGGTTCCGATGCATCTGACTCATCTGTTTTAAGTGCCCTAAGAGCGTTAGGCGCGGAAATCTTTATTGGCCATGATGCCAAGAATGTACAAGGCGCAGATTTAATAGTTTTTTCTAATGCAATTAAAGTTGATAATCCAGAACGTATCTCAGGCAGCGAACTAGGTATCCCAGAAATAACACGCGCCAAAGCGTTGGCACTTCTAATGTCCGAATCAATTTCTATTGCCGTTGCTGGAACACACGGAAAAACCACCACCTCATCCATGGCAACTGTGGCGCTACAAAGTGCTGGCGCTGATCCATCCTTTGCAATTGGCGGAGTTTTAAAGTCATCAGGTTCAAATGCACATAGAGGTAGTGGAAAATACTTTGTTGCCGAAGCAGATGAATCAGATGGATCTTTTGTGGCATACCATCCAAATGCGGCAATCATTACAAATGTCGAATGGGATCACGTAGATCACTTCAAGTCCGAAAGCGAAGTTTTTGCGGCTTTCAACGAGTTTGTCGAAACCATTAAGGATTTCCTGGTCTACTGCATTGATGATGAAGGCGCGACCAAAGTAGCAGAGGTTGCAAAATCAAAAAATGATTCAATGAGTAAATTAAAGCTAATTAGCTACGGAGTTTCGCAAGGCGCTGATTTACGAATTGATCAGATCTCTCTTAGCGCTGGTGGCTCTTCAGCCCGAGTTCTCTGGCGCGGAGCCAAAATTGGAGATTTGGAATTGGCTGTTCCTGGCGAACATAACTTGTTAAATGCTGCGGCAGTTTTAGCGGTTGGCATGGAGTATGCCCTTAACCCGGTTGCGCTATTAGATGGTCTAGCTAAATTTCATGGCGCTGGGCGACGATTTGAATTAAAGGGAAGCGTTGGTGGCATCAGAGTTATCGATGATTACGGCCACCATCCAACAGAAATAAAAGTTACTTTAGCTGCAGCAAAACGTTATGCCGGTGGTGGGAAAGTGCTTGTGATATTTCAACCTCATCGCTATTCAAGAACCCAAGCTTTTATTGATCAATTTGCTAGTTCTCTTTCGGCTGCAGATCAAAGTTGGCTTCTTGAAGTATATGCCGCGAGCGAACAACCAATTGCGGGTGTCAGCAGCTCAAAAATTGCGAGCAAAATGGCTAACGCTAAATTCGAACCAAATTTTTTGGCAGTGATTGAAGAGATAAGTAAAGTAGCAAAACCTGGCGATGTCATAATGACTTTAGGCGCTGGCGATGTCAGCTCGCTTGGCCCATTGATTTTAGAAGAGTTACATAAGAGGTTTAACAGTGGTTCGTAAACGCGAACTTACAATCGGGGTTTCTCTTTTATTAATTGCAACTTTAGCTTTTGTTTTTGGCTGGACGAATTTATTTACTGTAAAGAAATTTGAGATCAAAGGAGCGCCTAATAAGGAAGTGCTCAATTTGGTTAAAAAATACTCAGATATTCAAATCGGAGAGCAGATGGCTCGAGTAGAACCAAGAGCTGTCGCCACCAGAATTTCTGAGTCCGGAATTGATTGGCTTGAGAGCGTGGATATTTCCAGGAATTGGTTAAGCGGCCAGGTAACCATAAATCTAAAAGCTCGCAGCGCAGTTGCAAAATTTGGTGAAAAGTATGTAGATATTTCAGGCACTTTATTTGCTTCTCCAGTCAAAATATCGGGTTTCCTACCAGAGCTTTTGGCTAACGATACTCAATCCAGAGCAAATGGGCTTGCGCTCTATTTAGATTTACCTGATGAGTTCAAGAGTTTAGTAACTCAGATCTCAGCTAGCAGTCAGAACAACTTTCAATTTGAAATCGAGCCATTAACTGGAAAAAAGAGCGGAAATAAGTTGAAAGTTATTTGGGGAAGCCAGAAAGATTCAGAGATAAAAGTGAAGATTTATCAGAAATTAATGGCTTTGAAAGAGAATGAAGGAATTAAATTGATTGATTTAAGTGATCCAACTAAACCTTCAGTGAGATAAAAATTTGTTGAATTAAGTGAGTGTCGGTAATTGAATACTCACCCCTATAGCCCTAATTTTCCGCCACCAAACTGGGACGAGTTGTAACCCTAAAGTATAGGTTTACACATCGAGAGGGAGATCATGGCGGCACCGCAAAACTATTTAGCAGTCATCAAAGTTGTTGGAATTGGTGGCGGCGGAGTAAATGCAATTAATCGCATGATCGAAGCTGGTTTAAAGGGCGTTGAGTTCATCGCAGTTAATACAGATTCACAACAATTATTAATGAGTGATGCAGATGTAAAACTCGATATCGGAAGAAAGATTACTCGCGGACTTGGCGCAGGTGCAGCGCCAGAAATTGGTCGCGATGCTGCACTAGATAATGTTGATGAGATTGAAGAAGCGCTTCGTGGTGCAGACATGGTGTTCATTACTGCCGGCGAAGGTGGCGGAACTGGAACTGGCGGCGCTCCAGTAGTTGCAAAAATTGCACGTGAACTTGGAGCGCTAACTGTTGGTGTTGTAACTAAACCATTTTCATTTGAAGGACAGTTGCGCACCACTCAAGCAGAGTTAGGTATTGAAGCGCTTCGTTCTGAAGTTGATACTTTAATTGTTATTCCAAATGATCGCTTACTTGCAATATCTGATCGCAACATCACTGCGTTAGATGCTTTCAAGAGCGCTGATCAAGTTCTACTTTCAGGTGTACAAGGAATCACTGAGTTAATTACGCAACCTGGTTTGATTAATCTTGACTTTGCAGATGTCAAAGCAGTTATGACAGGCGCAGGTGCAGCTCTCATGGGAATTGGTTCTGCACGTGGCGAAAATCGCGCAATCCGTGCTGCTGAACTTGCTATCTCATCACCGCTACTTGAAGCATCAATTGATGGTGCGATGGGTATTTTGCTTTCAGTAGCTGGTGGAAGCGATCTCGGTCTATTCGAAATTAATGAAGCTTGCCAATTGGTACAGGATGCGGCGCATCCAGATTCTAAATTCATCTTCGGAACTGTCATTGATGATGCTTTAGGTGATGAAGTCAGAATTACTGTTATTGCTGCGGGATTTGATGGTGGAGAGCCAAAGAAGATTGAGCGACCAGTTATATCCACCAATGAGATTTCAGGTAATGCCGACCCAGTAGATAGCAATGATCCGCTTCAAGTGGCCATGGAAATCACCGGTGAGACACCACGCCGCCGAATTTCCTTCCAAGAGTTAGTCGCTGAAGACGATATCGACGTTCCTGACTTTATGAAATAAATATCAACTAATCATGCCTTTCATCTTCACCAATCGAATTGGGGGAGTAAGCAAAACGCCATTTGATTCTGCCAACTTAGGCGATCATGTCGGTGACCAACCAATAGATGTGCTCTCAAATCGCGCCCTATTAGAAGCGCAAATTGGCATGCCAATACTTTTCATGAATCAAGTTCATGGAGATACCGTCGTACTTGTTGAATCTACGAAGAAAATCGAAGAAACACTAACTTGTGATGCTTTGATTACCACCGAACACCACTTAGCACTGGCCGTTATGGTGGCTGATTGCATTCCACTTCTTTTAAAATCTGAAGTTGCAGTTGCTGCGGTGCATGTTGGTCGAAAAGGTTTGATGAATTCCATTGCTAGAAAAACTATCGATGCCATGCGCGATTTAGGCGCGGAAACAATTCACTCTTATATCGGACCTAATATTTGTGGAAATTGCTACGAAGTTTCGGAAGAAATTTTCTTAGAGGTAACAGATAAATACCCAGATGCCGACTCCAAATCACGAACAGGTAAATACACTCTGGATTTAGTTGCCGGGCTAAAGAGTGATATTAGAGATACTGTGCTAATGGACCTTTCAAGTTGCGTCTTTGAAGATCCAAAAGCATTTTCATATCGCCGAAGTGGTATTACTGGTAGACAAGCAGGCGTAATTTGGCGATAGCAAATGAATCACGCAGAGCCGAACTTGCGGAGAATCTCGCCAAAATCAAAGTAGAGATTCCAAGCCAAGTTCATTTAATCGTGGTGACCAAGACTTTTCCGTTAAGTGATGTCGAAATACTCCACCAACTCGGAGTCCATGAATTTGGTGAGAATCGAGATCAAGAAGGCAAGCTTAAGGCACCAGCAGTTCCCGGTAAATGGCATTTTCAAGGCCAGTTACAGAGCAATAAGTTGAAATCTATCTGCAGCTGGGCTGATGTAATCCAAACCATCGATTCCATTCGTTATGTTGATTTGGTTTCTAATGCCATGCATCAGAACTTAAAAGAAAAATTAATGGAAGTTTTCATCCAAGTATCTCTAGATTCAGAGGGCTCAAAAGAGAATCGCGCTGGCGCAAATCCGGCAGAAATTAGCAGAATCGCAGATGCCATATTGGCTACAGGTAATTTGAAGTTACAAGGTTTGATGGCAGTTGCGCCACTAAACGAAGAGCCAGATAAAGCCTTCTCAAGACTTGCGAAAATCCACTCTGATTTCAAAGCTAAATATCCAAATGCGCCATTCTTATCGGCTGGAATGTCTGGTGATTTCAAGAGCGCGATTGCTCATGGCGCGACACATGTGAGGATAGGCTCTCAAATCCTCGGTTCACGCGCACCGCAACTCTAAAATTCTCCTTATGTCTAGCTTAAAGAAACTAGGAAGTTTTCTCGGTCTTACTGATGACCTCGAGAGTGAAGAGATCGCCCGCGAAGAAGAATCGCCAAGAATTCGCGTGCGCGAATCCCGTGGTTTATCTGCGGTCTCATCATCAACCCAAGCAGTTGCTGCAGTAAATGCTCCTGCAACTAATCAAATATTTACCGTTAATCCTCGTTCATACAACGAAGCACGGGTTATCGGTGAGCGTTTCCGTGAAGGCCACACTGTGCTCATGAATCTAACCGACATGGGCGAAGCGGAATTAAAGCGATTAGTAGATTTTGCAAGTGGTTTGGTCTTTGGTCATCACGGAACCATTGAAAAGGTAACCAATAAAGTTTTCTTGCTCTCACCTGCAAATGTCAAAGTTTCAAATGAAGTAAAGACTGCGGCAGCTGAAGCAAGCTTCTTTAATCAGAGCTGATAAATGCTCGGCATCTGGATTTATCGTTTTCTTCAAGTTTTTATTTTTGCACTTTTTGCACGTTTGATCTTGGACTATGTCCGAATGTTTAAGCCAAGCTGGCAACCACGCGGTGTCATGCTCTGGTTTGCTGAAAGTATTTACACCTTCACTGACCCACCACTAAATTTCTTTCGTAAATTCATTCCGCCACTTAGATTAGGTGGCGTTGCTTTGGATCTTTCCTTTATCGTCTGCTTCTTTGCAGTACAGATATTGCAGAGTTTAGCTTTAGCTTTTCTGTAAATTAAAAGTAAAACCAAGTTCAGTATCGCAGAGCAAGCTTTGATCTAAATTCATTTCAACTGCCAACACTTCTCGTTTGATATGTTCTAACGCTTCTTTGACGGCGGGAGCAACTTCTGTAGTTGCATTCCAGGAGACGACGATGCGATCGCTAATGTCAAAACCAGCGCTCTTTCGACCTTCTTGTAGTGCTCGAACTACTTCGCGGACGTGGCCCGCATTTATCAAGGCTTGCGTCAGATTTAGATCTAGCGCTACGGATTCGCCATTATTGCTTGCTACCGACCAGCCACTCTTAGGCTGCTCCGTAATCACCAAATCTTCGGTAGATATTTCATAGCTTGCAAGTAGCGCTTTTCCAGTTGTTCTAACTTCAGCTACCAACTTTGCCGCATCGGCATTTGAAATCAGTTTTGCAATATCTTGGACTGCGCCACCGTATTTAGAACCTAAGGAACGGAAGTTGGCTTTAATGCTCACGCTTACTAAGTCACCAGATGCGTTTGCAATATCTTCAAGTTCCAAAACATTTAATTCATCTGCAATTTGATCACGCATATCTGCTGGCAAGTTAGCCCAACCGCTTGCGGCAATCAAAGCACGACCTAAAGGTTGTCTAATTTTGACCGCGGATTCAGCGCGAGCAGCGCGGCCAAGTTCTACGATTCTTCGGGTAAGCGCAACTTGATTACGTAGCTCAACATCAATCAACGCTTCATTAACTTCAGGCCAAGAAGTTAAGTGAATTGATGAGGCAGCGCCAAATTCAACTGGCTTAATTAATTCCTGCCAGACATGTTCGGTAATAAAAGGAACCATTGGTGACATCAATTGAGTTAAAGTTTTGATGCACTCATGAAGCGTTGCAAGGGCAGCAGGATCGCCATCCCAGAAGCGGCGTCGACTGCGACGTACGTACCAATTTGATAGATCATCAATAAAGGTTGCAAGCAAGCGTCCAGCGCTCTGCGAATCAAAGTTTGCATATGCGTTATCTACATCTTTTATTAGAAGTTGAAGCTCGGAGAGAATCCATCGATCCATAATTGGTCGACTGATCTGTGCTGGTGATTGTGCAAGTTCAAAGTTTGAGGCTCTGGCGTAGAGCGACATGAATGAAATAGTGTTCCAGTAAGTAAGCAGTGTCTTACGCACAACCTCTTGGATTGCATCATGTCCAACACGACGTGCAGCCCATGGTGATCCGGCCGCTAACATGAACCAACGAACTGCGTCAGCGCCATGTTGATCCATTAAAGCCATCGGCTCTAAAACATTGCCTAAATGCTTAGACATTTTCCGTCCATCTTTATCCAAAATATGTCCAAGACAGAGCACGGTCTTATATGAAGATTGATCAAAAACCAGAGTGCCGATTGTCATTAAGGTATAGAACCAACCACGTGTTTGATCAATTGCTTCGCAAATAAAGTCAGCAGGGTAGGATTCTTTAAACTTCTCTACAGAACCTTCTTTGTGTGGATAGCCCCACTGTGCAAATGGCATCGCACCTGAGTCATACCAACAATCGATAACTTCGGGAACACGAACCATCTCTTTTTCACACTTAACGCATTTAAATTTAATATCATCTACGAAAGGTCTATGTGGATCCAAGTTGGATAAGTTTTGACCTGCAAGTTCTCCAAGCTCTTTTAGCGATCCAATAGCGATCTCGTGCTTATCTTCGCAACGCCAAATAGGCAGTGGCGTACCCCAATAACGATTACGGGAAAGCGCCCAATCGATATTGTTATTTAACCAATCGCCATATCTACCAGTTTTGATAGTTTCAGGATGCCAATTGGTCTTTTGATTCTCACGAATTAACGCATCCTTAATGGAGGTCGTTCGAATATACCAAGAAGCTTGTGCGTAATAAATAAGTGCAGTGTGGCATCGCCAGCAATGTGGATATTGGTGTTCATATGGCTGGTGTTTGTAAAGAAGATTTCGAGATTTAAGGTCCTTAACAATGGGTTTATCTGCATCTTTGAAGAAGAGATCGCCAACTAAATCTAATCCAGCTTCAAAATGTCCATCAGGGCGTACAGGGTTTACAGTCGGCAAGTTGTAGGCGCGACAAGTTTTTAGGTCATCCGCACCGAAAGCTGGTGCTTGATGTACTAGTCCAGAACCATCTTCGGTAGTTACATAATCGGCAAGAACCACAAAGTGAGCAATTGGAATATCAACTACCGCAAAAGGTCTCTCATATTTAGTGTGCTCTAAATCTTTACCTTTATAACGATGCAAGATTTCAGTTTCGCCATCTAATTTCGAAAGCAAAGCTTCAGCCAAAACTAGAACTTCGCTTGCATCATCCTTGGTAACTTTTACTGCGACATAATCAACTTCGCTATTTGCAGCTAACGCGGTATTAGAAATTAAAGTCCATGGGGTAGTTGTCCAAACTAGGAAAGATGCATTTAAATCTTGCAGTTCGCCACTGGTAATTGGAAAGCGAACGTAAACAGATGGGTCAGTTACGGTCTCGTACCCCTGGGATAATTCGTGATCTGAAAGGCCTGTTCCGCAACGTGGGCAATATGGCGCGACGCGATGATCTTGAACTAAAAGACCTTTATTCCAAATTTCTTTTAGGCTCCACCAAACAGATTCCACATATTCAGGAGACATAGTCCAATATGCTTCATCGAAGTCAACCCAGAAACCCATGCGATTAGTCATCGCGGTAAATGCATCAACATGCCGCTGAACTGATTCTCGACATTTTGCATTGAATTCTGCGATACCAAATTTCTCAATATCGCCTTTTCCAGAGAATCCAAGTTCTTTTTCAACCGCAATTTCAACAGGCAATCCGTGGCAATCCCATCCTGCTTTACGAACTACTTGATGGCCTTTCATTGTTTGATAGCGCGGGAAAACATCTTTAAAAACACGGGCTTCAATGTGGTGGGTACCTGGCATTCCATTTGCTGTTGGTGGACCTTCAAAAAAAGTCCAAGAACTTTCGCCCTCGTGCTGTTTTACGCTCTGATGGAAGATCGCATTGCTCTCCCAGAATGAGAGCACCTCGCGCTCCATCTTTGGAAGGTCAATGGAGGCCGGAATTGCACGGTAGCCGGTCATTTGGAAATTCTAATTCAAGGCGCTATCGCGAGCCTAATTGGCTATGTGACCCTGAAATAAATTAAAGTTTCGCCCTCATGGCACTTAAAAAACTTGCAAAGAAATTAGCGGCGAAGAAAGCTGCAAAGAAGGCGCCTGCTAAAAAGGTAGCTAAGAAGGCTCCTGCCAAAAAGATTGAGAAAAAGGTAGCGAAAAAAGCGCCTGCCAAAAAGGCTCCTGCAAAAAAGGTGGCTAATAAGGTAGCTAAACAGGTAGCAAAAAAAGTAGCGAAGAAAGCTCCGGTTAAGAAAGCGCCCGCCAAAAAAGTAGATTCAAATATTAAGACTTCTGCAATTGCTGGTTCGAAAGCAACTCTTAAAGTTGATACCAAGAATCAAACAGTTCAAGTTGCCATGGCAACTGCACAAGTTGCGGAAGCGGTAGTTGAAGAGAAGCGCTTGATGATGCCGCCTCCGCCGCCGCCTAAGAAGAGCGGAAAGCAAGTTCACTTAAAGCCGCTAAAGAGCGCGCCAGCACCACTGGTAATTGAAGATAACGAAACTTGGACTGCGACTGACTTGAAAGCTATGCGTAGCGCGCTTGCAAAAGAACTTGAACGCTTACGCGCTGAATTGGCAAAAGTAGAATCTGAAATGGATTCCTTAATTCAAGATGGCGGAGAAGGCGCAGGGGATGATCAAGCTGATGCCGGAAATAAAACTTTCGAACGCGAACATGAAATGTCACTTTTAATTAATGCTCGTGACATGGTCATCCAGACCGAGAGAGCAATCGAGCGTATCGATAATAAGAGCTACGGTGTCTGCGAAGTCTGTAACAATCAGATTGGCAAAGCTCGCCTAGAAGTTTTCCCACGCGCAACACTCTGCATGTCTTGTAAGCAGAAGGAAGAGCGTCGTTAGCCGGTTTGTTAGAACAAAGCATTGGAAAGTAACTTTCCTTTTGGCTTGGCTTATCTGGTTAGCAGATTACTTAACCAAACAATGGGCTCTTAATTATCTGCCAGGTAAAGATGTCAAAGTGCTTGGAAATTTTCTGCAACTACAACTTTCATATAACACTGGCGCCGCCTTTGGTTTAGGTGCAGAAGGTGCAGGGGTGCTGCTTGCGCTATTTGCCATCGCTGCTTCCTGTTTAGTTGTTTATTACGCACCATTTTTAACCAGCCGCGCTTGGGCAATCTGTTTCGCGCTGCTTTTAGGTGGCGCAATCGGGAATTTAACAGATAGAGCTTTTAATTACCCTGGACTTTTTCGCGGTGCGGTAACTGATTGGATCAAACTTCCGAATTGGCCCAATTTCAATTTGGCCGATAGTTGCATAGTCATTGCAGCGATTTTGGCATTTCTGTTGACAGCAAAAAATATCAATCCAATTAATCGAAATTCTGATGATTTAGACGGTGCAATTTAATGGCGCGCCAAGAGGTTCAAGTTTCAATTCCAGCAGAGTTAGATAATGAAAGAATTGATAGCGCACTCTCAGGTTTACTTACTATCTCAAGAAGCGTCGTAGTTAAGTTACTTGATGCCGAAGAGATAACTTTAGGCCATCGTAAATTAGCTAAATCTGATCGTGTTTCTGCCGGAGATGTAATTACAGTTTTACTGCCAGATACGGATTTGGGGGAACCGATTCCAGCAACACCATTAGATCTTGAAATTGTTTATCAAGATTCTGATTTAGTAATTGTTAATAAGCCAGTTGGCTGTGCAGCTCATCCAAGCCCGGGATGGACTGGCCCAACAGTAATCGGAGCGCTAGTTGCCGCAGGCATTCCATTAACTTCTAGTGGCCCAGCAGAGCGCCAAGGAATTGTTCAGCGACTAGATGTTGGTACTAGTGGTTTGATGATGGTGGCAAAGAGCGAAGCTGCTTATTTGAAATTAAAAGATATGTTTCGAAATCGTGAGATAAAGAAGATTTATCACGCATTGGCACAAGGTCACATTGAGCCAGCCATTGGTACTATAGATGCACCCATTGATCGCCATCCAAAAGATGATTACAAAATGGCAGTCGTTCTAGATGGCAAACCCAGCATTACTCACTATGAAGTTATTGAATATTACAGATCAGTATCTTTAATAAAAGTTGAACTTGAAACAGGTAGAACTCATCAAATTCGAGTTCATATGTCAGCAATTAGACATCCATTAGTTGGCGACCTTACTTATGGTGCTGACCCTAATTTAGCCAATGAGATTGGAGTAACCAGACCTTGGCTACATGCCCAAGCTCTCGAATTTACCCATCCGCTTTCGGGCTTACCGATAAGCGTCCGCGCAAAGTATCCAAGTGATTTAACCGACTCGCTATCCCGCTTAAGCCAAGCGGTGCTGCCTTAACTGGCTAAGCCACACCTGCCGATTCAAGAAAAGTCATCAGTTAAGGACTAATCTCCAGCCTCATGTCCTCCAATAATTCGAAGAGTTTTGCACATTTACATGTGCATACCGAGTATTCGATGTTGGATGGGGCAGCGCGCATCTCAGATTTAGTTAAAGAGGTAGCAGCACAGGGTATGCCGGCGGTTGCTATGACAGATCATGGCAATCTCTTTGGCGCTTTCGACTTTTACAAGCAGGCAACAAAAGCTGGAGTAAAACCAATCATTGGCCTTGAAGCCTACGTAGCACCGGAAACCAGATTTGATAAGCGGAAAGTTCAATGGGCAGAAGGCGGAGACGATGATGTCTCAGGTGGTGGCGCTTATACGCACATGACTCTTTTGGCTGAGAACAATGAAGGCTTAAGTAATTTATATCGCTTAGCATCACTTTCATCTTTAGAAGGTTTCTACTACAAACCTAGAATTGATAGAGAGTTACTTAGCAAGTATGGAAAAGGCATCATTGGCACAACTGGCTGCGCTGGTGGTGAAATTCAAACCAGATTACGCATGGGTAATTACAAAGAAGCGCTAAAAGCGGCTAGCGATTTCAGAGACATTTTCGGGAAAAATAATTTCTTTGTTGAAATCATGGACCACGATATTGATATTGAAACACGGGTTAAATCCGAACTTTTGAAGCTAGCCAATGAATTACAAATTCCACTACTTGCTACCAACGATCTGCATTACACATACAAGGACGATGCTCAAGCTCATGAAGTATTGCTTTGTGTTCAATCTGCATCGACTATCGCTGATCCAAAGCGATTTAGATTCGAAGGTGATCAGTACTACCTAAAGAGCGCCGCTGAAATGCGAGAACTTTTCAAAGATTTACCGGAAGCTTGCGATAACACGCTTTTGATAGCTGAACGTGTAAATATTAAATTACGTGAAGGGGAGAATCTTTTACCTAAATTCCCAGTTCCAGCTGGTGAAAGCGAAGATTCATGGTTGGTTAAGGAATCCGAAGCTGGTTTAGTCAAATTATTCGATGGCAAAGTTCCAATCGAATATCAGGAACGTTTACGTTTTGAATTAGATGTCATGAAGAAGATGGGATTTCCTGGTTACTTCTTAGTGGTTGCGGACTTAGTTGGACATGCAAAACGAAGCGGCATTCGCGTTGGTCCAGGCCGTGGATCTGCAGCGGGTTCATTAGTGGCTTATTCACTAGGTATTACGGGGCTAGATCCAATCGAACATGGATTACTCTTTGAGCGTTTCTTAAATCCAGAACGTATTTCAATGCCTGATATTGATTTAGATTTTGATGAACGTCGCCGCGGAGAGATGATCAAATACGCCACTGAAAAATATGGTGAAGACCGTGTTGCTCAGATCATTACTTATGGAACCATTAAATCTAAACAATCAATTAAAGATTCAACTCGCGTTCTTGGTTATCCATATGCAATTGGCGAGAAATTAACTAAATCTCTGCCGCCAGCAATTATGGGTAAGGACATTTCACTTGCCGGAGTTTTTGACCCTAAAGATCCTAGGTATGGAGAGGCAAGCGAATTCCGCTCGCTCTATGAATCTGACCCAGAACTTAAGAAAGTTGTTGATACTGCAAGAGGCTTAGAGGGATTAAAGCGACAGTGGGGAGTGCATGCAGCAGGTGTGATTCTTTCGCGAGAACCACTTTTAGATGTAATTCCAATTCATCGTCGTGAAGCGGATGGCGCAATCATTACTCAATTCGATATGGGAGCCTGCGAAGCAACTGGTCTTCTAAAAATGGATTTTCTAGGACTTAGAAATCTCTCAGTCTTAGATGACGCACTTGCAAACATCAAGGCCAATCGCGGCGATGAGGTAGTACTTGAAGATTTAACGCTTGATGATAAGAAAACTTATGAATTGCTATCACGCGGTGAAACGCTAGGAGTTTTTCAGCTTGATGGTGGCCCAATGCGTTCGCTTCTAAAATCTTTAGCGCCTGATCACTTCGGAGATATCTCTGCCGTAATTGCTCTTTATCGCCCCGGACCTATGGGCGAAAATGCTCACAATAACTATGCTGATCGAAAGAATAAAAGAAAACCTATAGAACCAATTCATCCAGATTTAGCCGAGCCATTGGCTGAGATTTTGGATGACACTTTTGGTCTGATTGTTTACCAAGAACAAGTAATGGCGATTGCTCAAAAAGTTGCTGGCTTCTCACTTGGACGCGCAGATCTTCTGCGCAAAGCTATGGGTAAGAAAAATAAAGAGATTCTAGATAAAGAATACATTCCATTTTCAGAAGGTATGAAAGCAAATGGTTTCAAGGAAGCTGCCATAGAACGACTTTGGGAGACTCTGATTCCGTTCTCTGATTATGCATTTAACCGAGCGCATTCGGCTGGATATGGTTTAGTTTCATATTGGACTGCATACTTAAAAGCTAACTACCCAACCGAATATATGGCGGCTTTGTTGACATCTGTTCGCGATGACAAAGATAAATCAGCTTTATACCTATCAGAATGTCGCAGAATGGGTATCAAAGTTCTCCCACCAGATGTCAACGAGTCAAATGTCGAATACACGCCCAGAGGTGCTGATATCAGATTTGGTTTGGCAGCAATTCGAAATGTCGGAGAAGGAGTAGTCAACTTAATTAAGCAAGCACGCGATTCCAAAGGTCGTTACACCTCATTTGGAGATTTCCTGGCGAAAGTTGATGGCACTGTTTGTAATAAGAAAACAATTGAATCGTTGATCAAAGGCGGCGCATTTGATTCTCTGGGTAGCACAAGAAAAGGTTTAATGGCAGTTCATTTAACTGCGATTGATTCGGTTGCGGAGTCAAAACGAGCTGAGTCAATTGGACAATTCGATTTATTTGGTAGCCATACCGAAACTGGTATCACGGCAGTGGAGCTAGATATTCCAAATGAAGAATGGGATAAAGCTACGCTTCTAAATTACGAACGCGAGATGCTTGGTTTATACGTATCAGATCATCCATTACTGGGTGTAGAAGGGGTACTGCGTTCAAGTTCTGATATCAGTATCTCTGAACTTGCAGATGAGGAAAATGGTGTTGATCGCACGGTAACTATCGCAGGTTTAATTACTGGCATTCAACGGAAAGTTTCACGTCAAGGTGCATCTTGGGCAATTGTTACCGTAGAAGATTTAGAAGGTGCAATTGATGTGATGTTCTTTTCCAATACCTATAATCAATACGCCATGAGTTTGGTAGAAGATCGCGTGGTAAAGATTCGAGGCAGAGTCGATTGGCGAGAAGAGCAATTGAGATTTACAGCACTTGAAATGTCTCCCATAGATCTAACAACTGGGCCGGTAGGACCTTTCACCTTATCGGTACAAGAAAATCAATTAACTCCACCAGTTATTGAAAGGATCAAAGAAGCTCTTCGGGCGCATCCTGGTAAACGAGAAGTGCAGTTGGTAGTTTCCGATAAAGGTAAAACCACTACACATAAATTAGGTTTTCAAGTTACTTCATCACCAAGTTTGCATGCAGATCTAAAGGCGATACTTGGCCCAGATTGTGTTAGAAATTAACGCTAATTCGGCAAAATAATTAGAGCGCAACCAGAGCGCTAACTGGCATAGAATTAGGAAGTGATTCGCAGAGTTGATTTACGTGGGCAAAGCCTCTCCAAAGCTCAAATTAACCAATTGATTCCGCGCGCCAAATTGGATGTAGCAACTGCAATGCAGCAGGTACAACCAATTTTGGAAAGAGTTAAAAACGGCGACCATGAAGAACTACTGGCGCTATGCCAAGAATTTGAAGGCTTAAAGCCCAAAAGTATTAAAGTGCCAAAATCGATTCTGAAAAGCGCGCTAGCATCTCTAAATCCTGAGGTGAGATCAGCACTAGAAATTGCAGCAGCGCGCATTACAAAAGTTCATCAGGATCAAATTCGAAGCGCAAAGGTGAGTAAGTTAGAAGATGGCGCCGTCGTCACAGAGAAGTGGATACCGGTAGATCGAGTTGGTCTCTATGTCCCAGGTGGAAGAGCAGTTTATCCATCAAGCGTTTTAATGAATGTGATTCCTGCGCAGATTGCCAAAGTACCTTCGATTGCAGTTGCTTCACCGCCGCAAGTTGATAATGACGGTTGGCCAAATCAAACGATTCTGGCAACTTGCGAACTACTTGGAGTAGATGAGGTTTATGCAATTGGCGGTGCACAAGCGATTGCATTATTTGCTTATGGAATGACTGACGTTTGCGAAAAAGCAGATTTAGTCACCGGCCCTGGCAATATTTACGTAGCCGCAGCCAAACGAGCGTTACGCGGCGAAATTGGAATAGATTCCGAAGCGGGACCGACAGAGATTGCAATTTTGGCAGACGGCAGTGCGATTGCAAGTGATGTTGCTGCAGATTTAATTAGCCAAGCAGAACACGATGTAATTGCTGCAGCTGTCCTAGTAACAGATTCACTTGCATTAGCAACTGAAGTTGAAAATGAACTTGCCAAACGAGTGCCTTTAACAAAGCATGCAGAGCGAATCACAACTGCTTTAGCTGGCCAACAATCTGCGATTGTTTTAGTTGATGATCTGTCTCAAGGCTTAGAGGTCGTAAATGCATACGCTGCAGAGCATTTAGAAATTCAAACGGATAATGCCAGCCAGGTTGCAGAAAATATCAGAAATGCTGGCGCAGTTTTTGTTGGACGATATGCTCCAGTATCACTGGGTGACTACGCTGCGGGTTCAAATCACGTACTTCCAACTGGTGGATGTGCCTGCCACTCATCAGGGCTATCGGTACAAACTTTCTTACGTGGTTTGCACTTTATTCAATACGAGAGAAGTGCCTTTGAAGCGATTGCTCCAACTGTAGTAACGCTTGCTAATGCTGAAGACTTGCCTGCACATGGTGAAGCAATGGTGGTGAGGTTCGAGAATGAGTAATTGGCCAGATTGGTTACCGCTTCGTGCACAGTTAAAATCTTTAACACCATATGGTGCACCTCAAGTTTCAGCGAACGCTAGATTAAATACCAATGAGAATCCATATGGACCATCTAAGGAATTAGCCACTGCAATTGCTTCAAGAATTTCAGAAGTGTCAGTTGGATTGAATCGTTATCCGGATCGAGATGCGGTTAAACTGCGTCAAAAGATTGCCAGTTATCTCAATAAACAAAATACTCTTAACTTAAAAGTTGAGAACATCTGGGTTGCAAATGGCAGCAATGAGATTCTGCAATCAATTTTCTTGGCATTCGGTGCAGGTAATGCTCTTGGTTTCGTACCTTCTTACTCTATGCACTCGCTAATTGGTAAAGTTACTGAAATCAATTGGATCGAAGGTAAGAGAAGCTCCGATTTTGCTATTGATGTAGATCTTGCAAGTAAAGAAATTTTGGAGCTAAAACCGACTCTTACCTTTATCACCACGCCAAACAATCCAACCGGCACTGCAACTACTATCCAAGAGTTGGAAGTCCTAGCAAAAAGCACGGCTACTGTTAAAGGTCTTTTGATTGTTGATGAGGCTTATGCAGAATTTTCATCTCAAGTTTCTGCAATAAATCTAATTGAGCGCTATCCCAATGTGATTGTTACTCGCACTATGTCTAAAGCTTTTGCATTTGCTGGCGCAAGATTAGGTTATATGGCTGCTGATAAAGTCGTGGTTGATGCGATGCAATTAGTTCGCCTTCCTTACCATCTTTCATCACTTACTCAAGCGGCAGCGGAAGTGGCTTTTGATTTTCAGGATGAACTCTTGGCAGAGGTACGTAAAATAATTTCTGCCCGCGAGCAGTTGAGTAAAGAACTTATTGGCCTGGGGTTAAAAATTGCGCCATCAGATGCCAACTTCATCCTGTTTACTGGCTTCAAACAGAGCTCGCATGAACTCTGGCAAATTTTATTATCCGAAGGAGTTTTAATCCGAGATGTAGGATTACCTGGTTGGTTGCGGGTCACTATTGGCAATGAAGCTGAAAACAGATTATTTCTAACCGCCCTGAAAGGCGCGCTATGAGAATTGCAAAAATTGAAAGAAAGACTAAAGAGTCTTCAGTATTAGTTGAATTGAATCTAGACGGATCCGGCAAGATTGATGTTGAGACCGGAGTTCCATTCTTTGACCACATGATGAGTCAATTAGGAAAGCACTCCGGTATCGATTTAACAATCAAGACTGTCGGAGATGTTGAAGTGGACTCACATCACACCGTCGAAGATACCTCTTTAGCTTTTGGCCAAGCGCTGCGCGAAGCACTTGGAGATAAAGCTGGCATTAGAAGATTTGGTGATGCGCTGGTGCCAATCGATGAAAGCCTTACCCAAGTTGCCATAGATCTCTCTGGTCGACCTTATTTGGTTTATCGTCAACCTGAGATTGTTGAATTAATAGGTACGTTCGATACCACTTTGGGAAAACATATCTGGGAATCAATTGTTGCCGAAGCTCGGATTGCGCTACATATTCGGGTATTAGAAGGTAGAAACGCGCACCATGTATTTGAATCACAATTCAAAGCAGTCGCTAGAGCCTTAAGGGATGCCATCAAATTGGATGGAGTCGCTGGTATTCCATCTACAAAGGGCACCCTTTGATTGCAATTCTTGACTACGGGTCAGGAAATTTAAAGTCAGCGCTGCGCGCATTTGAAACTACTGGTCGCAAAGTTCTTTTAACTTCTGATCCAGAAATTGCTTTAAGTGCAGCAGGATTAGTAGTTCCAGGTGTCGGTGCGTTTGCCGCATGCATGAATGGATTACTGAAGGTTCAAGGCGATCAAATAATCAAAAATCGAATTGCTAAAGGCCTACCAACTTTAGGCATCTGTGTTGGTATGCAAATTCTTTTTACAAAAGGTACCGAAAATCAAGGCGCGAACGGTGTGAACGCGATTGCTGGCAAAGTTGAAAAATTAAGTGCGCCCGTATTGCCACATATGGGATGGAATACTGTGAAGGTATTTGGTGAGAGCCGATTGTTTAAAGGAGTAGAGGATGAGTCCTTCTACTTTGTACATTCTTATGCGGTAAAAAGCGCCGAATTAAAAGTTGGAGCGACCAGCAATTACCACGGAGAATTCTTGGCAGCGCTTGAAGTGGGGCCACTTGCGGCAACCCAATTTCATCCTGAGAAAAGTGGCGCGGCTGGCCTTAAGTTAATTCAGAATTGGGTTGAGGGGTTATGAGTAACAAAGTTTCGAAACTTGAGTTATTGCCTGCGGTAGATGTAAAAGGTGGACAGGCTGTCCGACTAGTGCAAGGCGAATTAGGTAGTGAATCCAATTATGGTTCTCCAATTGATGCGGCACTTGATTTTCAAAATGCAGGTGCAGAGTGGATTCATTTAGTTGATTTGGATGCAGCTTTCGGAATTGGCAGTAATGCCCAACTCTTAGCCGAGGTAATCGCAAAGCTCGATATTAAAGTTGAGCTATCTGGCGGAATTAGAGATGACGCATCGCTCGAACGAGCACTGTCAACAGGTTGTAAACGAATCAATTTAGGTACCGCTGCTCTTGAAAATCCAGAGTGGACTGAAGCTGTTATTTCTAAGTATGGCGATCGTATTGCAGTTGGTTTAGATGTGCGCGGTAGAACATTGGCGGCACGTGGCTGGACCAAAGAAGGCGGCGATTTATTTGAAACCATTGAAAGGTTAGATAGAAATGGTTGCGCTCGTTATGTGGTTACCGATGTCACGAAAGATGGAACTTTAAAAGGACCAAATCTAGAATTGTTAAGAAATGTTTGTGCTGCCACCAAAGCTCCAATTGTGGCATCGGGCGGAATTTCATCATTAGCCGACATTAAAGCGCTCAAGGAATTGGTTCCGGTCGGCATTGAAGGTGCAATCATGGGAAAAGCTCTTTATGCCGGAGCATTTACTCTGTCAGATGCTTTGAAAGTTGCGGAATAAATGTCGTTAGCAATTCGAATAATTCCTTGCTTGGATGTTGATAATGGCAGAGTTGTCAAAGGTGTAAATTTCAAAGATCTAATTGATGCGGGCGATCCAATTGAACTTGCCAAGAGGTATTACTCAGAAGGCGCAGACGAACTTACTTTCTTAGATATCACCGCAAGTAGCAGCAATCGCGATACCACAATTGAGGTAGTTCGAGGAACTGCAGAACAAGTATTTATCCCGTTAACTGTAGGTGGGGGCATCAGAAGTGTTGAAGACGTTGATAATTTACTACGTAATGGCGCAGATAAAGTGAGTATCAATACTGCAGCAATCGCCAATCCAAAATTGATTTCAGAGATTGTTGAAAGATTTGGCTCACAAGTGCTCGTGCTTTCAGTGGATGCTAAGCGAATTAATGGTCGTTTTGAATTAACTACACATGGTGGCCGCGAAAGTACTGGTATTGATGCAATTGATTGGATAAAAGACGCCTGCTCAATGGGGGTAGGCGAAATCCTGCTCAATTCAATGGACGCCGATGGCACTCGTGCAGGTTTTGATTTAGAGATGATTTCAAAGGTCAGAACTGTCGCAAATGTTCCATTGATTGCATCGGGTGGCGCTGGAAAACTCTCTGATTTTTCGGCAGCCATTGATGCTGGAGCTGATGCGCTGCTGGCAGCGAGCGTTTTTCACTTTAGCGAATTTAGTATCAATGAAGTTAAGCGGTATTTGAAGTCATGCGGATATATAGTGCGCGATATCCAGGAACTTTAAGGAATAATTTCATCATGCAAATTCCAGCGGAGTTAGAGTCAGCTTTAGCAAATGGCCTGGTTACCGCCATCGCCCAAGATCACCAAACCAATCAAGTGTTAATGTTAGCTTGGATGAATCAAGCGGCGCTAGAACAGACTTTAACTACAAAGCGCGCTACTTACTTTAGCCGTAGCCGAAATCAATTATGGGTAAAAGGTGAAACTTCAGGTAATTTTCAAGAAGTTCTTTCCATCGAATATGACTGCGATGCCGATGCGCTGTTGCTTAAAGTAAATCAAATTGGTCCGGCCTGCCATGCGGGTACTAAGAGTTGTTTCAGTAATACATTGCCGTTTCCAGATATGAATGGTTAATCAATGGATTTAGCTAAATTTCGAGAGTATGCCAAACGCTATAACGTTATTCCAGTAACTCGAAAACTATTGGCAGATGGTGAAACCCCGATCGGTGTTTATAAGAAGTTAGCAAAATCTAAGCCGAATACATTTCTTCTAGAATCTGCTGAACATGGCGGTGTCTGGTCGCGTTTTTCTTTCATTGGAGTAGCTTCAGAAGCAACCCTTACTGAACAAGGCGGCAAAGTTTTTTGGCGCGGAACAATGCCTGCAGGTGCACCGACTAATGTCGACCCGCTAACTGCACTTAGAGAAACCGCTTCGCATCTGCGTTCTCCAAAACTGGAAGGCATGCCAACTTTGACCGGCGGGCTAGTTGGTTACCTGGGATACGACAGTGTTCGTAGGTTGGAGAAGTTACCGACTATCGCAAAGGATGAGCTGGAATTACCTGAGCTTGAGTTCATGTTGACTTCGGATCTTGCAGTGATGGATCACACCGAGGGCACGATTACTTTGATCGCAAATGTGATTAATTGGGATGGAAGCGATGAACGTGTTGATGAAGTTTATGAATTAGCGCTAAAGCGGTTAGACCGCATGCAAGATGATTTATTACAACCTTTATCAGGAGATATTGCGTTCTTAGATGAGAAGAAATCGCCACAATTTGAACGTAACATTGCTGAACCAGATTTTCTTAAGAAAGTTGGGGAAGTAAAGGAAGAGATTAAAGCAGGTGAAGCTTTTCAAGTTGTGATTTCACAGCGATTTGCCACAGCCTGCAAAGCAGATTCACTTGATGTTTACCGCATGCTTCGATTGCATAACCCAAGCCCTTATATGTATTTCTTGAGGTTTGAAGATGGTCTTGATGTAGTTGGCTCTAGCCCTGAAGCTTTGGTTAAAGTCACAGATCGCAAAGTTCTAGTTCACCCCATTGCCGGAACTAGAAAACGTGCCAATTCTCCTGAGTTAGATGATCGGATCGCAAAAGAGTTATTAGCAGATCCAAAAGAACGGGCAGAGCATCTGATGCTGGTTGACTTAGGGCGTAATGATTTAGGTCGCGTCTGCAAATCTGGTTCAGTTGAAGTTCTTGAATTTATGAATATCGAACGCTTCTCACATGTAATGCATATCGTTTCAACGGTATCCGGCGAATTACAAGAAGAAAAGGCACCGATCGAAGCAGTTTTTGCTACCTTTCCTGCCGGAACTTTATCTGGAGCTCCAAAACCTAGAGCAATGGAAATCATTGAAAGACTAGAACCAAGTAGACGTGGTTTGTATGGCGGAGCGCTTGGGTACTTTGATTTCACCGGCAACATCGATACCTGCATCATTATTAGAACAGCAGTAATTAAAGATGGGATCGCTTACGTACAAGCAGGGGCTGGAATAGTCGCGGATTCAGATGCTGAGTCCGAAAACCAAGAATGTCTGAATAAAGCTGCAGCGGTGCTTGGCGCTATTGAGTCAGCGAATAATCTAAAGTTGGCGAAATGAAAGAGATTTTTGCCTTTGCAGCAACAACGGTTCTGGTATTGGCTCTTGTCGCCTACATCGGAAGTAAGCGCAAACGAGTCTCTAGGTATGAACGCAATCCAGAATCTATAAGCGACTGGCAGAAACTTGATCGCGGAATTGACCCATCAGAATGAGCGTTCTAGATTCAATCATCGAAGGTGTGCGTGAAGATCTTGCAGCACGTCGAGGATCACTTTCAAAATTGAATGAAATGATTTTGGCAATTCCACCAGCGCTGCCAATTGATTTTCCACTAAATGAAATGTCGGTAATTGCAGAAGTGAAACGATCCTCGCCAAGTAAAGGAGCGCTAGCAGAGATTGGTAATCCAGCAGAGCTTGCTATTAAATATCAATCGGCTGGAGCTAAAGCGATTAGCGTTTTGACTGAGCAACGGAGATTCAATGGTTCATTGGCGGATTTAGTTTCTGTTCGTTCTGCGGTGACTATTCCCATACTTCGAAAAGATTTTATGATTGATGAATATCAATTCTATGAAGCCCGTGCAATTGGTGCAGATATTGTGTTATTGATAGTAGCTGGATTATCTAAGGCCCAATTGAAAGATTACTATGCATTGACAACTGACTTAGGAATGTCAGCTCTGGTAGAAGTTCATACTCATCAAGAGCTTGAAGATGCTATGGACATTGAACCTAAAATGATTGGTGTTAATTCACGAAATCTAAAGACGCTAGAAGTTGATCCTTCAATGTTTAACGAACTTTTGCCTAGAATTCCAGATGGATTAATTCGAGTTGCAGAGTCAGGAATCGCAAATCGTTCGCAGGTAGTGGCGGCAGAGCGCGCTGGCGCAAATGTGATTTTGGTTGGAGAGGCTTTGGTCAAAGCAGGGGATCCGATTAAGAGCATGGCCGATCTGCTCGGCCGATAATCGTTTAACAAGATATCCACCAGCGCCAGTAAGATTTGCGACCATGGACGGACACTTTGGACAATATGGTGGCCGCTTTGTGCCGGAAGCGCTAATTCCGGCGCTAGATGAATTAACTGCCGCATTTGAAAAATCAAAAACAGATCCGGAATTTCAGGCAGAGCTATCGCACCTACATAAAACCTATTCTGGAAGACCTTCAATAATTACTGAAGCAAAGCGTTTCGCAGAATATTGTGGTGGCGCGAAGATTCTGTTGAAGCGCGAAGATTTAAACCATACGGGATCTCATAAAATCAATAATGTTTTGGGCCAAGCGCTGCTTACAAAAAGAATGGGCAAGAAGCGAATCATCGCCGAAACTGGCGCAGGTCAACATGGCGTGGCATCAGCTACGGCGGCAGCGCTACTTGGCCTTGACTGCGTTGTTTATATGGGCGAAGAGGACACTAAGCGCCAAGCGTTAAATGTCGCGCGTATGAAATTACTTGGCGCAGAAGTTATACCGGTAACGACTGGTTCAAAAACTTTAAAAGATGCAATCAACGAAGCGATGCGCGATTGGGTAACAAATGTTGAAACAACTCATTACCTATTAGGCACCGTTGCAGGTCCGCATCCATTCCCGGAAATGGTTAGAGATTTTCATAAAATTATTGGTGAAGAAGCCAGGGCACAGGTTCTTGAATTAACTGGTCGACTACCAGATGCAGTTTTGGCTTGTGTAGGTGGCGGCTCAAATGCCATCGGAATTTTCCATAGATTCATTACCGATCAAAATGTTCGATTGATTGGCTTAGAAGCAGGTGGCGAAGGAATCGAAACCGGTCGCCATGCTTCAACTATCTCCGGTGGTAGCGTCGGTGTATTACATGGAACCAGAACATATGTGTTGCAGGATGAAAATGGACAAACAGTTGAATCACATTCGATAAGCGCTGGGTTGGATTACCCAGGAGTCGGTCCAGAACATGCGATTTTGAACGACACTGGCCGTGCTGAATATTTATCAATAACTGATGATGAAGCGATGCAAGCATTTTCCTTGTTATCAAAAACCGAAGGCATTATTCCCGCCATTGAAACTGCGCATGCATTAGCTGGTGCGATGAAAATTGGTCGAGAGTTAGGACCGGAAGCAATATTGCTAATCAATTTATCTGGTCGCGGAGATAAAGATGTGCAAACAGCTGCCAAGTATTTCGGAATTCCGCTCGAATGAAACTCGAATGAAATTGGTCAAATAATCATGACTGCGTTGGAACAACTATTTAATAAGCCGGGCAAGAAGCTAATTGGCTATGTGCCTGCTGGTTTTCCAACTATTGAAGGTGCTAAAAAAATTATCTCTGCGATGATTGATGGCGGAGTCGACGCAATTGAAGTTGGTTTTCCTTATAGCGATCCAATTATGGATGGCCCAACAATTCAGGCGGCTGCAGATCAAGCGCTAGCTAATGGCACTGGGGCAAAAGAAGTATTTGAAACTTTGGAATTTGCAGCCAAATTAGCTCCTGCCGTGATCATGAGCTACTGGAACCCCATTGAGAAATACGGTGTAGATAGATTTTCGCAAAACATGAGCAAAGTTGCAGGTAGCGGCACTATTACTCCAGATCTAACAATCGAAGAATCAAAACCTTGGTTAACGGCTTGCACAGAAAATAGTTTGAACACTATTTATGTCGTTGCGCCTAGCAGCAACGATCAACGGCTAAAGCAAGTAGTAGAAAACTGCAGTGGTTTTGTTTATGCCGCTTCATTAATGGGCGTAACTGGCGCCCGCGCTCAAGTTTCTAGCGCTGCTGAGAGTTTGGTTTCCAGAATTAGAAAATTTACTGAGTTACCAGTCTGTGTGGGTTTGGGTGTTTCAACTCCAGATCAAGCACGCGACGTTGCTAGATATGCAGATGGTGTAATTGTTGGAAGTGCATTTATTAACGCAGTGCAGAAGGCTGCTGATTTTGAAAGTGGATTGTTAGCAGTTAAAAAATTGGCAACTGAGTTGAAGGCAGGTGTAACGGGATGAAGAGAGATTGGAAACCGTGGTTTGGTTTAATTGCACGTTTAATATTAGGAGGCGTGCTTTTATTAGCTGGATGGTTGAAAGCTTTTGAGTTCGATAAAGCCCAGATGGCAGTTCGTGCTTATGAAGTTCTGCCAATTTCCGTTGCAAATGTGATTGGCGTAATACTTCCATGGGTAGAGATCGGAATGGCTATCCTTTTGATTTTGGGAGTTTTGGTCAGACCGATGGCAATTGCAACTGCGGCGCTTATGTTGTTATTTATTGCAGCCATAACTCAAGCCGGACTTCGCGGTTTATCCATTGACTGCGGCTGCTTCGGAGGTGGCGGTGCTGTCGAACCAGGGCAGACCAAATATCTCCAAGAAATTGCACGCGATATCGTATTTTTATTACTTGCGGTATACCTATATAAATATCCAGTGACCAAATGGGCGCTAGAGCGTAACCAGTAAAGGTGGAGAGAAATGGCTAAGCCAGAGAAAAAAGATAATGTCACCCGCAATTTAGTAGTGGGCATGGTTGCCTTAGTTGTTGTTGTCGCAGTGGCAGTTTCATTTGGATCTAACAAAGCTAAAGTAAATGCAAAGACTCCAGCGCTCGTGGAGAAGTCCGAAGGTTACGGAATTGTCTTTAACAAAGAGCTGACCGGAGTGCCAAAGATTGATATTTGGGAAGATTTCCAATGCCCAGTCTGCCGAAACTTTGAAGCGATCAACGCAAAGCAGGTCAAGGAATGGATTGATGCCAAGAAGGTAACGGCAGTATTCCACCCACTCTCATTTATCGGTGCTGAATCTGCTTACATGGCAAATGCCTCTGCTTGCGCTGCTGATGAAGGAAAGTTCCTGCAGTACCACGAAGCGCTATACGTAAATATGGCCTCTGCTGAGAATTCTGGCAAGTGGAATCCAATATCTTTAGTTGAGCTTGGTAAAGAATTGGGAATCTCAGGCGAAAGATTCACTGGCTGCGTGAGTGAAGGTAAATATCAGGATTGGGTAAACAACGTCGCGGCTGATGGTTCAAAGAAGAACGTCAATGCAACGCCAACAGTCTTTATCAATGGCAAAGAAATTGAGCGCGTTAACGCGAACTACTTTGATGCTAAAACTTTTGAAAAATTAGTCTTCGGAAAGTAATTGTTTCTAAGTTACATACCAACGCCGAGCATCTCTAAATTCTCGGTCGGACCACTAACTTTTCATGCATATGCGCTCTGCATAATTGCAGGAGTAATTGCAGCCATTTGGATTGGCGATCGAAGATATCGCCAATTCGGTGGCAGCGCTGGTGTAGTTAGTGATCTGGCAATTTGGGTAGTTCCAGCAGGTGTAATTGGTGGTCGGCTTTACCACGTAATTACTTCACCAGAATATTTCTTTGGATCTCGCGGAAATTTAGTTGATGTAGTCAAAATTTGGGAAGGCGGATTAGGGATTTGGGGTGCAATCGCACTCGGTGGAATCGTTGCCTACTGGCGTTATCAAAAGCTACAAAGTTCAATTAGAAATGATAGAAACAACGGCGAAGAAGTTATCTCTTTTACCTATTTTGCGGATGCGCTTGCGCCAGGGTTATTGGTTGCGCAAGGAATTGGCCGCTTTGGAAATTGGTTTAATGGCGAGCTTTTTGGTTCTCCAACTACTCTTCCTTGGGCTTTAGAAATACCGCGTTACTTACGCCCTTCGGAATCAGTTTCAGTTGCAACTTATCATCCGACATTTCTATATGAAGCTATCTGTAATTTTGCTTTGGCAGTGATTTTAATTAGATTAACTAACCGGTATCGAAGTGGTTCATTGTTCTTAATTTATGTAGCTGGTTACTGCAGCTATCGCTTCTTCATTGAAGGGCTAAGGATTGATACTGCTCACACTTTTGCGGGTTTGCGATTAAATCAGTGGGTTAGTCTCGTGGTGGGGTTGATAGCCACAATTACTTGGGTGAAATTCGCGGAAATCAGCAAATTTAGAAAGAAGTAAAGGTAATATCTAAGTATGCCGTTACAAGAAACCATGCGACGCAATCAAGAACATAGAGCACACAGAGCAGGTTGGCTCAGAGCTGCCGTACTTGGCGTCAATGATGGTTTGGTATCAACTGCATCATTGATGGTTGGCGTTGCCGCGGCGATGCAGAGTAATAGCGTTATTTTGACAACTGGCTTGGCAGGTATTGCAGCAGGCGCTCTATCCATGGCAGTTGGCGAATATGTCTCCGTCTGGTCCCAGGTAGATATCGAAGAATCTGATCGCAAATTAGAAGCTGATCAACATGCAACTAATCCAGAAGGTGAATTCCTGGAATTGGTACAGATTTATATGGCACGTGGGCTTTCTGAAGATTTAGCAAAACAAGTGGCCGAACAGATGCATGCACATGATGCATTAGAAACGCATCTACGAGATGAATTAGGTCAACACGAACACACTAAAGCCAATCCAGTTCAAGCTTCAATTGCTTCAGCCCTCAGTTTTACCTTCGGCGGGTTAATTCCATTTTTAGGTTTCTATCTGCCAATCATTGAAAGTAATTCAATTCGAATTTTTTCAGTAACAGTATTGGGATTGGCGGTTGCTGGTGTAATTAGCTCAGTAACAGCTGGCACTAATGTCTTCAAAGGAACATCCAGAGTGGTTTTAGGTGGCATCATCGGAATGGTGATCACAGGAGCAATTGGCTCTCTCGCTCACGGGATTGGCCTATAAATAGGCTTAAAAAGCTTAACTTGGTCCGCATTCTGGAATTGTTAGGCCTATTTGTCTTTCTTTATCTTTCTAATATGTAATCTTTATTGCTAACCTTTTGCACTCGGGCCAAGGTTGTCCCTTCCAACTCAGCTTCGCTGATAGTTCAGATTAAACGGGGGGCCTGCTTTGCTTTCAAATAATTACCCTAAAGCAACTGGTTTATATGACCCTGCCAACGAACATGATGCATGCGGCGTTGCCATGGTGGCAACACTTAAAGGAAAAGCCGAACACGAGATTGTTCAAAAAGCGTTACAAGCGCTTGAAAATATGGAACATCGTGGCGCAACTGGCGCAGAACCAGATAGCGGTGATGGCGCCGGTATTTTGCTTGGCATTCCCGATGAATTTTTCCAGAGCGAGTTAGATTTTAAATTACCAGCAGCCGGAAGCTATGCCGCTGGTATTGCTTTTATTGAGCAAGGTGCAAACTTAAAAGCAGAGATTGAAAAGATTGCAGCAGAAGAGAATTTGGTAATTCTAGGTTGGCGAAAAGTTCCGACCAACCCAGCGTCGCTAGGAAAAACAGCAGTTGCAGTTATGCCTAACTTTGAAATGCTTTTTGTTGCAGGGAAGAACCAAGAATCTGGAATTACTTTAGATCGGATGGCTTTCTGCTTTAGGAAAAGAGCCGAACATTCACTTCCAGTCTATTTCCCATCACTATCGACATCCACAATTGTTTACAAAGGAATGTTAACTACGGGACAACTTAGTAAGTTCTATCCAGACCTAAGTGACCCAAGAGTTAAATCTCCACTTGCTATTGTTCACTCTCGTTTTTCAACAAATACCTTTCCGTCTTGGCAGCTTTCACATCCGTATCGCTATATAGCGCATAATGGTGAAATAAACACCGTCAAAGGAAATCGCAATTGGATGCGTGCGCGTGAAGAGCTACTTGCATCTGAATTGATTCCCGGAGATCTTGAAAGTATATTCCCAATCGTTGATATGGCAGGATCGGACTCCGCTTCATTTGATGAAGTACTTGAATTGCTTTACCTAGGCGGACGTTCATTGCCGCATGCAGTATTAATGATGATTCCAGAAGCTTGGGAGAATCATTCATCAATGCCAAAGCATCGCCGTGATTTTTATGCTTTCCATGCTGCGTTAATGGAAGCTTGGGATGGTCCAGCATGTGTAACTTTTACTGACGGAAAACAAGTCGGTGCTGTTCTAGATCGAAATGGTTTACGTCCATCAAGATTCTGGGTTACAGAAGATGGTTATGTAGTTCTAGCATCTGAAGTTGGCGTATTAGATATTCCACAAGAAAAGATTTCACGTAAAGGTCGCTTGCAACCAGGAAAGATGTTTTTAGTTGATATTGAGGCCGGAAGAATCATTGAAGATGATGAAATTAAAGATCAATTAGCTAATGAAAAGCCATATGGAAAGTGGCTTGAAGAGGGCATGATCAGATTGAAAGATTTGCCAGAACGCGAACACATCATCTATCCGCATGCTTCAGTAGTACGTCGCCAAAAAGCATTCGGTTATACCGAAGAAGAGTTGCGCATCATCATCACTCCAATGGCAAAAAGTGGCGCCGAACCACTTGGATCTATGGGTACCGATACACCAATTGCTGCGCTCTCTGAGAAACCTAGATTGATGTTTGATTACTTCTCTCAACTTTTCGCACAAGTTACCAATCCACCGCTTGATGCCATCCGTGAAGAGTTGGTTACTTCACTCGGCTCGGCTGTCGGACCGGAGTGGAATTTATTGGATCCCGGTCCAAATTCATGCCGCCAAGTTGGAATTGCATTTCCCGTAATCGATAACGATGAGTTAGCAAAGTTAATTCACGCAAATGTCGATGGCGATTATCCTGGACTTGATTCTTATGTAGTCCGTGGATTATTTCCAGTAGAGGCAGATGGTTCCGGTTTACGTAAACGAATCGAAGAGATAAAGAACGAAGTTTCAAAAGCTATTGCACGTGGTGCACGAATCATCGTGCTTTCGGATCGCGATGGCGATGCCGATAATGCACCGATTCCATCTCTGCTTCTAACTGCCGCGGTTCATCACCATTTAATTCGCGAAAAAACTCGTACCAAAGTCGGCTTAATAGTAGAAGCTGGTGATGTTCGCGAAGTTCACCATGTTGCTCTTTTAATTGGATATGGCGCAGGTGCGGTAAATCCATATCTAGCCATGGAATCTGCGGAAGATTTAGTAAATCAAGGTGTGATCACTGACATCACTCCTGATAAAGCAGTTCGTAATTTAATTAAAGCTCTTGGAAAAGGTGTATTAAAAGTCATGTCCAAGATGGGCATTTCTACAATTGCTTCATACACCGGTGCTCAAGTATTTGAAGCAATCGGTTTATCGCAAGAAGTTGTTGATGAATTCTTTACTGGCACAACATCAAGGCTTGGCGGAATTACTTTAGATACCTTAGCCAACGAAGTAGCAAAGCGTCATCACGTTGCATATCCACCTGGCGGAGAAATTCCTGGCGCAAAGCGCTTATCAATTGGTGGCGAATACCAGTGGCGTCGTGAAGGTGAGCCACATTTATTTGACCCTGAAACTGTCTTTACTTTGCAACATTCAACTCGCAACAAACGCTTCGATGTATTTAAGCGTTACACCACTAGAGTCGATGAACAAAGCAAACGTTTGATGACTTTACGAGGTTTATTCAAATTCAAAGAGGGCATTCGTCCACCGATTTCCATTGATGAAGTAGAGCCAATCTCTGAAATTGTTAAACGTTTCTCAACTGGAGCAATGAGTTTTGGATCTATTTCTCAAGAAGCTCATGAAACTTTAGCAATTGCCATGAATAGATTAGGCGGTAAATCTAATACTGGTGAAGGCGGCGAAGATCCTTCCCGCTTTACTCCGCTTCCAAATGGCGATTCAAAGAGATCGGCTATCAAACAAGTTGCATCTGGACGATTTGGCGTAACTAGCGAATATTTAGTGAACTCAGATGATATTCAAATCAAAATTGCACAGGGTGCAAAACCTGGTGAAGGAGGACAGCTTCCAGGAAACAAGGTTTATCCATGGGTAGCAAAAGTTCGTCACTCAACTACAGGCGTTGGTTTAATTTCACCGCCACCGCATCACGACATCTATTCAATTGAAGATTTGGCACAACTCATTCATGATTTAAAGAATGCTAATAAAGATGCCCGAATTCACGTGAAGTTGGTGGCGGAAGTTGGGGTCGGTACCGTAGCTGCAGGTGTTTCAAAAGCACATGCTGATGTGGTTTTAATCTCTGGCCATGATGGCGGAACTGGTGCATCACCATTGACTTCATTAAAGCATGCAGGCGCGCCGTGGGAACTTGGCCTTGCAGAAACCCAACAAACGCTCTTATTAAATCGTTTGCGTGATCGAATTGTGGTTCAAACTGATGGGCAGTTAAAAACCGGCCGCGATGTTGTAGTTGCGGCACTTCTTGGCGCAGAAGAATTTGGTTTTGCAACTGCGCCACTAGTGGTCTCTGGTTGCATCATGATGCGTGTTTGTCATTTGGATACTTGCCCAGTTGGTGTGGCAACCCAAAATCCAGAGCTTCGCGCAAAGTTCACCGGTAAACCCGAATTCGTAGAAACCTTCTTCGAATATATTGCGCAAGAAGTTCGTGAATTACTGGCCCAACTTGGTTTCCGATCTATAAAGGAAGCCGTTGGTCATGTTGAGTATTTGGATACCAAAGATGCGATAAATCATTGGAAGGCGAGCGGCTTGGATCTTTCTCCGCTTCTTGTTCGTCCAGAAGTGGATTCGCCTTTGCACAATACTGCAGTTCAAGATCATGGTTTAGCAAATGCGCTAGATAACAAATTAATTGAACTTGCTGACGGCGCACTTCTTCGAGGCGAGCAAGTAAATATTGATTTGCCTGTTCGTAACGTTAATCGCACCGTCGGCACCATGCTTGGCGCTGAAATCACTCGTAAATATAAAGGCGAAGGTTTGCCAGATGACACAATTAATGTGACGCTGCATGGTTCTGCCGGACAATCACTTGGTGCATTTATCCCTAAAGGCTTAACGATCAGACTTTACGGCGATAGCAATGATTACGTAGGCAAAGGTATTTCTGGTGGTCGAGTAATCGTTAGACCTGATGAGCGCGCCAAATTTAACTCCGAATTCAATGTTATTGCCGGAAACGTTATTGGTTATGGCGCAACGAGTGGTGAAATCTTCGTGCGCGGATTAGTCGGCGAACGCTTCTGTGTGCGCAACTCGGGCGCTACCGCAATTGTTGAAGGCGTTGGCGATCATGGTCTGGAATACATGACCGGTGGCAAAGTAGTAATTCTTGGTGCAACAGGGCGAAATCTGGCAGCAGGTATGTCAGGTGGCGTGGCATACGTATTAGATCTAAAGCCAGAGCTCGTTAACACAGAGTTAGTAGATCTACTACCGGTTGATCAGGCACGAGAAAATGAATTGAAATCATTGATATCGAAATTTGCTGCTGAAACTGGATCTGAAATAGCTGATTCGCTACTTAAGAATTGGGATCTAAAGCGATTTACATTAATCATGCCACGTGATTACGCCAAGGTTTTAGAAGCAATTAATGTTGCAAACGATAAAGGCCTTGATGTAGATAAGTATGTAATGGAGGCGATCGCAAATGGCTGATCCAAGAGGTTTCTTAAAAGTCTCACGCGAAACTCCAAAGCGTCGTCCAGTTGATGTCCGGATCATGGATTGGAAGGAAGTATACGAACCCCAATCAATCGAACACCTTCGTTCGCAAGCATCAAGATGTATGGATTGCGGAATTCCGTTTTGTCACCAAGGTTGCCCACTTGGAAATTTAATTCCTGAGTGGAATGACCTCATGTATCGCGGTGACGGTGCATCTGCTATTGATCGATTACATGCAACTAATAATTTCCCAGAATTTACTGGCAGGCTTTGTCCGGCGCCATGCGAGACAGCTTGTGTTGTTTCTATAAATAGAGATGCAGTTACAATCAAACAGATTGAACTTCGCACTGTAGAAGAGGCTTTTGGAAGCGATTCAATAAAGCCGCTAATTCCATCACGTCTAAGTGGAAAAACAGTTGCCGTAATTGGTTCAGGACCTGCAGGTCTTGCAGCAGCACAGCAATTGACTAGAGCAGGACATACCGTAGCCGTCTTTGAACGCGCAGATAAAATCGGCGGTTTACTTCGCTACGGAATCCCAGAATTCAAAATGGAGAAATGGGTAGTTGATCGTCGTCTGCGCCAAATGGAGAAAGAGGGCACACGCTTTCGTCCAAATGTAAATGTAGGCGTTGATATCACAGGTGATGATTTGCGTAAGAGATATGACGCAATTGTGCTGGCAGTTGGCGCAACTAAATGGCGCGATCTAAATATTCCAGGCCGTGAATTAAAAGGTGTTTATCAAGCTATGGAGTATTTGCCTTGGGGAAATAAGCAAGGTTTAGGCGAAGTTGCAAAGCCCCCAATAAATGTCGAAGGTAAACATGTAGTCGTAATTGGTGGTGGAGATACCGGTGCTGATTGTTTAGGTACCGCGATTCGTCAACGTGCAGCTTCAGTTACGCAATTAGAAATCATGCCAAGACCAAGTGATGAAAGACCTTCTTCACAACCTTGGCCAACTTACCCAATGATCTATCGCGTATCTAGCGCGCACGAAGAATTGGATAATCGCATCTTTAGCGTAAATACCCAAGAATTTGTCGGAGATGGTTCCGGGAATCTCAAAGCGCTTCGCATCGTTGAAGTTAAATTTGAAAATGGAAAGTTTGAACCAGTTCCTGGTTCAGAACAGGATATTCCTGCAGATTTCGTATTTATGGCGATGGGCTTTACTGGACCAGAGCAAGGCGCTTTGGTAGAACAGCTAGAGGTAGAGCTAGATGATCGTGGAAATATCAAACGCGATGAAAATTACCAAAGCAGCCAAGAAGGAATTTTTGTTGCAGGTGATGCCGGACGAGGACAATCTCTAATAGTTTGGGCAATTGCGGAGGGTCGAAGCGCTGCAAGCGCGGTAGATCGTTATTTAACTGGATCAACTCAATTGCCTGCCCCAATCGAACCAACCGCCAGACCACTAACCGTTTAATTGAATTAATAGAATAAGAAGAGTAGAGAAGAGAAGATAGATGCGCCGCGCGAAGATTGTATGCACCATGGGACCTGCAGTAGAGGCTCCGGATCGAGTTAAATTATTAGTTGAAGCTGGAATGAATATGGCGCGACTTAATCTTTCTCACGGAAGCTACGAAGAGCATCAACTTCGTTTAGACCGAGTTCGCGAAGCGGCTAAAAATGCTGCCCGACCAGTTGCAATTTTGGTTGATTTGCAAGGGCCAAAGATTCGTTTAGGTAAATTTGCAGATGGTCCACATGATTTAGCTCGTGGAGATATTTTCACAATTACTACTGAAGATATTCAAGGAACTAAAGAGCGTGTAAGCACTACTTTCAAAGGCCTGCCCAAAGATTGCAAACCAGGAGATCGTCTATTAATTGATGACGGTAAAGTCACCGTCGAAGTTATTGAAGTAAAAGGTGAAGATGTTGTAACCAAGTGCATCGAACCAGGTACTGTTTCAAATAATAAAGGTATCAATCTTCCAGGTGTAGCAGTTTCAGTTCCTGCCTTATCTGATAAAGATAAAGAAGATCTTCGTTGGGGTCTGAAAGCTGGCGTTGATTTCATCGCGCTTTCCTTTGTACGTGATGCAAAAGATATAAAAGATGTACATGCCATTATGGACGAAGTCGGAGTGCGACTGCCGGTCATTGCCAAAATTGAAAAGCCACAGGCTGTAGATAATTTAGAAGAGATCGTTGCCGCCTTTGATGGAATCATGGTTGCACGTGGTGATCTCGGTGTAGAGCTCCCAATCGAAGAGGTTCCGCTGGTTCAAAAGCGTTGTGTCGCGCTAGCCCGCGCTGCGGCAAAGCCAGTCATTGTGGCAACACAGATGCTTGACTCAATGATTACGAACAGCACTCCAACTAGAGCGGAAGCAACAGATTGTGCTAACGCTGTATTAGATGGTGCAGATGCTTTGATGTTATCTGGCGAAACTTCAGTTGGAGATTTTGCTATTGAAGCAGTCAAAACCATGGCGCGTATCATCGAACACACTGAATCAAAGGCTTTGGATCGCATCGCTGCTTTGGACGCGAAACCAACTACAAAGGGCGGCGCTATCACAAAGGCAGCAACAGAGATTGGTGACATTTTAAGCGCGAAATTCTTAGTGGCATTTACTGAAAGTGGCGAGTCAGCAAGACGCATGGCGATGTTTAGAAATTCGATTCCAATTTTGGCGCTTACTCCAGTTGAAGGAACTTACAATCGATTAGCACTTTCATGGGGAGTAGAACCAGGCATCGTGCCAACTGTTGCGCATACTGATGACATGGTGAAGCAGGTAGATCAATGGTTGATCGAACATGGTGAGGCGAAGATCGGCGATACTGTAGTTATCGTTGCTGGTGCGCCTCCAGGAATTCCAGGTTCAACAAATGCTGTCAGAGTCCACGTGATTGGCGATGCTATTGGTGGACGCGCTGCGGCTTATCGCAATTAGATTTTAATTGGAGTAATCGCTTAAACTTACTCCACTAAACTCGCACCTAAGTAAACCTAAGTAAACCTAAGTAAACCTAAGTGAACTTAATTGAACTTAATTTGAATTAGGTCAAGTTTTTTTAGCCTCGGTACTCCAACGGTAGAGAGGGCAGTCTCAAACACTGCATAGTGTCGGTTCGAATCCGACTCGGGGCACATGAAGATTCTCGTCGCTGAGGATGAAGCGTTAATCCGCTTAGACCTCGTTGAGATGTTACGTGAAGCCGGATATGAAGTCATCGCCGAAGCAAGTAATGGCCAAGAAGCGATAAATCTAAATCAAAAACATAAACCGGATTTAGCCATTCTCGATATCAATATGCCGATCATGGATGGCTTAACTGCAGCTGAAACTATTGTGCAAACAACTCCAGTTCTAATGCTTACCGCCTTTAGCCAAAGAGAATTGGTAGAACGTGCCAATGCCGCTGGGGTTATGGCATATATATTGAAGCCATTTACTATTAACGACTTAATTCCAGCGATTGAAATTGCAAATAGTCGCTATATACAGATGAGCGCACTTGCCTCAGAGGTTAGTAATTTAAATGAGCGACTAGAAACTCGTAAATTAATTGATCGCGCCAAAGGGATTTTGATGCAGGCTTTGAATCTTTCAGAGCCAGAGGCTTTCTCATGGATTCAAAGGGCGGCAATGGATAGACGTTTGACGATGAAAGAGGTCGCTATGGCCGTCATCGACCCGAACGCCCAAATCGACAGGTAAATCTCAAATAGCGGAAAGTAGCGGAAGGTGGCGCTAATTTCGGTTCAAAATTCGAATGATTGTTATCTAAGTTTTACCTGCTTTTAGAAAAAATACCTTGTCTGATAGGTAAGGCTCAATTAACCTTTACCCCTCCCTCTCCCAGGGACATGATCATGAATGAAAGGCATTACATGAAGAAGCAAAGCATTATCTCTGTTGCTGCCGTAATCGCACTCGCAGCAGGTTCTGCAGTTGCGCTTGCTCCAGCATCAAGTGCTGCAGCGAAGACCATCACTATCGCTTACCAGGGCCCACTCACCGGTGAAGAAGCTCAGGTCGGTATCGATGAACTTAATGGCGTTAAGTACGCTGTTGCGCTATTCAATGCAAAGAACAAGGGCAAGTATCAGGTAAAGGTTGTATCTGTTGACGATCAGGGAAGTGGAACTGAAGCTGCAAAGGTTGCTCCAGGTACCGCTTCTAACAAGAAGATCATCGGCTTAGTTGGTCCTGCATATTCAGGCGCAACTATCAACTCGCTACCTTTCTACAAGCAAACAAATCTTCCGATGATTTCACCATCGGCTACACGTGTATCAATTACCGATCCATCACAGGGTCTAATTGGTTTCCCAGTGTTCCACCGTGTTCCACCTACTGACCGTGTTCAGGGTCCAGCGCTATACAAGTTAGCGACAAAGGGCGTCTCATCACCGACAGTATTCGTAATTGACGATCAGTCACCATACGGTGTTGGTCTTGTTGAGTACATGGAAAAGAGCGGTGCAAAGATTGCTGGTAAGGATTCAGTTCCAGATACCACAACCGACTGGTCTGCAACCGTTTCAAAGGTTAAGTCAGCTAACGCAAACGTTGTAATCTTCACTGG
Organism: Candidatus Nanopelagicaceae bacterium; assembly: GCA_051006515.1. Taxonomy (GTDB): domain Bacteria; phylum Actinomycetota; class Actinomycetes; order Nanopelagicales; family Nanopelagicaceae; genus ZLKRG08. The sequence continues at coordinate 7,619 of JBPCTD010000014.1, read as the reverse complement.
TTACTACGCACAAGCTGCAACTCTTTACCGTCAGCTACGCGACTCTGGTTACACCGGTGTTCTAGCTGGTGGCGATGGTGTTCTAAGCCCAGGTATCTTGACTTTGGCTAGCGCATCAATTCTTGAAGGTGTTCGCCTAACCGGCGGAACTGTTCCTCTATCTGAAATCTCTGCAAAGCTTGAAGCAGATTTCAAGAAGAAGATGGGCGTATCTTCAGGTACATATGCGGCTGAATCAATCGATTCAACCAACGTATTCCTAAGCTGCATCTCAAAGGGTGTTTCAACTCGCGATGCAATGCTTAAGTGCGTAAAGGCTTACAAGGGTAAGTCAATCTCTGGTAGCAACCTTTCATTCGACAAGTACGGAGATAACGCCGGTGGCGTTATGAACGGCTTCGAGATCAAGGGTGGCGTAATCAAGTTCACTGGAGCTATCAAGTAATCGCTTCTAAAAGCGAAAAAGTCTAAAGAACGTAGCACCTAGGGTTAACTTTCAAGTTATCCTAGGTGCTACGTTTTAGAAATTTAACCACTAAATAAAAGTTTAAAGAAAGTGTTCAAGTGCTAAGTAACTTCGTAGATCAGTTCGCCACTTTAACTATTGGCGGCTTAAGTCTCGGGTTCATATATGTTCTGATTGCTCTTGGTTACACCATGGTTTACGGCGTATTGCGCATGATTAACTTCGCAAACTCCGAAATCTTCATGTATGGAACTTTTGCAACGGTAATCGTTGCCCGCGATGTATATGGATTCACGCAAAGCTCGGAACCAATCACTGGTTGGCGACTAATTGCAGTTCTGCTCTCTTGTCTTTTGGCATCGATGCTCGTATCAGGAATCTTATCAATCTTCTTAGAGCTAGTCGCATATCGCAGACTTCGTAATCGCGGTTCCAATAAATTAGCGCCACTAATTTCGGCAATTGGTATGTCAATCGTTTTTGCAGAAGCGATGCGCATCGTCACCGACTCTAGATATGTCGGCAGCCCGCGCTTCATGGAGAAGAAATCGCTGGGGACAGTCTTTGGCGCTGATCTTCGTTTAGATAATATGATTATCATTTTTGCAGGTTTAATTCTTTACATAACTCTTAATCAATTCGTACAACGCACTCGATTAGGCAAAGCTATTCGTGCAGTATCCATGAATGAAGATGCAGCCAAGTTGATGGGTGTTAACTTGAACTTCGTAGTCTCCGGAACCTTTTTAGTTGGTGGACTAATGACAGGCGCAGCTGGTTTCTTCTACGTTCTTAAGTATGAGAACACAGTATTTAATATTGGATTTGGTCTTGTAATTGCGGCTTTCACCGCAGCGATTCTTGGCGGTATCGGAAATATCAGAGGTGCTTTTTATGGTGGCATCTCATTAGGACTGCTTGAAACTTATGCCGCATTCTTCTTAGGCACTCAATGGAAAGCAGTTACCGTCTTCTTAGTTCTTGTTCTAGTGCTCTACTTCCGTCCGAATGGCGTATTCGGTGAAGCAATTACGCAATCGAGGGCATGATGTTTAATTTAAGAGATTGGGGCGCCGGAATTTGGGAGCGCTCAAGTAGACCAGTACGCGTACTTATTTCAATTGGAGCAGTCGCGTTTGCGGCATCATTGCCGTTGCTGGGTGGCACTTTCCTAAATACTCCAGTTGCTGAATATGCATCGGTTTTGGTCTATCCAGTTGCGATCTTCGTAATTATGGCTCTGGGCTTGAATATTGTTATCGGCAAGAGCGGTCTGTTAGATCTTGGTTATGTTGCTTTTTTTGCAATCGGTGCGTACACCATGGGTCTACTTGGAACTAAAACTGGTCTGAATACTTGGGAAATTCTGCCAATCGGTATCGCGATGGCGATGTTCGCAGGCTTAATTTTGGGCGTACCAGCGCTTCGTTTACGTGGCGATTATCTGGCGATTATCACTCTAGGTTTCGGAGAAATTGTCCGTATTACCGCTCTTAATTTGAAATCAATTGGTGGCGCAAATGGAATTATCGGAATTCCAACACCGCCAAAAGTTTTTGGCTTGGAATACACCTTTGATAACCATAGATTATATTTCTGGACATTCTTAATCATCATTTTGCTTACTATCTGGATGATCCGTCGTCTGACTGTTCGTCGCGCAGGACGCGCCTGGGAATCAATCCGCCAAGATGAAGATGCCGCAGAGTTAATGGGTGTACCAACCTTCCGTTACAAAATCTGGGCATTCGTGCTTGGCGCATCTGTAGGTGGCGCAGCTGGCGTGCTTTATGCATCTAAGACGCTATTTATCTCACCAGATAACTTCACGCTTCAAGTTTCAATTTTGATTCTTGCCTGCGTTGTCTTTGGCGGCATGGGAAATATTTGGGGCGTGATTCTTGGTGCGGTAATTCTTGGTTATCTACCAGATCGCATTCGCTTTATTTCAGATGCTCGTCTATTGGTATTTGGAGCAGTTCTGGTAATTATGATGAACCTTCGTCCGGATGGACTATTACCTCGTAAGAAGCGCGAGAAAGCGCTACCTGAGAAAGGTAAATCATGAGCGAATCAATTTTGAAGTTACAGAATGTAACTATGCAATTTGGTGGCGTTGTTGCACTCAATGATGTGACCTTCGATATCAAGAAACAAGAAATCTTAGGCTTGATCGGACCAAACGGTGCTGGCAAAACTACGATATTCAACGTCATCACTGGTGTGTATCAAGTAACTAAAGGCGACATTACATTTGAAGGTAAGTCCCTAAAAGGTATCAAGCGTTACAAAATCACTCGTGGTGGCATTGCACGTACCTTCCAAAACATTCGTCTTTGGGGAGATATGACGGCGCTAGAAAATGTCATAACCGCAACTGATACTCATAAGCGTTCGGGATTGGTTGGTGGCTTATTCGGTACACCAACATCACGCCGCGAAGAGAAGAACGGTCGCCATCGCGCTCAAGAACTTCTAGATTTCATCGGAATCGGGGAGTATTCAGATCGCTTAGCCAAGAACCTTCCTTACGGTGTTCAGCGCAGATTGGAAATTGCTCGCGCACTTGCTACAGAACCAAAATTGCTTTTACTTGACGAACCAGCAGCAGGCTTTAATCCTTCTGAAAAAGTTGAATTGGCAAAAACCATTCGCAAGATCAGGGATGCCGGCTACACCGTGCTTCTAATCGAACACGATATGTCACTTGTCATGGGCGTTTCAGATCGAGTAGTAGTTATCGATTTCGGTTCAAAGATTGCTGACGACCTTCCAACAGTCGTCCAAAATGATAAGCGTGTAATTGAAGCTTACTTAGGAGTACCTGAAGATGCGTCTTGAAATTAAAGATTTACGTGTGCATTACGGCAAGATCGAAGCAATTAAAGGCATTTCGGTCACCGTAAATCAAGGCGAAATTGTCACTTTGATTGGTGCAAATGGCGCTGGCAAAACCACTACTTTGAAGACTATTTCCGGTCTTCGTCCTTTAAGTTCTGGTTCAATTATTTTTGATGGCCAAGATATCTCCAAGATGCCAGCGCACGCTCGTGTGCATCTTGGAATTTCGCAAGCGCCAGAAGGTCGCGGAATTTTTCCTGGTATGACTGTGCTTGAGAATCTTGAGATGGGTAAATACCACTTAAAGATGAAGCGCGCTGAAATCGAAAGCGATTTAGAGAATGTCTATCATCTCTTTCCACGTTTGAAAGAGCGCGCTGGCCAGGCGGGCGGAACTCTCTCAGGTGGAGAGCAACAGATGCTTGCAATCGGTCGTGCGCTGATGGCTAGACCAAAAGTGCTTTTACTTGATGAGCCTTCAATGGGTCTTGCGCCTCAGATGATCGCCAATATTTTCAGAATTATTACAGAGATTAACAAGCAAGGTGTGACAATCTTGTTAGTTGAGCAGAATGCGCAACAAGCGTTAAGTCGCGCTCACCGTGCATATGTTTTAGAGATCGGCCAAATCACCAAGGAAGCAAATGCAAAGGATCTACTAAATGATCCACATGTTAAATCAGCATATCTTGGTACTGGCGCGCACGAGATTTTCTAATCGTTTAATATCAAACAGGTGATTCGAGCAGTACATGTTCTTTGACCCTGCTCATTTGTAATCTCTATGTTGTAACTACATAGAGTTCTGCCAAGTGAAATCGCAGTGGCAACTGCCGTGACGATGCCAGATGTAGCTGTTTTATGGTGTGTGGCATTTATGTCTACGCCAACAATTCTGCGATTTGGTCCAGCATGTAACCAAGTGCCGATTGACCCTAAAGTTTCTGCCAAAACTACATTTGCGCCGCCATGTAGGTAACCAAGCGGTTGAGTATTTCCTTCAACGGGCATTGTTCCGACAAGTCGTTCTGGGGTAGCTTCAAGAATCTTAATGCCCATCTTTTTATCAAGCGCAGCCTGACCGCGGCCATTTAGCAGTTCCATAAAATCGCTATTTTCCATGTCGCAAAAGATACACCTTGGTTAGCAAAAGCAAACATTAAGATGAACCTATGAAAAGGCTGCTATTGATTGATGGTCACTCAATGGCATATCGCGCATTTTTCGCATTGCCGGTAGATAGCTTCACCACCGCATCTGGCCAACATACAAATGCAGTTTATGGCTTTGCCAATATGGTCATGAGCCTCATAAAAGAAGAGAAGCCAAGTCACGTGGCAGTGGCTTTCGATGTATCACGAAAAACTTTTCGTTCTGAGAAATTTCCGGAATATAAAGCAACTCGTAGCGCTACTCCTGATGAGTTTAGATCTCAGATTCCATTGATCCACGAATTGCTCAAAGCAATGAATATAAACGAATATTCCTTAGAAGGTTATGAAGCTGATGATTTACTTGCCACAATCTCTAAGGCTGCGAAAAAAGATGGCTTCGATGTTTCAATCTGTACCGGCGACCGTGACAGCTTTCAATTGATAAATGAACAGATCACAGTGCTTTATCCGAAGAAAGGCGTCTCCGAAATGGCACGGATGACTCCCAGCGCTGTGGTTGAGAAATATGGTTTGACCCCAGAGCAATATCCGGATTTTGCTGCGTTGCGCGGTGACCCTAGTGATAACTTGCCATCTGTTCCAGGTGTCGGAGAGAAAACAGCTGCCAAGTGGATAGTGGAATATGGGTCACTTAAGAATCTAATTTCCAAAATTGATGAAATTTCTGGGAAAGCTGGAGATTCTCTTAGAACTCATATTAATTCAGTCATCAGAAATCATGAATTGACTCATTTGGTAAACGATGTACCTTTAGATTTTTCATTAAATGAATTAGCTTGGCAGGAATACGATATCGAAGCGCTACGTGGCATATTTGGCAAATTAGAGTTCCGCTCTTTACTAGCTAAGTTACCTGCTAAAAGTGAAGCAACTCCTGCCGCGGATCTAAATTTAGTTACACCGGAAGAGTTAAGTAATCGATTAGCCGATTTTTCAGGCACCATCTCATTTCTTTACGAATTACTGGACGAAAACTTAAGTTCATATTCGGTTGCACTTTCGCCGAACGAAGTTTTCTTAGTGATGTCCGATGAAACCGGCCCTTGGTTATCAAATCCAAAGATTCAGAAAATTACCCATGACTTTAAATCATTAGCTCGTACCCGCGATCTAAAAGGCACAATTTTTGATACTTCACTTGCTAGTTACTTGGTAGATCCCGGAAATAGGTTAAATGAACTTTCAGAAGTATTGGAGAGATGGGGATTTACTGCAGGTTCCTTGGCAGCCAACACCGTTTCACTCTTTGGGCTTGCCGATAAATTGAAGTCAGAGTTGGATACTCGCGGCGCGCTTAAATTATTGATTGAACTTGAGCTTCCAGTATCTGAAGTCTTAGCGGACATGGAGCGAGCTGGTGTTGCTATCGATAAAAAGGTTTTGAAACAACAGAGCGATGAGCTGCTTAGCGAAATCAGCAAACACACTAAAGCAGCACACGAATCTGTGGGCCATGAATTCAATGTGGCTTCACCAAAGCAGTTGCAGGTCGTGCTTTTTGATGAGTTGAAATTACCTAAAACTAAAAGAATTAAAACAGGTTACACAACTGATGCAGATAGCTTGCAATGGTTGTTTTCTGAAACCAAGCATCCAGTCCTTGAGAATCTATTGAAGATTCGAGAAGCCAGCAAGTTGCAGAGTGTTATTGAAGGCTTGCTCTCTGCGGTAAAAAGCGATGGCAGAATTCATACTCATTTTCAACAAACGGTTGCGGCTACTGGCAGACTTTCATCAACTGATCCAAATTTGCAGAATATTCCGATTAGAAGCGAACTTGGTCGAAAAATCCGAGATGGCTTTGTTGCAGGCAATGATTACGACGGAATATTCACTGCTGATTACAGTCAAATTGAAATGAGAATCTTGGCTCATTTGGCGAAGGACAGTAAGTTGCTTGAAGCCTTTGCTTCCGGTGAAGATCTTCATTCCACAGTTGCTTCTTTGGTTTTTGGTGTTAAGCCAACCGAAGTTGATCCAGAGATGCGCAGGCAAATCAAAGCAATGTCATATGGACTGGCATATGGGCTAAGCGCTTTTGGGCTTTCGCAGCAACTAGATATCACTCCCGGCGAAGCAAGTTCATTAATGGAGAAGTACTACTTGCGCTTTGGCGGAATTAGAGATTATTTAGCTACGGTAGTAGACCAAGCTAAGAAAGATGGTTACACCGAAACTCTTTTGGGCCGCAGGAGATATCTACCTGATTTACAGAATGAGAATAAGTTTAAACGAGAGATTGCTGAACGTGCAGCGCTAAATGCGCCTATCCAAGGAACCGCTGCTGACATTATTAAGTTAGCGATGTTAAGAGTTGATAAGGCGCTAAAGGATGCCAAACTTAAATCCAGAATGCTGCTGCAGATTCATGACGAACTGCTCTTTGAGTATGTTGACTCTGAGCTTGAAAAGCTCCAAGAAATTGTGCGTAGGGAGATGGGCGAGGCTTATCCGCTTAAAGTAGCGCTATCAGTAAATGTTGGTCACGGAAAAAGTTGGCATGCGGCCGAACATTAATCGCTAACCTTGCAGAACTACATCTGCAGCGGCAAAGCGTTTTCGACCTAAAGATAAAACTATAAATCCGGATATCAACATTAATGTGGTGATACCTAAACAAACTTGTGGCGAAATCTCTTTTGCCACCCAACCACCAATTGCGCTACCGAGCGCTGCCATTGAACCTTCAATGCTCCAAAGCCATCCAAGAGATGCAGTAGCACTGCCTTGTGGTCTAACTGCATCTAGTACTTCAAAATAGAAAACTTGAAGCGCGCCACCAGTTAAACCAAGTAACGCTCCAACAACAGCTAACGACCAATCAGGGTAAGTGAAATAAAGTGGCAGAGAAAATATCACCCAACCAAGATAAGTAAAGCGCATGGTCTTAAATGCGGAACGTTTACGTTTAATTAATCCAGCAGTTAACCCACCAATGACGGTGCTAAGACTCATGATTGAAAATAGCCAAGCGGTGCGTTGAGGCACCTCTTCTAAAGTGGTGAAAGCTGGTATCCCAATATCAAAGAAGCCCCAACCCAACCCAATAAATGCTCCCTCAATCATTAAAAGTTGAATTGCTGGAACTTTCCAAAGTCGACCTTCACTTGGATCTTTTTTCTCAGTGAACCAATTTC
>JBPCTD010000013.1:0-2400 GCA_051006515.1 Candidatus Nanopelagicaceae bacterium | reverse complement strand
TCTGGAGTCGGTGTGGTCTTAGTGATCTCTGCGATCTTAAGCGGATCAATCATAAAGACCACGCCCTTCGATCTGGATTGGGCAAGATGAAATCACATTACAGAACTGACAATTTTTATTTTTAACTGCAATGAAAGTGCGTCCACCCATTTGTACTGCAGTAGTTTCTATGCGCGTTGCAACTTCTGCCGGATCAATCGGTCCTTGTTCGCGGGTTTCGTTGCCTTTCAACTCAGAATGCAAATAGACCAAACTTGCGCCAGCGCTTACTTGCGCTTCACTAGCTGCGCTATTTACCGCATATTGATAAATCTGCATCTGCGCATCAGTGCGAGCTTGTTCTTTAGTTAACTTAGTTTTACCAGTTTTGAAATCTACAATATAAAGCAAACCATCTTGGGTAGTTTCAATACGATCTATGGTGCAACGTACCTTTGCCCGCCCAATTTGGAATTCGTACTTTGCTTCTGCCTCTTTGAAAGTACGGTCACCAGCAATTGAAGCACGATATTTATAAAAGCGTTCTAACATCATGGTGGCTCGGCCAAGTGAAGTTCTTGATAGCCAGCCAGTTTCTGGGTCAACTAATTTCCAGTTAGCGCGTAACAATTCTAGTTGCGTTGGAAAATCTGTTTCGCTTCTCTCTGCTAACTCTGCAAATTTATGAATTACAGTTCCAATTAACTGTGCCGTGCTATTTCCATCTTGGCCGCCATGAGTTTCTAGGAACCAACGCAACTGACATTCATCAAATTTCTCTACCCCACTTGGCGAAACTCGAATTGGTTGGGAATCGGCAATTGCAGGTTGATGTGAAGCTAAAGGTTTTATGCCATACCAATCTGCCGGATCTGCACCGGCAATACCAGCGCCAGCTAGCGCTTTTAGTGAAGCTGCTGCAGATTCGGAACCTTTATCCAATAATTCACGACGCAATTTAGAGATTACATGTGCCGTGCTTAATTGATTAGTTAACTTAAATACCGCTGGTTCTTTATCCTGATGTACGAATTCATAAGCTAAATCAAAGAAAATAGAGGGTTGTTCCTCTTCGCGATCAACTGCCGTCACCACCAAAGATTGGCTAGCTCGCGAAATTGCGGCATAAAAAAGTCTTAGCTCATCTTCAGCGACCGCAGCTTTAGCAACCTGTTCCAGAGCTATTTCAGATAAATCTGGATGGCGATCTCTTTCAACTAAACGCTCTGAGCCAAGAAGCGAGCCACGAATTCGTAAGTTCGGCCAGATTCCTTCTTGGACACCAGCAACTACAACTAATTTCCATTCGCGACCTTTGGCAGTAAATGGCGAAAGCAATTCCACTACATCAGGGCGTTCGCCTTTTGCCGTGATTACATCTCCAGCAATTTCAGATTTACGAATATCTTTAAAGAACTGTCCCAAATCTGCATATCTAAATCTCTGGCCAAATCTTCTCGCCGATTCAAATAATTGCAACATCGCATCTAAATCACGATCTGCATTAGCGCCACGTACGCCACCTTTTAAGGCACGGTTCTTCCATGCATCGCTGACTAATTCATTATCAATAGTTTTAGCGCTACTCCAAATTTCCCAAAGTAAATCTTCTGGTTGTGCACCTTTCTTCTTTGCCGTGCGCTCCGCAGTTGCAAAAAGTTCATGTAAACGAATTAACGCTTCGCCACCAGGAATTTCAAATTTGCCATCGGTTATAGCTTCTTTGATTAATTGTGAACCTGGTTTTCCTGTAGCGCCCGCATATTTAGCCACCAAATCACGTCTGATACGGCGAAGCGAAATTGCATCAGCGCCGCCAAATTCCGATAGCAATAAAGTTTCAGCTACTTCTAAAGTTAAATTGCCAGAGATCGCCGCTTCGGCAAGAAGTAGAAATGGCGCAATGGAAGCGTTATCTGAAAGTACTTGTAGTTCACCGGCCACTGGAATATTTGAACGAACTAACGCATGGCGCACGGCGTTACTTTGAGCTGGAGATCTAAATATCACCGCCATTTCCGACCATTTCAAGCCATCTTCTAAGTGTGCGCGCTGCAATTTATCTGCGATAAATGCCGCTTCATTTGCGCTATCAATAAAGCGTTCAGAGATAACAGTTCCAGCCTTATCTGCCGCACTTTGTGCCCGTGGAACTTTTTTAAACTCTCCGGCAACTTTCTCTAAGAAGAGGTGGACCTGGCTACTGCTACGGAAATTCTGATCTAAATATATTGTCTTGCCCTTAACTGAATTTTCATCAAGATAAGGCGCAAGCGCTTCATCTAAACCATCAGGATCAGCGCCACGGAATCTACCGACGGTGCTATGTGCATCAACTGCAATAACCAAATCGTTAGGTGCTAAATTCTTAAGCAGCGCACGTTGCGCCTTATCGCTCTCTTGGAATTCATCCACCAAAAT
>JBPCTD010000012.1:0-3799 GCA_051006515.1 Candidatus Nanopelagicaceae bacterium | reverse complement strand
AGATTTATTTGCAGCCTTAGCGTCATCGAAATATTTCTGTGGGACCTGATTGTTTACATACCAGGCAAAGATGTCACCGACACCAGATTGTCCTGCTTCGTATCCATAAAGTCCGCTGACTATTCCACCATCAACAACTCCACACATTCCCGGAACTTCAGTAATCGCATCATGGTTCATGACGTGACATGTTGAAGTTCCCATGATTGCAACCATCTGACCTGGAGTAGTTGCTTTTGCTGCTGGTGCCGTTACGTGAGCATCGATATTGCCAACTGCAACTGCGATTCCGACAGGCAGCCCAGTCCACTTCGCTGCCTCTTCAGTCAAAGTTCCTGCAGCATCACCAAGTTGTCCAATGGTGTGTGAAATCTTCTCTTCGAAATTTTCAAAAGCTGGATTTAGCGCTTTGAAAAATTCCTTTGATGGGTATTGGCCATCTTGTAAATTGCCTTTATAACCTGCGGTACATGCATTACGTACGTACTTTCCGCAAAGCTGCCAAATAATCCAATCAGCAGCTTCGACAAATTTATACATTTTGTTATAGATATCTGGCGCCTCTTCTAGAAGCTGAAGGCCTTTAGCCAATTCCCATTCAGACGAGATCTGTCCACCATAGCGTGGCATCCATTTCTCGTTACGTTCACGAGCCAAGTTATTTATACGATCTGCATGCGGTTGGGCAGCATGATGTTTCCATAACTTCACATATGCATGAGGGTTATTTCTATATTCATCGGTTGTGCTAAATGGGGTGCCATCTTCATGCACCGGAAGTGGAGTGGATGCAGTGAAATCTGTTGCAATACCAACTACATCTGCAGCGTTTATTCCCGCTGCTTTTACCGCTGCAGGTACTGCATTTTTTAATACCTCGACATAGTCAAGTGGATCTTGCAACGCCCAATCTGGACCTAGTTGTGCGCCACTTGAATTAAGAACTCGGTCCATCACCGCATTTGGATATTCAAAGACTGCCGACGCCATCTCTTTTCCATCTGAAGTGCGAACCACAAGTGCGCGACCTGATAGCGTTCCATAGTCAACGCCGATTACATATTTTTCTGTCATGTTATTTCCTCTTACTTGTTGACTCGCGTTGTATCAAAGTTGGTTTAATCATCACAGTCTCAGCTTTTGTGCTCTCTTTAATCTGCGATAAAACTTTAGTAATGGCTACTCTTCCCAACTCTTCAAAATCCTGCTTGATAGTTGTTAGAGCTGGTAATAAGTACTTTGATTCTGGAATATTATCGAAACCAATAACGCTTACATCTTTTGGCACTTGAATTTTATTTTGACTAAAAGCTTTAATAAGGCCAAGAGCTAGATGATCATTCGAACAGAAAATTGCAGAAGGAACCTTCTTCGCCAATTTCAAACCAATTTCATAGCCAGTATCTATCGACCAATCACCTTGAACAATATTCACTTTTAATTTTGCTTTTTTCATTGCCTCTTCATAACCAATTTTCCGCATCTCTGATTCGTAAGCATCGGCAGGACCAGTGATATGAACTATCTCTTTATGACCTAAATCAATTAGATGTTCGGTAGCTAACCTTCCGCCAACCTGATTATCGATATTTACTACATCTGACTCTTTTGATGGTTCGGTGTCTACCACTACCAACTCAGCTCCAGCTAAGCGTTTCTTAATTTCGCTGACGATTGCTCGTGGAAGCGCAACAGTAATTACTCCATCAATATTTAGGTTTCGAAGTTGTTCGATTCCCTCGCGCCAAGAGTCAGGTTCGTGTGCCAATACCGAGATTGAAACCACCGTATAACCGGCCTTTCTCGCCTCAATTTCCATAGCATTTTTTATTGCAGAAGGGCCATAAAGTTCTGAACCCACGACCAAAATACCAATCATGCGAGACTTCGAAGTTACCAATTGGCGAGCTGCTTGATTGGGCTTGTAATCCAATTGGGCAATTGCCTTTTCTACCTTCTCTTTAGTCTCAGGCTTAAGACTTGGATGGTTATTTAAGACGCGCGATACAGTCTGATGTGATACTCCGGCTAAATTAGCAACGTCGTAAATATTCGCCTTCTTCTTCATGAAATCAACTCTTTAAGTGAATTGATTAATGAAGAGAATTCATTTCTCTTGGCATCAGGTTCATCAGTCAAGATTTTAAAACAAATACTCAAAGCAGAGCCTTTTATCTGTGCTGAGAATTCACCAAATTGATCAGAGAGCAATGTAATTGTTCGACCCAGGTCGGCTGCAACACAGATTCCCTCAATCTTTGAATCTTCAAATTCAATTTTGCCGCTAGCTTTTGCATCGAGTGATTTAATTGGATAGAACCACTTTGAAATTAGAACTGGGTCACTTAAATAGCTATAGATGTCTGAAACTGAAAAGTCGATTAATTCTGAGATCTCTAATTTCTCAAATCCCTTTGGGATTTCTACATGTTCTTGAAAGCCAACAAATTTATACTTTGCCATAAATCAGCTCTTTAGATAGGAGACCGCTCCTACTGCGACCGCCAAGGCATAAGCAGAATGTGCCAACATAAAATTTAAATTAATGTTATAGAAAGCATCAGCGCTAATAATTGGAGCAATCCATAAGAGCGAGAGTAGAGCCGTGGCTATTCCCAAATAAGATTTACCATTTAGCGCCTTCTTTGCAATATAGGCACCAGAAGCTATAAAGAGCGCTGACATCCAAATCGAATAACGAACACCGCTCTTGTTAAATGTCTGCATCGAAATAATTACTGATAACGCATACCCGAAGTAACTGTTCTTCAAGGCACGGTCGTAGTTGCCTAGTAACGACCACATATGCCCTCCAAACAGCTCCCAATTTGAGAGCGCTCACATGAGCGTAGCACAGGAGCTATCTCTGGGAAATAGTCACTGCCTTCTTAAATATCGAATCCAGCATGGGTTGGGTCAATTTTCCAGTGAAGGTGTTCTGTTGGCTTGGGTGGTAACTGCAGAGAATCGAATACTTAACCCCATCGTGTTCATATTTGATCTCCGCCCCATGGCTAAAAGTTGAAGTTGGAATCTTATGTCCAAGTTCTTTCAAATTCTTGCGAAGCGCATCAAATGCAAACTTTCCAAGTACCACAAAGACTTTAACTGTCGGTAAAACTAATTCCAATTCCACTTGCAACCAAGTAGCGCACATATCCCGCTCTTCGTTACTTGGTTTGTTATCTGGTGGCGCGCAATGAACTGCACAGGTAATCCGTGCACCTTTTAATTTCTGACCATCATCTATAGATGTACTGGTTGCAATTTTTGCGATGCCCGCTCTGTGTAATGAACCGTACAACCAATCACCAGATGAATCTCCCGTAAAAATTCTTCCAGTGCGATTGGCTCCATGTGCACCTGGAGCTAAGCCCACAATTAAAATATTCGGTTTTGAATCTCCAAAACCAGGTACCGCTTTACCCCAATATTTTTGATCTTGGTATGACTTACGTTTTGTAACCGCAACTTCTTCTCGCCATTCAACAAGGCGCGGGCATTTTCTACATTTGATGATTTCACCATCAAGTTGCGCAAGAGTTTTAATTTTGGCCAAGGCTAAGAGCTATTCCATCCAAAATATCTGATTCACACGCGATAAATTCTTTTGCGCCAGTTGCTTTTAAAATTTCAGAGAGCACCAAAGAACCTGCGCCGATAACATCAACGCGACCAGGATGCATATAACCAAGAGCCGCTCGTTCAGCACGATTCATCTTTAGAAACATCTCTGATACTTCATGTGTTTTTTCGGCAGAGATTCGAGATAGGTGGATTGAGTATCTATCGTATTCAG
>JBPCTD010000011.1:0-28538 GCA_051006515.1 Candidatus Nanopelagicaceae bacterium | reverse complement strand
TCATAACGCATCTTAGAAAACTTATCGATGTAATACTCATCAATTGTGTGCGGATTATGAAATAAGACATCGGCATAAAATTCACGCCAAGCAATCTCTTTGCGGAACGTATCATGAGCTTTGCTAAGTCCAAGCCCTTTCAAAAGAGTTCTGGGGTGAATCTCGCCAAACTTCAAATGTGCGCTCATTTTGCTAGTGCCATCGATTCCAGCGAAATTACGTTGTTCATCGTAACTATCAAGAGCGTTCTTCTTGAACCACTCAAATCTTTTTAAAGCTGCTTCTTCTCCAGCTTCTGGGATTGCGTAGTCGCACTTCCAATCTGGAAAATTTCTTTGGGATTTGCTTGGAGTTACAGCGTTTATATCCTTAGGAGCCGCTACTGGTCCGCGCCAACCATGTGCCAGCCAACCTTTATAGAAAGGTGTATACACTCGATAATTAGTGTCGTCAGGTTTTCTAACGCGACCAGGCGCAACCGCATAGGGATTTCCTGTTCGAATTAAATTAATTCCCGCGCCTTCTACTCTTTTATCTCTCGCTGCACCATATGGTTCAAACTCTTCGGAAATGTGAACTTCGGCTGCATTAAAGCTCTTCAAAACTTCTACTTGGTCGCCTGCCACAATGTGTAACTTTCCACCAAGTGATTCATCAAGCGCCTTAAGTGAATTGCCCAAATATGCCAATCGTTTTGACCCTGATTGCTTTATTAAGTTCGGATCTAAAATAAAAAGCGGCACAATTTCGTCGCTATTTGCAATTGCTGCAAGTAAAGCCGGGTTATCGCCAAGACGTAGATCTCGACGAAACCACATGATGTTGCGCTTCATAGTGCTAGTGTTTCATCATGCAGGTCTTTTCGCACTATCAAGTTCGTCGAGTCCCTGGCCAAGTAAATAGAGCCATTTTTGGCGATCGTTTGGTGGATTTTTGGGCGCCAAAGAACCCTACTCATCTTTTAATTGCACACGATGGGCAGAATGTATTTGATCCGCGTACTGCCACCAGACGTTCAACTTGGCGGATGGCACAAAATGCAATTAAAGTTTTTGAAGATAAAGGGTTGACTCCGCCAGCAATTATCGGAATTTTCCATTCAAGTACCAAAGAGAATCCATATGGAAGAGCCAAAGACTTATCGCCCCAAGGCCCATTTCAAAATGGAGTCACACCGCTCGTTGAAAGCGATTTGAAATTGTCTGATCTTCACGGTGATAAATACCAAAGTGCAATTGCTGAAGATATTGTTCCTGCTATCTGTAATTATCTTGGTTTCAATCACACCTTTGAAAAAACTGCCATGATTGGTTCAAGTATGGGTGGATTAGCGACCTTAAATGCGCTTACTTTGCGACCAGATTTATTTAGTACAGCTCTTGCATTTTCCCCACATTGGGTTTTGGGTGGCAAGCCGCTTGTTGAAAGTATTTTGAATGAACTACCTAAGCCAGGTAAACATAAAATTTGGATGAGTCGTGGCGATCGAAAGTTAGATAGCACATATAAAACAGATCAAGATCATGCCGATAAAATCATGAGGGATTTAGGCTGGCGTCAGGATTACAGAACCACGGTCTTTAAAAAAGCTGGACATAATGAACGTGCTTGGGCAAAGCAAGTTGACGATGCTTTTCGTTTCTGGTTACTTGACTAAATAACTCTGCAAAGTTGAAGCCAATTTCTCACCATTGGCGCTCTTAACTATTGCCACAAATTGAAGTTCGGTGCCTTTTTTAAACTTATCTGTATTGAAGTAGGCACGATACAAACCATCTTTAAAGCCGGTAGCACCAATGATTCTACGATCAGTAGTACCAACAGTTGTCCAGTTCTTGCCTTTTTGACGGACTGCAAAAGTGACTTCGTTGAAGTCGCTACCTGGAATATTGGCAGTTAGCGCTAAAAGGCTCTCATTTGTACGGATATCAATTACCGGTTTATTAAAAACGATGCCCAATT
Organism: Candidatus Nanopelagicaceae bacterium; assembly: GCA_051006515.1. Lineage (GTDB taxonomy): Bacteria > Actinomycetota > Actinomycetes > Nanopelagicales > Nanopelagicaceae > ZLKRG08. Next base: position 26,576 of record JBPCTD010000011.1, on the reverse strand, counting down.
TTGTGGTTGGTTGAAATTGGTTTTCCGCCTTTAAAACTACCCAACTGCGTGGTGGCAAAGTTAAGTTCACGTTTTTTTCGCCGCTTGAAATTTCAGTTGCTTTACCTGAAATTACTTCCCACTTTGAATTAGCCGTAGAAACAAGAAGAATCAATTTTGCAGCTTCGTCGCGGCCATTAAATGCCACTAAATACTCTTGTTTATCTAAGTAACGACTAACTGCAAATGAACCGTTGTTAGCAAGACGAAGTTGTTGTGTGCCATATCGAAGCGCAGGATTAGCTTTGGTTAACTTCTGTAAATCAGATATCGTTTTTTCTAGCGGATTTGTAACGTCAAATGCGCTTTTGGTTCCAATTGGCTCGCCACCAATTCGAACCTCGTTCTGCCATTCCAAAACTTGAGTTGGAAACATATCTTGGCGTGCTAATTTATCTCCGCCATTACCAGTCATTCCCTTTTCAGTTCCGTAGTAAACCGCAGGTCCGCCACGAAGCAAGAACAGTAATGATTGTGCAAATTGGCTTCTTTCTAGCAATTGTTGCGGTGTTGCTTCAGTATTGCCTTGCACAAAATTTCCTATACGACCCATGTCATGGTTATCAAGAAATGTGGTCAAACCGTAAGCACTCGTATTTGCAGTGGTGTAGAGATCATCTTGATTAAAGAGATCCCAGAGATCTCTCTCGCCATTTCCGTAAATAGCATACTTAGATGCCGCATTCTGAAATGGAAAGTCCAAGACGCTTGGGAATTTATAATCAGTGACAAACTTAGCCAAATAATTTGGATCGTTATCCCAGACTTCGGCAAAGATTGGGAAATAATTTTTTCCTACACTCGCCGCTGTCTTGAGAATCGCAGGTAAAAATGCCTGCCAAAACTCAGGATTTACATGCTTTGCGGTATCAATTCGATATCCATCGATATCAAATTTTATGATCCAGTCTTGCCAATTCTTAATCCAACCTGCAACCACTTCTGGTTTTTCAGTGAAGACGTCATCAAGACCAAAAAAATCACCAAAAGTTGATGATTCTCCTGAGAATGTTGAATCTCCGCGATTGTGATAGTTGGTTAGATTATTTAAAAATGCTGGCGCTTTTGCATTCTTGTATTTATCACTAATTACTGGTGGAACTGGGAAAGACTTACTTGCGCATAACTTAGGGAAATTTGCTTTGCCCGCAAATTTTGCTGGATCAAATTTCTTTCCACTGCAATCTTTGTAAGGATAACTTGCCATATCTGAGTAGCTATAAACATCGCCTCGGTAGCGAATGGCATCAGCTGTGTGATTGATGACGATATCTACAATTACTTTGATATTTCGTTTATGAGCTTCGCTTACAAAGTTCTTAAAATCCGCTTCCGTTCCTAAGTGCGGATCAATAGTTGTGAAATCTAGCCCCCAATAACCGTGATAAGCAGCAGAATCACCTTGAACGTATCTCTGCTTTACTGGAGGGGTAATCCAAATTGAATCAAAGCCAAGATCGGCGATGTAGCCAAGTTTCTCTGTTAAACCTTTTAAATCTCCGCCATGAAAGTATCCGATATCTGCTGGGTCATAACCAGTGACTGCTGGAAAGCCAGTAAGCCCTGCTTCGTCATTACTGGCATCCCCATTTGCAAATCGATCTGTCATTACAAAATATATTTGTGACTTAGCAGAACCACCACGAACCGTGTCTCTAGCAAGCGAAGTTAAGTCTTCGGCTGAAGTTGTATAGGTTATAAATGTAAAAACCAGAGTTAAGCTTAAAATCGCACTTAATTTATGAAGTTTCATAACAATTTCCAAATACCTTGAGTAGCTCCGGTAGCTTTAAATTTAATGCGATTTCCGCTGACTTTCTGGCCATACAACGTTTTGCTTATGCGATAGCCATACTTGCTTAAGTCAATATCAACTACTCCAGGTTTGGCAACAATCAAAACTAAGATTGAACTCTTCTTCGATTCACGTAAATAAGCAATATAGCCAGGTTCTGCTGCTATCCAGCGAAGTCCGCCACTTACCAATGCATCTTCATTTCGACGTAACTTTGTTAACTTCTTTACTTCAGCCAGGAATTCATGATCCCAACCAGAGCGATCATCCCAATTGATAGTACGTCTTGCATCTTCTCCACTATTGCCTTCAAAGCCCAGTTCGTCACCCATAAATATTGATGGAACTCCTGGGTAGCTCAACATCATCGCCATTGCCGCTTTATGTTTTACTTTATCTCCATTAACAATAGTTCTAAATCTTGGAGTGTCATGCGAATCCAAAAGAATCATTGAGGCAACCAATGCGCGCCACGGAATTGAACCGTTGAAATTCTTAATGGTATCTACAAATTGTTTACCTGAAATCTTTGGTGAATCAATTGGTAAACCTTGGAAACCCCCACTTAACTTGGCACTCTCATTCATCCAGGATGAAAGCGGCCTTGAGAAACCTTGGTAGTTCATGGTGCCATGCCAGCCGGCACCTGCTAAATCATTAGCCACAAAATCTGCATTCTCTGCCACTAACCAAGCGTCAGGTTTTGCTTCTTCAACGGCTTTTCTAATTCCGTACATAACTTCATCATGCAGATCTATTTCGCCATATTTGCCAGTCATGTTTCCGACATCTACCCGCCAACCAGACATTCCATACTTGGGTGATAACCACTTGCGAATAATTGAATTAGCGCCTTCATACATAACTTTGCGTAACTCTTTTGAAGCGTAATTTAGCTTTGGCAGAGACTCTAAGCCCCACCACCCTTCGTAGCCCCATTTATATCGCTTATTCCAATAGAAAAATCCAGCTTCTTTGCTTTTCTTATTTTTCTTAGCTTTCGAAAGCCAATAGTGCCCCGCACCGCAATGATTTGAAGTGATATCACCAACTAAACGAATTTTGCGACGGTTAGCAGCTTTCACCAATTCAAACCAAGCTTTATCACCGCCAAGAAGTGGATCTACTTCATCAAAACTACTGGCATCGTAACGGTGATTAGAACGTGCCGGAAAAAATGGTGTGAAATAAATTCCGTTTGCGCCTAATTCATTTACATGGTCAAGGTGTGCGGCAACTCCATAAAGATCGCCTCCGCAAATTTCAATACCTGTGTATTTACTTTTATCTCTTGGAAGTTCGTTCCAGCCACGCGCAACAGCCCAATCCGGCAACTGTTTCTCATAAGTTTTCGCAAAACGGTCTGGAAATATTTGGTAGAAAACTGAAGACCGCAACCAAATCGGATATTCCGGGCGTGCTACCAGCAAGAAATCCGAATTGGAATGCACATCGTGATTGCTTAAACCAGTTGCAGATAGCCAGTCATATTTGCCATGGCCTGCAAAAAGAAATCGATATCTAGTTTCGTAATTAATGATTGGGATAGTCACGCCCCACCATGATTCAACTTTTGATTTCTTGGTTGACTTTAATTTCTTTAAATGTGCAGTTCTCGGTTCACCATCGTGGTAATAACGAATTACCGCATCCTTAAATTTATAGGAATTAGGAATGCGAACTTTAAAAGTAACTTTTTCGCCAAGTTTAGGCGCGGAGTTACTTATATAAAGATCGCTACCGTCATGATGTGGCTCATTCGGTAGCATGCAGCGAATACTACTTATGAAGCTGATCTACCGAAGCATCCCAGCCGGTGACATCCTCTGGCTTACGTGGCCCTTTGCCAATGTAACGAGCAGATGGTCGAATCAAACGACCAGTGCGCTTCTGCTCCAAGATATGCGCTGACCAACCAGCGGTGCGGGCTGAAGTAAACATCGGAGTAAACATATGTGCAGGTACTTCAGCGAAATCTAGAAGTACTGCAGCCCAAAATTCGACATTTGTTTCAAGTACTCGATCAGGGCGACGTTCACGTAATTCAGTTAACGCTGCCTCTTCGAGTGCTTTTGCTACTTCGTATCTTGGTGCACCAAGTTCTTCGCATGTACGACGAAGTGTCCGTGAACGTGGATCTTGTGCACGATAAACGCGATGGCCAAATCCCATTAAACGTTCACCTTTATCTAAAAGATCTTTTACATAAGCACGTGCATCTCCACGCTTTTCAACTTCTTCGATCATGTGCAGCACACGTGAAGGTGCACCGCCATGTAATGGGCCAGACATCGCACCAATTGCACCGGATAGTGATGCCGCAACATCAGCACCAGTAGATGCAATTACGCGAGCAGTAAAGGTGGAAGCATTCATGCCATGCTCTGCTGCAGATACAAAGTAAGCGTCTACTGCACGAACATGTTTTGGATCTGGTTCACCGCGCCAACGAATCATCATTCGTTCTGTGACGGTATGAGCCTTATCTATTTCAGATTCTGGAACCGCTGGTGCCGCATATCCACGAGCAGATTGCGCTACATAAGAAAGCACCATTACTGATGCTCTCGCTAAATTATCACGTGCCTCTTCATCAGAAATATCTAATAGTGGTTTAAATCCCCAGGCAGGCGCAAGCATCGCAATTGCTGATTGCACATCAACGCGCACATCGCCAGAGTGAACTGGCAATGGGAATTTTTCTGCACTCGGTAAACCTGGATTAAATTGATCATCAACTAAAAGTCCCCATACGTTTCCAAAAGAGACTCGGCCAACTAGATCTTCAATATCAACTCCGCGGTAGCGAAGTGCGCTACCTTCCTTATCTGGCTCTGCAATCTCGGATTCAAAGGCGATTACACCCTCGAGACCAGGCTTAAAGTCATCACTCATACGGCTAATTCTGCCCCCATTTTTTAGAGGTAAAAACCAAAGGCCAACCGCGATAAAGTGACCTTAGATACATGAACCGCGAAGAAATCCAATCGATGCGCCGCCTTTATAGCGAGCGAGAGTTAGCCCTGCCTGATGATCCAATATCGGGATTTAAAACCTGGCTCAAAGAGGCGGCAGAGTTACCTTCGATTGTCGAAGCCAATGCGATGGTGCTTTCAACTTTAAGTGGCGAAGATTTGTTAACAAGCCGTACTGTGTTATTAAAAGATGTTAGCGATGAAGGATTTACCTTCTTTACAAATTACACATCCAGAAAAGCAAATGCGATGGAAATTAACCCTCAAGTTTCACTTCTCTTTCCTTGGTATCCGATGGAACGCCAAGTAATCATTCAAGGAGTAACTGAAAAAGTTTCGCGCGAAGAGTCGGAAAGCTATTTCAAAACAAGGCCTTGGTCATCACAAATAGGCGCATGGGCTTCAACACAATCTGCACCACTTACTAATCGCGAAGAGATTGAATCACGTTTTAAAGGTGCGTCTGAAAAATGGCCCGAAGGCACTGAAGTTCCAACTCCACCTCATTGGGGTGGATATTTGGTACGACCATTTTCAATTGAATTTTGGCAAGGTCGACGATCTAGATTGCATGATCGAATTAGATTTGAGAAGCCTCACAATTCAATAGACCCTGGCGTCAATTGGGTTATCAATCGTTATTACCCATAAACTTTACATATGAGCGATATCAAAATCCCAGAAAACTTAAAGCCTAAAGATGGTCGCTTTGGTTGTGGGCCTTCAAAGATTCGATCCGAAGCGCTCGATGCGCTTCTAAATTCAAAAACAATTCTTGGAACTTCTCATCGCCAAAAACCGGTAAAAGATGTGGTGCATCGAGTACGCACTGGTTTAAATTCACTATTCAGCCTTCCAGAAGGCTATGAAGTAATTCTCGGAAATGGTGGTTCCACCGCTTTCTGGGATATTGCAACTAGTGGTTTAATCGAAAACCAATCACAACACTTAGTTTTCGGCGAATTCTCATCTAAATTTGCCCAAGCTGCGAAAGAAAATCCATTTATCTCTGATCCGGTGATTATCAAATCTGAACCCGGTAGCCATCCATTACCTGCAGCTACAACGGGAATCGATGTGTATGCATTAACCCATAATGAAACATCAACCGGTGTCGCGATGACAATAAAGCGACCAGAAAGTAGCGATGGCGAATTGGTTCTAGTAGATGCCACCTCTGCTGCAGGTGGTTTGCCGGTAAATGCAAGTGAATTTGATACTTACTATTTCGCACCGCAGAAATCTTTCGCCTCTGATGGTGGGCTATGGATTGCGCTAATGAGCCCAGCAGCGCTTGAGCGAGCAGCCAAAATTAAAGCATCTGGCAGATGGATTCCGGCTTTCTTTGATTTAACCATTGCAATTGAGAATTCAAAACTAGATCAAACATATAACACTCCAGCTTTGGCAACTTTGATTCTTTTGGCAGAACAGATTGAATGGTTTAATCAAAATGGCGGCTTGGCATTCTCAAGTGGTCGAAGCGAACAATCAGCCAAAACTATGTATCAGTGGGCGGAGCAAACTTCCTACACCACACCATTTGTAACAGAAGCCACTATGCGTTCCAATGTAGTTGCCACTATTAATTTTGATGAATCAATAGATGCGGTAAAAGTTGCGGCAACGCTTAGAGCAAATGGGATTGTTGATACTGAACCTTATCGAAAATTAGGAAAGAACCAATTAAGAATTGGCATGTTCCCATCAGTTGACCCTGCTGATATTGAAGCGTTAACCAAATCCATTGAATTTGTAGTTGAGCGCATTTAATTGAGCAAACTTAAACGCGACGCTGCATTCTGGACGATTGCTAGCCAAGCAACAATCTTAAATTTCTATCTTGGCGGTTTTGGTCCAGCACAACAATTGCTACGCGAAGAACAAGGAACTTCATTAACCATAGCGGGATTACACGGAACTATGATGGGTTTAGCAGCCATCATTGCCGGATTAATTCAGCCTAATTTGGTTCATAAATATGGCCGTAGAAATATCTCTTGGATTGGTTTAGCCATCTTTGGAATTGGCGTACCTTTCTTTGCGCTAGGTAGCTCAATCTATTTCACCCTTCCTGCAGTTCTATTTAGTTGCGTAGGTTTTAACTTTGTAATTCTAAATATGGTCACTCAACTTTCGCATCATTACCCAAATACACCTGATTTAGCAGTTTCGCAGAGTAATGCCATTAATTCCGTAGGTTATGTACTGGGCACTATCGCAGTTGGAACATTAGCAACTTACAACATCTCATGGCGTCTTGCGCTGTTGCTCTGCATTCCAGCTGCTGTGATTTTATATTTTTATGGTCGAGAAAAAATAGTTGATTCGCATGACTATGACGCCCCAAAACAATCGGGCAAGTTAGGTATTAAATTTTGGGTTGCTTGGTTTGGCTTTTTCGCCACAATTTCTTCCGAATTTGCCACCTCCTTTTGGGCAGCAACTCTAATTACTGAAAGAACAGGTGCTGATCCTGCAATCTCTACATTGTGTATTGCAGCTCTAGGTACGGGCATGGGTATTGGTAGGTGGTTTATTCCAATCTGGTTACGTAAAACCACTTTAGATAATCGGTTGAAGGCAATTTTAATTACCCAATTAGTTGCATTTATGGTCTTCTGGTTTTCACATAATTTAGAAGTATCTTTGATTGCACTTCTTTTCATTGGACTAGGAATTAGTGGGCAGTTCTCGATGTCGTCAGTTCGGTTAATTAAACTAAGCGATAACCGCCCAGATTTAGCTATGGGAAAATCTGCATATGCTGCAGGTTTAGCAATAGCTATTGCCCCATTTGCATTAGCTTCATTGGGTGATCAGATTGGAATTTCTAAAGCATATTTAATGGTGCCAGGTCTAATTGCAATTGCTTTTATATCGATTGTGGTGGTTAAGACTGAAGCACCGCACGCACGCTTACGTCGCTAGGTATTTTTGCCTGATTTCTATACTTTAATAAAGCTAATAAAGCAGCCAAAATCGTAATTACGCCACATACTGCAATTGTAAAACGTGGTCCAAATTGTTCTGCGCTATAACCAATCAACGGTGAACCTATTGGAGTGCCACCCATAAAAATAAACATATAGATACCCATGATTCGGCCACGAATTGCGATATCTGAGTTTGCTTGAACATAAGAATTAGCAGCAATCATCATTGTCAGTGCGCTAATTCCATTTAGTGGAAGTAGCAATGCGTAAAAGTGATAAGAAGGCGCTAAAGAGAGCACAAAAACCCAGATGCCAAAATTTGCTGCAGCAAGTGGTACAAAATTTACATGCTTCGTGCGATCGTACCTCGCAGAAAGAAGCGCGCCAGTTAAAGAACCTAAGCCAACAGCAGTACCCAAGATTCCGTAGGCGGCAGCGCCTTTGCCAAATTCTTTGGTCGCCATCAGCGCATTGAAAATTTGATTATTTAATCCGAAATTGGAGGCAAAGAACACGGTAATTAGAATCAATTGGAGGTCTGGGCGTTTCTTTATATAGGCGAAAGCCTCTTTCAAAGTGCCATCGGTTTTCTCTTTCTTCTGTTCGTGTAATTCATTATCGCGCACCGAAAAGAGCGCAAACATCACTACCAAGAAAGAGAAACCATTAATCAAGAAAGATGGACCGGTGCCAAAAGCGGCAATCAAGAAACCTGACACTGCTGGTCCAACTAAGCGACCAAAGTGAAAATTAGCGCTATTTAAACTCATGGCATTGGTTAAATCATCACGACCAACGATTTCTATATTAAAGCTCTGGCGAATTGGCGCATCTATGGCAGCAAATATTCCCAATAAAAATGCCAGAACATAGATCTGTTCCATGGCTACGTGCTTGGTAATTACTAACGCACCTAAAATTAAAGCTGTTAAACCGCCGCCCAAATTGGTAATTAATAGCGCTTTTCGCTTATCAACTTTATCTGCCAACACTCCGCCTTGCATGCTAAGTAGCATCACTGGCAAAAACTGCAAGGCAGTCACAATTCCTAGGTAGGTACCGTTGTTATTAGTCAGTTCAAGTACTAACCAATCCTGCGCAATTCTCTGCCCCCAAGTACCGATATTGGTCAACAAGCTGGCGGCATAAAGAATTCGAAAATTGCGATGGCGAAAAGCGCGCCAATTGCTGGTTTCATCAAGATTATTTAGTCGGGAGAACATCAGCGGTCAGGATACTCCCCTTACCGATAAACTTTCCACATGAAGCGCACCATGATTGCATTGGTAATAGCAGGAATGATGATCTGGGTAGTTGCTGCAATTTTTGGGTTAGCAGTTGGTGCAAATTCCAAATTTATTTGGACATGCATAGTTGGTTTCTTACTTGGATTTATCGGAATTGCAATTACGACTTTGAAAGCTCGCAAAGAGAAGGTTTAACGCTTACGACGAACTTTCTTGACGGCTCTGTTCACATGATGCTTTGTGCGATTAAGCCAGATCTCTGCCCAAGTAAATTCAGTAGCTAAAATCGCAAGTCCTGCAATAATCAATGGAATACCTGGGCCTGGTAACACTAAAAATATAATTCCAAGAATTACTAAAGTAGCGCCGACTGATGCAACTACGACCCAACGAATCGGATGTGGCAGTTTGCGCCAAGCTCCCTTTAGATACTTAACCATTGAATAATTCCAAAAATAACTTATTTAAGCGTTATCTTCGATTTGTTGAGCAATACCGCGCAAAACTTTACCTAAGCGCTCAGCTTCAACTGCAGTTGGATATTTTCCGCGACGGATATTGTTACCAACGCGATCCAAAATTTTGATGGAATCTTCAATAATTGATGCCAAATCATCGGTAGCGGCGCGTGAAGATGCAGCAAGCGAAGTTGGCGCTTCTAACACTCGAACTGAAAGAGCTTGTGGACCACGACGACCTTCAGCAACGCCAAACTCCAACTTGGTACCTGGCTTTACTGTGGTGACTCCTTCAGGCAGCGCGGTTGCCGCTAAATAAACATCTTCGCCCTCATCGGATTCGATAAATCCAAAGCCCTTTTCAAGGCTAAACCACTTCACTTTACCTGTTGGCATAGTTGGCTCCTTTGGATGGTATTAAACGAAGGTTTAAGAGATGAATTCTAACCTAATTGGTTAGACGGTCGCTTCCGAGTGTGCGCCACATCCGTGGTCAACAGAGACCACCTTCGCATCCTCGGGAGAAATTGCATTTGCGCAGACGCCAAATGCGCTGCGCATTGAACCAGCAATCGGCAAGAAGAAACCGCAAGAGCCGCAGGGCTTTGGCGCTTGTTTAGCAATAGGAGCGTTCGGTCCACGTTCACCGTCGTACCAACGCTTCGCTGCTTGATCACGTCCTTCAATAGAGAGCACGCGCAAACGACCAAGACCAAGTTCCCAAAGCTGAGTTGGATCAAGCTCTTCATCTTGTGGCAACGCTGCAAATCCTGGAACTAAACGCGCATCATCTGGTTGGCTTGGCACGATATCGCCCACGCCAACATCACCAGGTTGTAAACGATCTGCAAATGGAATCCACTTTGGTGCCAGCAGCGCATCCGGGCCAGGGATTGCAACCACATCGCAGATTGTTGCTGGTGATTCATTATCTAATTTGGTTATTGTTACTGACCAACGCCAGCCGCTATATCCCGGCAGATTAGATTCAAAAAGATAATTAGCTAAACGCTCTTCATCATCAAATTCGACAGTAACAAATGCACCGACCAGCTCTTTCGCGCCTGCAGCTTCAACTGCAGCGCTAAGAGCTAAATCGGTTGCATCAAAAGTCATAAAGGAATTCTAATTTGAAATTAGATTAGAAATCCATGTCGCCACCAGCGCCTGCTGGCATTGCTGGTGTCTTCTCTGGCTTATCAGCGATTACTGCTTCGGTAGTCAAGAAGAGCGCGGCAATAGATGCTGCATTCTGTAGCGCCGAGCGAGTTACCTTTGCTGGATCGATGATGCCTGCTTTGATCATGTCTACATATTCGCCGGTGGCTGCATTTAGACCATGACCTGCTTCAAGATGGCGAACCTTTTCTACGATTACTCCGCCTTCAAGTCCAGCATTTGCTGCAATCTGCTTTAGTGGAGCTTCGATTGCTGCTTCAACAATCTTTGCACCAACTGCCTCTTCGCCAGTCAACTTAAGATTTGGGAAAACTTTTGCACCAGCTTGAATTAACGCAACTCCGCCGCCAGCAACAATGCCCTCTTCGACTGCTGCCTTTGCATTGCGAATTGCATCTTCGATGCGGTGCTTACGCTCTTTTAATTCAACTTCAGTTGCCGCACCAGCTTTGATAACTGCTACGCCACCTGCAAGTTTTGCCAAGCGCTCTTGAAGCTTCTCGCGATCATAATCTGAATCAGACTTTTCAATCTCTTGGCGAATCTGTTGTACGCGACCTTTGATCTGGCCTTCATCTCCTGCGCCTTCAACAATTGTGGTTTCATCCTTAGAAATCACAACTTTGCGAGCGCGGCCAAGTAGCTCAATCCCAGCCTGATCTAGCTTTAAGCCAACTTCTTCTGAGATAACAGTGGCACCAGTCAAAATCGCAATATCTTGCAACATTGCTTTACGGCGATCACCGAAACCAGGCGCTTTAACTGCCGCTGAGCGGAAGTTGCCACGGATCTTATTAACTACCAAAGTTGCTAGCGCTTCTGCCTCAACATCTTCTGCAATGATGGCAAGTGGCTTACCGGTCTGCATTACCTTTTCAAGAATTGGCAACATATCTTTAATATTTGAAATCTTTGAATTTGCGATCAAAACATATGCATCTTCAAGGATTGCTTCCATGCGATCGGTATCAGTTACAAAGTATGGAGAGATATATCCTTTATCAAAACGCATACCTTCAGTTAATTCCAGCTCAAGGCCAAAGGTATTTGAATCTTCAACGGTGATAACGCCTTCTTTGCCGACCTTATCCATCGCTTCAGCAATCATGTCGCCGATAGTTGAATCTGCAGCTGAAATTGATGCGGTCGCTGCAATCTGATCTTTGGTTTCGACATTCTTAGCCATCTTCAAAAGTTCATCAGTTACGGCAGCAACTGCTTTTTCGATGCCGCGTTTAATTCCCATTGGGTTTGATCCAGCAGCAACGTTTCGTAAACCTTCACGAACTAACGCTTGTGCCAGCACAGTTGCGGTAGTTGTACCGTCACCTGCAACATCATCGGTCTTCTTTGCGACTTCTTTTACTAACTCTGCGCCAATCTTCTCCCATGGATCATCAAGTTCGATCTCTTTGGCGATTGATACGCCGTCATTGGTGATTGTTGGTGCGCCCCACTTCTTCTCTAAGACCACATTTCGGCCGCGAGGTCCAAGGGTTACCTTGACTGCATCAGCTAATACATTCATTCCGCGCTCTAATCCGCGGCGAGCCTCTTCATTAAAGGCGATCTGCTTTGCCATCTACATACTCCTTGATAAAAATGATGAAAGTTCTTTTTTTGGGTTCTACTCATGGGGCAGATTTATCCGTTATCACTCTGGCCCCTTGAGTGCTAACGCAAAGGGTAATTGAAAGGGGGCGGCAGGCTCAAATCGGAGAAATAAAGGCAAATGAGAGGCAAATGAGCGCGGGTTTAGGCGTGGGCAGGGGTATGGTTAATGCTGAGCGCTGAAGGGCTACCCCTGGGCGCGTCGAACGGAGGAGATAAATATGGCAGAGACATATAAAGGTGACGCTTACTGCGTAAAGTGCAAAGAGAAGCGTGAATTCGAAGGAACTGTAAAGGTTTCCGACTCTGGTCGTCGCATGGCGCAGGGCATCTGCTCAGTATGTGGCACCAAGCTAAACCGCATTCTCGGCAAGGCGCAGTAACTTTAAGTAGTTAAACCCGCTCCGCTCGCATTAGCGCGTGGAGCGGGTTTTTCTATTCTGATAGTTTTACCGACATGGCAGATAGCAGCTTCGATATCGTCTCAAAGATCGACCGCATGGAATTAGATAACGCGGTCAACCAGGCTACCCGCGAATTGGATACCCGCTTTGATTTCAAAGGCACCGGTACAAAGTTAGAAATGACTGGAGATGTAATCAAGATCGAATCCGAAACCGAAGAGCGCGCCAAGGCTGCGCTTGAAGTTTTGAAAGAGAAGATGATCAAGCGCAATGTTTCGCTTAAGCATTTAGATCCTTCTGAACCTCAGCAATCTGGCAAGCTCACTAAAATTTCAGTTGCGCTCAAAGAGGGCATCTCGACTGAGAATGCCAAGAAAGTCGCCAAGCTACTTAAAGATGAAGGACCAAAATCTATTAAGACCCAGATTCAAGGTGATGAACTTCGAGTATCAAGTAAATCTCGCGATGATCTTCAGGAAGCAATTGCGCTGGTCAAAGCTGCGCCACTTGAATTTGCGGTTCAGTTTACTAATTACAGATAGAAATTTAATTGACAAATTCTGCTGCTAATCAAAATTACAAATTAGGCCTTACCTTTGGTTTCTCAGCATACATTTTGTGGGGTCTCTTTCCGCTTTATTGGCCATTACTAAAGCCAGCTACTCCCGCTGAAATTGTTTCCCATCGTGCAGTTTGGACTTCAATCTTCTGTTTACTAGTTCTTGCATTCCAAAAACAACTTCGCCAAACTTTTAAATTGATGTTTACCAAACGAGTCTTCTTTAGATTAGTGGCGGCATCTGCGCTAATTTCAATCAATTGGTTGGTCTATATCTGGGCGACCAATAATGGTCATGTTGTAGAAGCAGCATTGGGTTACTACATAAATCCTTTGATAATCATTGCTTTTGGCGTCATTTTGCTAGGTGAGAAACTACGTAGAACCCAATGGGTTGCAGTTGCTTTAGGCGCACTTGGTGTCTTGGTACTAACTATTGATTACGGCAGATTGCCATGGATTGCGCTGACTTTAGCGATCTCCTGGGGCTCATACGGGCTAATCAAAAAGCAGTTAAATCTAGGCGCAGTTGAGGGTTTAACTATTGAAACTTTAATTTCCTTTATTCCATATGCTGGCTTCATTCTCTATCTTGCCAGTACAGGTGAAGGCCAATGGGGCGGTTCATGGAAACTTACAATTCTTTTAACTGCTGCTGGAGCCATCACTGCAATTCCACTTTTACTTTTTAATGGTTCGGCAACGCGCTTGCCTTATTCAACTATTGGCTTGTTGCAATACATAACTCCAACATTGCAATTCTCAATTGGAGTTTGGATTAATCACGAATCAATGCCTGCGGCTAGATGGATTGGCTTTGTAATTATTTGGGGAGCTTTGATTGCACTTGCAACAGATCTAGTTAGATCAACCAACTCGATCAATAACCAGATCGCATAAAGAATAGAGCGCAGTGGTCGCATCGCTAATTGGCAATGGACCCAAACATGCTCTCGCCTCTTTTGCCATGTTCTGTAATTGAATTCGTGATTCGGCTAGCGCTTTATGGCTACGTAATTCATTTAATACCCACTGAACTTTTTCTTCAGAAGTTATAGGTCCACTCAATGCCAACTTTAAACTAGCATCATTTGGATCATTTGATTTCATGGCATTTAAGGTGACTAAAGTTGGAATTCCTTCGCGCAAATCTGTACCCGGAGTTTTGCCTGAATCAAATGAATCACTTGCAATGTCGATGATGTCATCTGCTAACTGGAAAGCAATTCCAATCTTTTCCCCAAAGAGAGTTAGCGTTTCGACTTCTTCCCTGGTGCATCCAGCAAACATCGATCCAAAACGAAGTGAAGTTGCAATTAAAGAACCAGTTTTGTCTGCTACCACTTGCAGATAGTGCTCAAGCGCATCAATTCCAGAGGCTGGACCTTGCGTTTCAAGTATTTGGCCAATTACCAGCCGTTCAAAGGTATCCGCCTGTAATTTAACTGCTTCTGGCCCAAGTTCTGCCAATATCTGTGACATTTTGGCAAAGAGGTAATCACCAGTCAGAATTGCAACTGAATTACCCCATCTACTGTTTGCGCTCTCTACACCTCTTCTAAGCGGCGCTTCATCCATAACATCATCGTGATACAGAGTTGCCAAGTGAGTTAATTCGCAGACTGCAGCAGCTTTTAGGACTTTCTCGTTTACACCATCGCCAACCATTGATCCCAAAATGGTGATTAATGGACGGAAACGTTTGCCGCCCGCAGCGATTAAATGGCGTGAAGTTTCATTGGCAAATTGATATTTACCTTCGATTCTAGAATTTAAAATTCCTTCAACTTCACCGAGAGCTGAAGCAATGCTCGCTTCAACCTCAGCTGGCAAATTGGGAATTCCAAAATTAGACATCGAAGGAATTTATTAGCGAATAAAGGTCGCGTAGTTATTGATGAAGTTAAGTAACGGTGTTGGAATTACGCCAAATAGAATAGTGGCGATACCGCTTACCAAGACCACACTTCTGGTCAACGAAGTTGGAATCACTACCGTGGTGCCATCTTCTGTTGGTTCTTTGAAGAACATCAAAACAATTACTCGGATATAGAAGAATGCGGCAATTGCTGAAGATAAAACACCAACAATCACAAGGGCTGAGCCACCTGATTCGTAAGCAGCTGAAAAGATCGAAAACTTACCGATAAATCCTGAAGTTAACGGAATTCCCGCAAATCCAAGTAGGTAAGTTGCAAAGAGCGTAGCAACAAGTGGTGAACGTTTTGCTAAGCCTGCCCAACGATTTAAATCAGTAACTTCACCGCTTGAATCTCTCACTAGGGTTACCAGAGCAAAAGCACCAATTGTGGTGATGCCGTAAGTTGCTAGGTAGAAGATTGAGGCACGTAAACCATTCTGGCTAAGGGCGTAAACGCCTAATAATAGGAATCCAGCATGTGCGATTGAAGAGTAAGCCAACATACGTTTTACATCGCGTTGGGCTATAGCTACTACTGAACCAAGTGCCATTGTGGCAATTGCAATCACCATAATGATTGGGCGCCAATTCCATTCTGCGTTTGCAAAAGCGGTGTAGAAAATACGAAGCATGGCGCCAAATGCTGCCAACTTAGTTGCAGCTGCCATAAATGCAGTGATTGGAGTTGGTGCGCCTTGGTAAACATCTGGTGTCCAAGCATGGAATGGCACTGCGCCAACTTTGAATAACAGACCAACTGACATGAAGACGATACCAATAAGCAAGAAGATGTTATTTCCGGTACCGCCAACTACAGATTGGCGAATTCCATTTAATGTAATGCTGCCTGAAGTTCCGTAAAGGAAGGCAGCGCCAAATAGGAAGAACGCGGAAGCAAAAGAGCCCAACAAGAAATACTTAAGTGCAGCTTCTTGCGACATCAAACGACGACGTCTTGAAAGTCCAGTTAATAGATATAGCGGCAAAGAAAGTAGTTCCAGCGCTACGAAAAGCGTGATCAGATCTGTTGAAACTGGAAATAGCATCATGCCTGAAACTGTAAAGAGCATCAGTGGATAGATCTCTGTAACTCTTACGCCAGCAGCAGCTGCTTCAAGTTCTTCTTTCGAACCAGGTAGCGCAGAAGCAGATGAAGTGAAATTCTTTTCATCAGCAATCAACAGAGTTCCTAGAATCGAAACAATCAATACAAACATTTGAATCAAAAAGGCTGCACCATCAAAGACCACAGAATTTCCGGCTAAATCAGTTGCTTCATTTCCGCGGTTACGTATTACCCAGCCAAGTGATAGCGCTAAAGTTGTTAAAGTAAGTACTAATTGAATTGCTGGACGCTTATCGCGTGAGGCAAATGCTTCTACCAATACTCCAATCAGCGCGCCACCTAAAAGAATTAAGATCGGCGCTAATAGCGAGTAATTAAGAACTGGCGAGATAAAGCCGCCCATTTATTTGCCTCCTTGCGAAGCTACCGTCGGTGTTGGATCGCTAAATCCAAGCGCTGAAATCGTCGCTTTGGCAGCTGGATTGATGATGTCCAACAGCGGCGCAGGATAGAAACCAAATGCAATGATTGCTGCCATTACCGGAGCAATCGCAACTTTTTCACGCAAGTTCAGATCAGGAAGATTTTCATTTCCTGGAGTTGTTGGTCCATGCAACGCTTTCTGAACTGGAATCAGAATATAAAGCGCAGCAAGCACAATTCCGAATGTTGCGATGATGGCCGCAACTGGATATCTAGTAAATGTGCCTACCAATACTAAGAATTCGCTAACGAAGCTAGACAGCCCAGGTAGCGCAAGCGAAGACATTCCTGCCAAGAAGAATGACCAAGCCATGATTGGAGTAACTCGTAGCAAGCCGCCAAAATCTGAAATTGTGGATGAGCCTCTACGTGATGCCATCCAACCCGCTACCAAGAAGAGCGCAGCGGTCGAGAATGCGTGATTGAACATATACAGAGTTGCTCCGCTATGACCTTGTGAAGTCATAGCAAAGATTCCCATGGTGATAAAACCAAAGTGAGAAATCGAAGTAAATGCAATCAGTCGTTTGATGTCGCGTTGTCCGATTGCCAAGAATGCGCCGTAAATAATTGAGATTACAGAGAGCACCAAAATAGTTGGCGTAAATGTTTTTGTGGCATCTGGAAAAAGAGTCAAGCAATAACGGATCATTCCGAAAGTTCCGACTTTATCTAGTACGCCAAGGAGCAAAACTGAAGTACCAGGAGTTGCGGACTTTGCTGCATCAGGTAACCAGGTATGAAATGGCCAAAGCGGAGCTTTAATCGCAAATGCAATAAAGAAGCCAAGGAATAACCAATTCTGAGTAGAACTAGAGATCTGCAAAGTTGAGAGCGCTCCGATATCAAAGGTGCGACCAACTTGAGGGCCGGCAATTACATATAAACCGATGATTGATGCCAGCATCAAAAGACCGCCAAATAAGCTGTAAAGCAAGAATTTAACGGCAGCTTTAGCGCGCTCTCCGGTTCCGTATCCACCAATTAAGAAGTAGACCGGAATTAACATCGCCTCAAAATAAACATAGAAAAGGAAGACATCGGTAGCTGCAAAGACGCCAATCATCATGGTCTCTAAAACCAAAATTAGAACATAAAAAGTTTTTACCGACCAGCGTCCACCGGTTGCTTCATTCCAGCCTGCAAGTACCACGATTGGCGCCAAAATTACTGACATCAAAATTAGCACCAATGCGATGCCATCAATTCCAACTGCATAATTGATACCAAAAGTTGGAATCCAAGAACGCTTCTCTACAAACTGTAGGCCAGCGCTGCTTCGATCAAATTGAGTTGCTAAGAAAATACCGGCAACCGCGACTACCAATGTTGTCGCAAATGCTAATTTTTTGATGGTCTCATCTTTATCTTTACCAACTGTTGCAATCAGCGCTGCACCTAGAAGAGGCAGCAATTGCATAATTGTTAAGAAACTCATTGTGTTACCACCCAAATCGCAAGTAGCAGGATTGCAATACCAGCCAACATCATGGCGGCATATGCACGGACATAACCAGATTGCAGCTTGCGAAGTAATTGACCTGAGCCAACTGTCGCCGCACCTACGCTATTTACTGCCCCATCAATTACCTTTTCATCTACTGATACCAAAGTCTCAGTGAATACTTGGCCAGGGCGCATAAATATCGCTTCGTTGAAAGAATCTTGCAACAGATCCTTACGAGCAATCTTGGTAAATGCTGAAACGTTCTCAGGGGTATTTGGATTGGATTCATTTCTATATAGATAGATTGCGTAACCCACGCCAATTGCCACCAAAGTTAGAACAATTCCGCTTACTACTATCGGCGGTAGTAATTCAGAATGTTCTTCGTGGTGGCCATGCGCAACTACTGGCTCTAACCATTTCTTTAAGGAATCACCAGCGGTAAATAGGTAACCTGAAGCAATCGATCCAACAGCCAGAACTGCCATAGGGACCCACATTAACCATGGTGATTCATGTGGATGCGCTTCATCATCCCAACGTTTCTTGCTAAAAAAAGTCAGAATTACCACGCGAGACATATAGAAAGCGGTGATTGCTGCGCCAAGAAGCGCTGCGCCACCAAGTAAATAACCTTTGATTCCACCAGCATTTAACGCGACTTCAATTAATTTATCTTTAGAGTAGAAACCAGCAAATGGTGGAACACCGATAATCGCTAAATAACCAAAACCAAAAGTAATTGCAGTAATCGGCATAAATTTACTTAGCGCACCATATTTACGCATGTTCACTTCATCATTCATGCCATGCATTACCGATCCTGCTCCAAGGAACATACCGGCTTTGAAGAATCCATGTGTTAACAAATGCATGATGGCGAAGGCATAGCCTGCTGCGCCAAGACCTGCGCCAAGAATCATGTAACCAATCTGCGACATGGTTGATGCGGCAAGCGCTTTCTTGATGTCATCTTTCGCGGTACCAATTAACGCACCAAACAAGAGCGTAATTGCACCAATTACTGCAACTGCAGTTTGTGCCGTTGGCGCATAATCAAAGATGAAATTAGATCTAGTAATCAAATAAACACCAGCTGTAACCATCGTAGCTGCGTGAATCAGTGCAGATACCGGAGTTGGTCCGGCCATCGCATCGCCAAGCCATGCTTGAAGTGGGAACTGTGCAGATTTACCAGTTGCGGCAACTAAAAGCATGATGCCAATTGCAGTAAGTGCTGCAGTTGAAGCTTGTGGTGCTGCCTCTTTGATTCCTTCAAATGAAACTGCCCCAAAAGTTACGAAGGCAATCATGATGGCAAATGAAAGTCCCATATCGCCAACGCGATTCATTACGAAAGCTTTCTTAGCGGCAGTGGCATATGTCGGTTTCTGATTCCAGAATCCAATTAGTAGGTATGAAGCAAGACCTACGCCTTCCCAACCAACATATAGATTCAAGTATGAATCGCCTAAGACCAATAACAACATCGCAGCGATGAAGAGGTTTAAGTAGGCAAAGAATCTGCGGCGATCTAAGTCATGAGACATATAGGCGATCGAATAAATATGAATCAAAGTGCCGACGCCAGTAATCAATAAGACGAAGCAGATTGATAACTGATCAAGCAATAAGCCCGCATCTACTTGGAATGAGCCGACGCTGATCCATGTAAATAGCTTCTGATGCATGGCACGTTCTTCGGTAGGAAGCGCCAACATATCCATGAACAACTTCAGTCCTAAAACAAAAGCCGAACCTGATAACGCAGTTGCTAGTAGGTGTCCCCACTTATCAGTGCGACGTCCACCAAGTAGTAGCAGCGCCGAGCCAAGTAGTGGTAAACCAATTAAATATCCGATCATTTAATCACCGCTTCAACAAACTTGCATCATCAATAGATGCAGATCGACGTGAACGATATATCGTGACGATAATCGCAAGACCAATTACCACTTCACATGCAGCAATCACCATGGTGAAGAAAGCCACTACTTGACCCTCTAAATTTCCATTGATTCTGGCGAAAGTTACAAATGCAAGATTTGCCGCATTTAACATTAATTCGATGCACATAAAAACGACAATCGCATTACGGCGTACTACAACGCCGACTGCGCCAATTGTGAAAAGTAGCGCTGATAAATATAAATAATTTGCCGGATTCATTTAGCGCTCCTCTCCTTCTGGGTTGGCAATTTCTTTTAATGAATATTCACGCGGATCTCTGATGGTTCCGCGCGCTTTCAATGTGTCGTTGATTGATTCAACCGCAGGTGAACCATCTGGAAGTAGCGCTGGCACATCAACACCGTTGTAACGTGCAAAGACACCAGGCGCGGCTTTACCTGCTGAATCTGCCAAGCTCTCGCCGCGAAAGCGTCTGATTGCTAACTCTCTTTGTGTAGCTCTTGGAGTAACGCGATTGCTATGCGCCAAAACCATTGCACCAACTGCTGCAGTTATCAAAAGCGCTGAAACCACTTCAAATGCCCAGACATAGGTTGAGAACAACTTATATGCAATTCCTTGAACATTTCCTTCGGCATTTGCTTCTGCTAGCCCTACGAAATTAAAGCCAAATGTTGCTTTACCAATCAAAGCCATTAACAAAATTCCGATACCAAGTGAGGCAGTTATTGCAGCTAAGCGCACGCCTTTAATGGTTTCAACTAGTGATTCCTTGGTATCAACACCAACAAGCATCAAGATGAATAAGAAGAGCATCATTACCGCACCGGTGTAAACCACAATTTGCACAATTCCTAAGAAAGGCGCATCTTGCGCGATGTAAAAGAAGGCAAGGCTTAACATCACAAATGCCATCAATATTGCGGAGTGCACTGCTTTTTTAACTAATAACATTGATAACGCAGCAATTACAGATAGCGGCGCCAAAATGTAGAACTGCACCGCCTCAGGCGTGCCCGTTGTTCCAATGTTCTCAAGCAAGAAATTCACTTACTTTGCCTCCTGAGATGGATGCGCACTAGTTACTTTGCCACGGTAATAGTCGCCTTCATCTGTCCCTGGATACATTGGATGCGGTGGCTGCAACATTCCTTCACGTAGCGGTGCCAATAAATCTTCTTTTTCAAAAATTAACTTCTCACGAGTGCGATCTGCTAATTCATATTCATTGGTCATCGTTAGCGCTCGAGTTGGGCAAGCTTCAATGCAAAGTCCGCAGAAAATGCAACGCAAATAATTAATCTGATAAACCTTGCCGTAGCGCTCACCTGGAGAGAAACGCTCAGCGTCGGAGTTATCCGCACCTTCAACATAAATCGCATCTGCTGGGCATGCCCATGCGCATAGTTCGCAACCAACGCACTTCTCAAGACCATCCGGATGTCTATTTAATTGATGGCGACCATGAAAACGTTCTTCGGTCGGCGCTTTAACTTCTGGATATTCAACAGTTAACTTTGGTCTGCCGATATTGCGAAGTGTTACCCAGAAACCTTTAGCTTGTTCGAAGAGGCTACCTTCCTTCGCTTCACCAACTGGAGTAGTTGATACCTGCTCCAGTGAGTTCTTCTTTGGCTCTAGCTCTGACATTAACGAACCTCCGAATTATTTCTTGGCGAATTACTAGATGGAATTCTTGGTACTGGGAAAGATGGGCTAGCCACTTCGATTTCTGGTGCCAATTTCGCATTCTGCTTTGCGCGATCCCATAGCGTTGTAAGTGCCATTACAAGCAAGACCACTGCACCTGCGAAAATTCCAATGACGATTGTTGGGGCACCATTTGCAGATAGCGCACGAAGCGTTGAAACCACCAAAATCCAACCGATTGATGATGGAATCAAAACTTTCCAACCAAACTTCATGAATTGGTCATAACGAATACGGGGCAGAGTTGCGCGTACCCATACGAAAATGTTGAAGAAGAATGCGACTTTAGCTAAGAACCAGACCATGCCAAACCAACCGCCTAACCATTGTTCGGTAAAGCCAAGTCCTGGTAACGCACGGTATCCGCCAAAGAAAAGCGTCGTAGCAAGCGCAGACACTGTTGCAATATTTATATATTCACCTAAGAAGAATAGTGCGAACTTCAAGGATGAATATTCAGTGTGGAAACCACCAACTAATTCGCCTTCAGCTTCCGCTAAATCAAATGGTGCACGGTTAGTTTCACCAATCATTGAAATCAAATAAATTACAAATGATGGGAAGAGCACTACTACGTTCCACCATTTATCTTGTGCCGCAACAATCTCTCCGGTTGACATAGATCCGGCATAGATAAAGACCGCAACTAATGAAAGACCCATCGCAATTTCATATGAAATTACTTGGGCGCTAGAACGTAATCCACCGAGCAATGGATAGGTCGAACCCGAAGACCAGCCTGCCAGAACAATTCCGTAGACGCCCACTGAAGAAACTGCCAAAACATAAAGCACTGCAATTGGTAGATCTGTCATCTGCATCGCAGTGGTTTTGCCAAACAATGAAACTTCGCTAGTCATTGGCATAATTGCAAAAGCCATAAAACAGGTTGTAGCGCTGATGATCGGCGCCAAAATAAATACCACTTTATCTGCCGCTTTTGGAATTAAATCTTCTTTTAACGCCAACTTGATGCCATCAGCTAAAGATTGCAGTAAGCCTTGCGGGCCAGTTCTATTTGGTCCTGGACGTTCCTGCATAAAACCAATTAAGCGACGCTCCCACCAGATTGCAAGCAGAGTAAAGACCACCAAAATGCCGAAGGTCATTACCGCTTTAACCACAATCAACCAACCTGGATCGTTTGCGATTAACTGGGCATTTGTCAGATTGTTCATGCCTTCACCACCGTTACTACAGAATTTGAAGCCACACCTAATGTGCGAAGCAGTTCAGAACCAGCTGAATTTCTTGGCGCCCAAACTGCATCATCATGAATTGCCTCTACCAATACTGGAAGCACTACCGCACCGTTGCCATTAGAAATCTTTACTAGATCTCCATCCGTCACACCTAATGCGCTAGCGCGCTTTGGTGAAATAACTGCCACAGTCTTACGTGCAGTGCCGGCTAAATTAGCTTCTCCGTCTTGAAGGGAACCGCCATCTAACAATCTGCGCCATGAAGTCAAAATTGCTTGATCGCCAACTACTGAAATTGGATTTGCGTTTGCTACGCCACCAAATGAAGCGCGTGTGCCATCCCAATTTCCAAGCGAAGCAAATTCATTTGCCGCAGCCGCTACAGTCGAAACATTAATCGCTCGTCCCATTTGGTCCGCAAGAATAGAAAGAATTCGGACATCGCTACGTTGCAATGAATCTTCGATTGCAATATCAAAACTACGGCCACGACCTTCCCAATTAATGAAAGTTCCGCTCTTCTCAGGCACTGCTGCAATGGGAAGCACCACATTAGCGCGTTCAGTGACTGCAGATGGGCGCATCTCTAATGACACCACAAATGCTTTCTGTAGAGCTGCAAGTGCAACATTGCTATTGCTGCCATCAAATGGATCAACGCCACCAACTAGTAACGCGTTAATTTCACCAGCTGCAGCTGCGCTAAAGATTTCATCTGTAGAAAGTCCTTTAGTTTCAGGTAAACCATGAACTCCCCAAGCTGCTGCCACATCAACGCGCGCTGCAGTATCAGAAACTGGACGACCACCTGGCAATAAATTGCCAATTGCGCCAGCTTCAATAGCGCCACGTTCGCCGGCGCGACGTGGAATCCATGCCAACTTCGCATTGCTGCGAGAAGCTAAACCAGCAACTGCACTTAGTAAGCCTGCGCTCTCTGCGGCACGCTCTCCGACCAGAATTACTGATTTCTCTGTGAGATTTAGCGAAGTAAGCGCAGAGATTTCGGAACCCGGAGCTACGCAGATGAAATTAGATTTCAACTTCTCATTTCCGATAGAAAGCTTTGATGCAATTGCATGAACCTTTAAGTTCTTCTTACGTACCGCTTTATTTAAGCGCAAGAAGACAATTGGAGATTCCTCTTCTGGTTCGAATGAAATCAAAACTACTTGATCCGCACTATCAATATCGCGATAAGTTGTTTGGCTACCGACTACATGTGCTGCAATAAATGCGCGCTCTTCGTCAGTTGAAACACGTGATCTAAAATCAATGTCATTGGTGCCAAGAGCTACGCGAGCAAACTTGGCATATCCATAAGCATCTTCAACGGTTACGCGACCGCCAACTAAAACTGCCGCGCGACCTGCTGATAAGCCAGCTGCCGCTGCTGCTAACGCTTCTGGCCAAGATGCTGGTACCAATTCACCAGCTGCATTACGAATCAATGGTGTGGTGATTCGATCTTGTGCTGTGACATATTTGAATGCCCAACGACCTTTATCGCAATTCCATTCTTCGTTAACTGATGGATCATCGCCAGCTAAACGGCGCAAAGTTTTTCCGCGACGAACATCGGTGCGCATATCGCAACCGGAGGCACAGTGTTCGCAAGCTGATGGAGTTGAAACTAAATCAAATGGACGTGCGCGGAAACGATATGTCGCTCCAGTTAACGCACCAACAGGACAAATCTGAACTGTATTTCCAGAGAAGTAAGATTCAAATGGCTGCTCTTCGTAAATGCCTACTTGTTGAAGCGCTCCACGTTGATTTAAAGTGATGAATCGATCGCCAGCAATTTGATCAGCAAATCTGGTGCAACGTGCGCAAAGTACGCAACGTTCGCGATCCAACAGAACTTGAGATGAGATATTGATTGGCTTTTCAAATGTGCGCTTATAACCTTCAAAGCGAGATTCAGCGCGGCCGCTGCTCATCGCTTGATTCTGTAACGGACATTCGCCGCCTTTATCGCAAACAGGGCAATCAAGTGGATGGTTTACCAATAGAAATTCCATAATGCCTTGCTGTGCTTTATCGGCAACCGGTGAAGTCAATTGAGTGTTTACGATCATTCCTGGTTCTACTGGAATGGTGCAAGATGCTTGTGGCTTAGGAAATTTTCGGCCATTAATTTCGATATCAACTAAACATTGGCGACATGCACCAACTGGATCTAAAAGTGGATGATCGCAGAAACGTGGAATTTGAATACCCAGTTTCTCTGCAGCACGAATTACCAATGTGCCTTTTGGAACTGAAACTTCAAAGCCATCAATTACGACAGCGATCATCTCTACCGCTTCTACTGCAGGTCTCTCAGCTTGTGTGGTCATGCGCGATCTCCTGCAGTGGCAAATAGTGTTGAAGCAACTGGATCAAATGGGCAACCGCGATTTTGAACGTGTGCAATATATTCATCGCGGAAATATTTGATGGATGAAGCAATTGGGCTCACTGCGCCATCTGCAAGTGCGCAGAACGAACGGCCCATGATGTTGTCGCAAAGATCTAACAATTTATCTAAATCAGCTTCAGTACCTTTACCAGTTTCGATGTTCTTAAGCACTTGAACTAACCACCAAGTACCTTCGCGGCAAGGTGTGCACTTTCCGCAAGATTCGTGTTTGTAGAACTCAGTCCAACGAAGTACTGCGCGAACAACGCAAGTAGTTTCATCAAAAATCTGTAACGCTTTGGTGCCAAGCATCGAACCTGCGGCACCAACACCTTCATAATCAAGTGGCACATCAAGATGCTCATCAGTAAACATTGGAGTTGATGATCCGCCAGGTGTCCAGAATTTCAATTTATGTCCAGCGCGAATTCCGCCTGACATATCTAATAATTCGCGCAGCGTGATACCAAGTGGCGCTTCGAATTGACCTGGATTAGTTACATGTCCAGATAATGAATAAAGCGTCATGCCCTTGGACTTTTCAGTACCGAATTGTTGATACCAATCTGCACCATTAGCCACAATTGCAGGCACTGAAGCGATTGATTCCACGTTATTTACAACAGTTGGGCGCGCATATAAACCAGCAATCGCTGGGAATGGTGGACGAAGTCTTGGTTGACCACGGAAACCTTCAAGCGAATCCAGTAGCGCAGTCTCTTCGCCGCAAATGTAAGCACCTGCACCAATGTGCAGTGTTAATTCCAGATCATTGTTGGTACCAAAGATTCCTGTACCAAGGTAACCAGCTTTATATGCATCTTGGATTGCGGCATTAACACGACGGGCAACGTGAGCAACTTCGCCGCGAAGATAAACAAATGCATGTTTTGCACGAATTGCATATGAAGCAATAATCATTCCTTCAATCAATACATGCGGATTAGCCAGCAGTAATGGCATATCTTTGCAAGTACCAGGCTCTGATTCGTCGGCATTAACAACTAAGTAGTGTTCTTTGCCATCATTCTGTGGAATGAAGCCCCACTTCATACCAGTTGGAAAACCAGCACCACCGCGACCACGAAGTCCAGAATCTTTAACTAATTGAATTACCGCATCGGCATCCATGGATAACGCTTTTTTCGCAGCGTCGTATCCACCGTGGCGCTTATAACCTTCTATGGTAAATGAATCTTTCTCATCCCAATTTGCGCTAAGAACAGGCT
>JBPCTD010000010.1:0-10518 GCA_051006515.1 Candidatus Nanopelagicaceae bacterium | reverse complement strand
CTAGAGAATCTGATATCGCCTTCAACAATGTCATGCATATCTTTGATTCCTTGGCGGACCATTAGTGTTCGTTCAAGGCCCATGCCAAAAGCAAAACCCGAATATTTATCTGGATCGATTCCACAATTTTCAAGTACTTTCGGGTTAACCATTCCGCAACCGCCCCATTCGATCCAACGATTGTTAAACCAGACATCAACTTCTGCACTTGGTTCAGTAAATGGAAAGAAAGATGGACGAAGTCTGGTCACTGCATCAGAACCAAACATTTTTGCCGCAAATGCATCAAGTGTTCCTTTTAAGTGGGCCATGCTGATATCGGTATCAATTACTAAACCTTCAACCTGGCTAAAAACTGGGCTATGGGTAGCATCTAACTCATCTGCGCGATATGTGCGTCCTGGTGATATGACATAAATTGGCGGCGCTTGGGTTAACATGGTGCGCGCTTGCACTGGAGAAGTATGGGTACGCATAACTAAACCAGATTCAAGCGGCTCGACAAAGAAAGTATCTTGCATGCTTCTAGCTGGATGATCAGTTGGGATATTTAGCGCATCAAAATTAAGCCATCCGCTCTCTAGCTCTGGACCTTCGGCAATTGAATATCCTAACGAGAGAAAATAATCTGAGATTTCATTTTTAATAATTGTTAGTGGGTGTAGCCCGCCTAAATGTTCTCTGATTGCTGGCAGCGTGATATCTACTACCTCTTCGAGCAGTACTTTTTGATCACGCAAAATTTCTAATTCTATATTTCGTTTCTCAAGAGCTTCATTGATCTCTGCACGAGCAGCGCCAATTAACTTGCCCAACTCCGCTTTCTGCTCTGCAGGCACGGTAGCTAAAGAACGACTTGCTCCCGCTATCTCAGATTTATCTCCTGCATGCGCCAACCGAGCGCTCTTTAATTGATCCAGATCCGAAGCGGCTGCAAAAGCGCTTTTGGCGCTTTCGACCCACTTTTGAATTTCTGCTGGATTCATGCGACGAATTGTATAGGTGCGTCGTTATAACTCGCGGGATATTTGGTACATGACTATGGAAGCAGCGGCTGCCAAATTAAGTGATTCTGCATTTCCTGGCATTTGTATGGAGATTCGCTTTGCGTCACGGATATTCTCTTGAACTCCGCGCGCTTCATTTCCAAAAATCCAAATAGCAGGTTTTGAGAAATCAATCTCATCTAATTTTTCTTTGCTGGCGCCATCTAAAACATAGAGTTCGTGTTGAGGTAATTGCTCTTTTAATTGTGCGATGGACACACCATCAAAAACCGGAATGTGCCATAAAGAGCCGGCAGTTGAACGAACTACTTTTGGTGAATAAAAATCTACGCTTCCTGGTGAGGTAAAGATCGCGGCAAGATTCATGGCATCAGCGCTTCTTAGTATCGTGCCCGCATTACCCGGATCTTGAATCTCATTTAAATAAATTATGTGCTTATCCGTTAATTTCGAAATCTCTGATACTTCTCTAGATTTCATATGGCAAATCGCGACGATTCCTTGTGAAGTAATTGCATCAGACATGGCATCACTGACTTTGTCGCTGACGTCAATCACATTAATGTCAGGAAGTTCACCCACCGCTTTAACTAATCTTTCACGGCCGCTTGAAGATAGGTAAAGAACCTCTATTGAGCCAGAAATTTTTAGCGCCTCACGGACACTTTGTAAGCCCTCTGCGATAAATCTAGCCGCTTCTGCACGCTCTTTTTTGGAAGATAAAAGAGCCTTCACTCGCGCAACATGTGGCGACTGAAGGCTCTCAATCATCTTAATTAATTCTTGACGTTTGCTTTGGCGATATCTACCAACGACTTGAATGCCGCTGGATCGTTAATTGCAAGATCAGAAAGGATGCGGCGATCAACTTCGATGCCAGCTCCCTTTAAACCTTGGATAAAACGATTGTAAGTAAGGCCATTTGCACGTGCACCAGCATTAATGCGCTGAATCCAAAGTTGGCGGAAATCGCCCTTCTTATCTTTGCGATCATTAAATGCATAAACTAATGAGTGCGTAACCTGTTCCTTCGCCTTGGTATAAAGACGTGAACGTTGTCCGCGATAACCGCTAGCACGCTCGAGGGTGGTACGACGCTTCTTTGCAGCATGTACGCCGCGCTTAACTCTTGCCATTTTTTATACCCTCCTACTTCAAGCCCAACATACGCTTTGCAGCGAATGCGGTTGATGGTTTAGCTGCGGACTCTTGATCTAAGCGACGTGTAAGTCTTGATGACTTGCGCTCAAGTAGGTGGCGCTTACCAGCGCGCTCATGCATGATCTTGCCAGAGCCAGTGACTTTGAAAGTCTTCTTAGCTCCACTGTGGGTCTTCATCTTTGGCATTTAAGCCTCCTCTTAATAGTTTTTAACTATTTGTTTTTAGATTTGCTCGCAGTTTTGGCCTTATTAGGACCAAGGACCATAGTCATATTGCGCCCTTCTTGTTTTGGCGCAAACTCAATGTTTGCAACTTCTGCCACATCTTCAGCGAGACGTTGCAACAAGTTGTAACCAAGTTCTGGTCTTGACTGCTCGCGACCACGGAATTGGATCGTCACCTTTACTTTGTCACCTGAGCCAATGAACTTAAGCACTTGATTTCGCTTTGTTTCGTAATCATGTGTTTCGATCTTTGGACGAAGACGTATCTCCTTGACCACAATGTGTGTCTGGTTCTGACGTTGTTCGCGAGCTTTCTGCGCCATCTCGTACTTGTACTTACCAAAGTCCATGATTTTGCATACCGGTGGATTGGCATCTGGCGCGATCTCTACGAGATCTAACCCGATTTCATCCGCCATCTTTAGCGCAGTATCGATTTCAACTACTCCGACCTGTTCTCCGTCGTAGTTGATTAAACGAATCTGTGCAGCGCGAATACGATCATTGATACGTGGTTCTGCAGTGCTGATGATTTCTCCTTCTTACGTGATTTATTAACTAGCTATTAACTAAAAGTTAGACGCAAGAAAAGAGCAAAAGAAGCAAATGCTTCGTTTTGACTTTACCAGTCCGCTAAGGCGCTTGCCTCGCAGTTTAGGTGGGATTTCTCCTCTTGCGGCATATAGCCGGTCAATGCATGAATTCTAGATGGGGTACTGGAATAAGCAAAATTCGCTTTGCAACCTTTAGCCGCCCATGGCGTGAAATCCACCATCTACGTGGAGAATTTCACCGCTTGTGGCTGGTAACCAATCGGAAAGCAGAGCAATGGCACCTTTTGCAGCCGGTACTGGGTCTGTTACATCCCAACGAAGTGGAGCTCTTTGATCCCAGAGATGTTCGAATTGTTGGAATTCCGGAATTGATTTTGCTGCAATAGTCGAGATTGGACCTGCCGCAACTAAATTAAAACGAATGTTTTCAGGGCCTAAGAATTTTGCTAAATATCTATTGGTCGATTCTAGGGCTGCTTTTGCAACTCCCATCCAATCGTATTTTGGCCAGGCAACTTGCGCATCAAAATCCATCCCGACAACAGATGCACCAGTAGCTGGAAATAGTGGCTTGCATGCCATAGTTAAAGATTTATATGAATAGGCAGATACTTGAACTGCGGTAGCCACGTCAGGCCATTCAGTGCTCAAGAACTTTCCACCTAACGCTGATTCAGGCGCAAAACCAATTGAATGGACCACTCCATCTAAATGAGGCAGATGCTCTTTAACTCTGGCAGCTAATGTAGAGAGATGTTCATCATTTGTAACATCTAGTTCTAGAACTGGTGCTGGTTTTGGTAAACGCCCAGCAATTCTTTGGGTAATGCTCATGGCTCTGCCAAACGAAGTTAGAACAATGTCAGCGCCTTCTTCTTGAGCAAGACGCGCCACGTGAAATGCAATGGAAGTATCGGTTAGTACTCCGGTAATTAGTATTTTCTTACCTTGCAAAATTCCCATTAGTGCCCCATCCCCAATCCACCATCTACTGGAATTAATGCGCCAGAGATATAACTTGCCGCATCAGAAGCGATAAATGAAACCACTGTCGCAATCTCTTCGGCGCTACAGAATCTTCCCATTGGAACTGCTTTGGCTATTTCATCCCTACGAGATGCTGTTAGTTCAGCAGTCATATCAGTTTCGACAAAACCAGGTGCAATTACGTTGGCAGTGATTCCTCGGCTACCTAATTCTCGCGCAAATGATCTAGCCATACCAAGTAGACCTGCTTTGCTTGCTGAGTAATTTACTTGGCCGGCAGATCCAATTGATCCGACCACTGAACCTATAAATATCAATCGACCGCGTTTAAGTTTTAATAGACCTTTACTTGCTCGACGCGCCGTTCGAAATGCGCCTGCTAAATTCGCGTTAATCACATCATCAAAATCAGCGTCTGTCATTCGAAGTACTAAACCATCTTTAGTTATGCCAGCATTACAAACAATTACTTCAGGGATGCCATAGCGTTCTTCGCACTCTGTAAAACCGGCTTCAACACTTGCGGTATCAGTTACATCCATCTTTACTGAATTAAAACCAGCCGGCGCGCTACCTGAACGATATGTGACCACGACTTCAAAGCCATTTTCTTGCAATGAATTCGCGATAGCTAGACCAATACCTCGATTGCCGCCTGTAACTAAAGCCACTTTTTTCTCGGTCACAAGCCATAACTTACCAACTACTGATGCGTAACTCGTTATTCACCAAGACTTATATCATTGGCCAAGGGAGAGCGCGCGAGAATCAACTGGAAATTCATCCAGTAATACTCCAAGCAATGGAGAAGCTATCTCTATCACCAATGCGCAGGTAGCCCATAGCCAAGAATTGCCTGGCCGCGCCAAGCGCTACTTAATTTCAATGTTGATTCGTACAGCATGTTTCATAGGTGCAGTTCTGAGCCCGTCACCTTATAGATGGTTTTTAATTGTTGGAGCTGTGGTCCTACCCTATTTTGCCGTAATCATTGCAAATGCTGGTCGCGAAAATGTTGTGGGAAATATTGAAACGGTTGAGAAGAAGCGAGCTATTGAATTCTAAAGAGCCTAGGGCTTTTCTAAAAACCCTCATTGCGTTACTAATTGTAATTCTCTGCTTGATTGCCGCGAAATGGCAGTATCAAAGAGGCATGGATAGAAAAGCAGTAAATTCAAAGATCGAAGCTAATGCCCTTATGACCTCAGTACCATTGCAAACTCTAGAAAATATAGGCAATTCCGAATGGCGGGAAGTCACCGTTACTGGAGAATTTGATTTAAATCATGAGGTCTTACTTCGAAATCGATACAACTACGAAGGCAAGTATGGCTTTGAATATTTAACTCTATTCAAAACAAACGCTGGAGATAAGTTCTGGGTCGATAGAGGTTGGGTGCAAGCGGGTGCCACTGCCTTAGCACGGCCAGAAGTTCCCAAAACACCTAGTGGTGAAATCGAAATTTCTGGCCGCATTCGTTTGGAGAACTCGCTACCCAAAGGATCATTCTTTGCACTTCCCTCCTCTGGAAATCTAATTAATGATTGGGATTTGAAATCAAAAGTAGATACTGAGAATTTTTACATTGATTTAATTAGTGGTTCAGGAGTAAAACCAGATTCACCGGCAGAATTGCCAGAACTTTCAGATGGCCCGCATTTGGCTTATGCGCTTCAATGGTTATTCTTTGCAGGACTAGCTATTTATGGCAGGTATTTAATTAGGAAGAGATAAATCTTGCCGTTGATAAAGCTCGCTATAAAGCCCGCCCTTTTCCACCAACTCATCATGTCTGCCACGCTCTTCGATTAAACCATTGTTCAAAACCAAAATTTGATCTGCCTCTTTGACGGTGCTTAATCTATGTGCGATCACGATGCTGGTGCGTCCCTTTAGCGCTTCTTTCAGCGCAGCTTGCACCAGAGCTTCGTTTTCAGAATCTAAATTAGATGTAGCTTCATCTAAAATCACAATGCTTGGCGATTTCAGCAGCAATCTGGCGATAGCCAATCTTTGCTTCTCTCCGCCAGACAAACGATGTCCACGATCTCCCACCATGGTGTCCAAACCATTTGGTAGCGATTGAATCAGATCCCAAATTTGTGCCGCTTTACAAGCAGCTTCAATCTCTACCAACGTGGCATCCGGTTTGGCGTAATGTAAGTTTTCAATAATTGATTCATGGAATAGATGCGAATCTTGCAGGACCACACCAATTGAACTACGAAGGGATGCGCCAGAATAATCTCTGATATCAATCCCATCTATGGAAATTGCTCCTTCGCTTACATCGTAAAGTCTTGGCAATAATGCACTGATAGTGGTCTTGCCAGCTCCTGAAGGGCCAACTAGCGCCGTGATAGTTCCCGGTTCTGCCACAAATGAAATACCTTTTAGAATTTCGCCGCTTTCGATACTTTCCTGTTTTGCTGTTAATTCAAGTGAAGCAAGTGATATCTCATGCGCTTTAGGATAGGTAAAACGCACATCCTTAAATTCAATTCTGGGATTTATGGTTTTTAAAGTTTCTGGATTTTCGCGATCTTTGACCATAGGTTGCAGATCTAGCACTTCAAAAACTCTTTCAAAAGAAACTAGCGCACCCATGACATCAACCCTCACGGTTGAAAGGGCGGTTAATGGTCCATATAAACGTGCCAACAAAGTAGTTATGGCTATCAAGCCACCTACAGTCATGCTGCCGGAAATAGCCAAATGCCCGCCCACGCCATAAGCAATTGCGGTTGCTACTGAAGCCACTGAAATTAGAGCAATGAAGAAAAAAGTATTTAGCATTGCCATGCTAATTCCGATATCAGCAACTTTTCGAGCCCGGCCCCTAAATAGCGAGGCTTCTTTACTAGGGTTTCCGTAAAGTTTCACTAAAAGCGCACCTGAAACATTAAAACGTTCGGTCATGGTGCTCGCCATTTCTGCATTCAATTCAAAGGATTCTTGAGTGTACTTCTGCAGTTTCCTGCCTACCCATCTAGTTGGTGCTAAGAAAACGGGCAACAGCAATAGAGAAAGTACCGTGATTTGCCAGCTCAAACTAATCATCGTTGCCAAAAGTAGAATCAAGGTAATTGCATTGCTGATGACTCCTGAAAACGTGGCGGTGAATGCTCTCTGTGCGCCTATTACATCAGTATTGATACGGGAAATAAGAGCTCCCGTTTGAGTGCGCGTGAAGAAGGCAATTGATTGAGATTGAATATGCTCAAACACTTGACTTCGAAGGTCATAAATCAAACCTTCACCTATTTTTGAAGACCACCAACGAATTACAATGTTAAATGCTGCAGAAAGAATGGAGATTAATCCAACCAGAAGTGCCAATCTGGTTACCAGTCCAGAGTCTTTGGGAATCACGCCATCGTCAATTAAGCGTTTTAGTAACAACGGAGTGGCAATAGTCAAAAAAGCATCAACAATTAACGCAATAAAGAAATAAACGAAAGTCGATTTGTAAGGTATCGCATATTTTAGGATACGCTTTAAGGTACCCGGTTTTAATTTAACATCTTTAACAGATTGATCGCTCGAAAGAGCGCGCATGGCCATCCAGCCAGCATGCATTGACATATATAGAGTTTAAATCAAACCGTGAAGCCAAGAGCACGCAATTGATCACGGCCATCATCCGTAATCTTGTCTGGACCCCAAGGTGGCATCCATACCCAGTTAATTTTCACATCCTCAGTGATTCCGGCAAGGGCGGCGCGTGTTTGATCTTCGATCACATCTTGTAAAGGACAAGCAGCTGAAGTCAAAGTCATATTAAGGACTGCAATGTTGTTTTCATCAACCATGACGTCGTAAATCAACCCAAGGTCAACGACATTTATCCCTAATTCAGGGTCGACCACATCTTTCATTGCCTCTGTTACATCATCGACTTTAGCGCTCATGGTCTCTCCTAGTTTTTTTCAGCAATCTGTGTGGCTGCATCTTTGTAAGCCATCCAACCCAACAAAGCACATTTTATCCGAGCCGGATACTTTGAAACTCCAGCAAGTGCAACGCCATCTTCCAATAGGTTCTCATCACCTGAATCTTGACCCTTGCTCTGAAGCATCTCAACAAAGGCATTCAAAATCTGATCAGCTTCGCTTCGCTTCTTACCAATCATCAAATCGCTCAAAATAGAGACGCTCGCTTGAGAAATCGAGCAGCCTTGACCATCCCAAGTTAGAGCGGTGATCTTCTCGTCATCTATTTTTAAAGAGAGCGTTATTTCATCGCCACAGCTGGGATTAATGTGATGGACTTGAATATCGCCATTTTGCAAACCTTTATGGTGCGGGTGTTTGTAGTGATCAAGAATCACCTCTTGGTAAAGTGAATTTAACTCCATAATTCTTATCGATTATCCCTGATCTCTAATCTAGAAAGAATTTCTTAGCATCTTGCACGCCAGTCAAGAGTGCTTGGATATCGGTGTCATCGTTATAGAGATAGAGCGAAGCTCTAGTAGTTGCTACTACCTTAAATTTGCGCGCAAGCGGCCAAGCGCAGTGATGTCCGGTGCGCACTGCAATACCTTTGGAATCTAAAAATTGACCCAAATCATGAGGATGAATTCCTTCAAGTGTAAAAGAAACAGTACCACCGCGATTTGCTACCTCGGTTGGCCCAAAAATCTTCACTCCTGGTATTTGTACCAATCCATCAATTAACAATTTAGTTAATGAAATTTCATGATCATGAATGCTATTCATGCCAATTTTAGTTAAATAATTTAGCGCGGCTCCAAGACCTACCGCTTGCGCCATATTGGGTACACCTGCTTCGAATTTTTTAGGAGCTGGAGCCCAAGTGGCATCTGTCATTGTGACGTTCTCAATCATTGAACCACCAAATAGGAATGGCGGTAAAGCTTCTAAATCTCTGCCCCAAAGCACCCCGACGCCAGTAGGCCCAAGTGCTTTATGACCTGAAAATGCCAAATAATCAATCCCAAGTTTTTGTACATCAACTGCCATGTGTGGCACAGATTGACAAGCATCCAATAAAACTTCGGCACCAACCTCTGCAGCTCGATTAACGATTGCCTCGATTGGATTGATAGTTCCAAGCACATTTGATTGGTGAGTTACCGCCACAATCGCAGTATTAGAAGTAATCACTTTTTCAATACTTGAAAGATCTAATCGTCCATCGGGAGTAACCTCAAACCAAGCTAATTCCGCACCAGTTCTTTTCGCAAGTTGCTGCCAAGGAATTAGATTTGCATGATGTTCCATTTCAGAGACCACGATCCGATCTCCGGCTTTAACTTTACTTGTTAAAGCATATGCAACTAAATTTATGGATTCAGTAGCACTTTTTGTGAAAACTATTTGATCGCTTTTTGCACCCAGAAATTCGGCAACAATCGAACGAGCGCCCTCATAATTATCTGTAGCCTCTTCTGCTAATTGATGCGCACCGCGATGCACTGCCGCATTTGAAAATCGGTAGAAATTCGATTCAGCATCGATTACCGCATTGGGTTTTTGAGATGTTGCGCCGCTGTCAAGATAAATTAGGCGCTGGCCATCACGGATCTCCCGATTAAAGATCGGAAAATCTCTTTTAATGGCTGCAGCATCTAATTTCATCTTTGGGATTACTTACCTACGTAAGCTTCGTAACCCTGCTCTTCCAAACGTTCTGCCAGTTCTGGCCCGCCTTCTTCAACGATTCGACCATTTGCGAAAACGTGCACAAAATCAGGTTTGATATAACGCAAGATGCGGGTGTAGTGAGTAATTAACATGATGCCTAAATTGTTTGCCGCCTTTGCGCGATTCACTCCTTCGGAGACAACTTTTAGCGCATCGACGTCAAGCCCTGAATCGGTCTCGTCTAAAATGGCGATCTTTGGCTTGAGTAGTTCAAGTTGCATAATTTCATGGCGCTTCTTCTCGCCGCCAGAGAAACCTTCATTAACACTTCGCTCTGCAAAGGCTGCATCCATCTTCAGCGCGCCCATTGCATCTTTCACTTCGCCAACCCACTTACGTAAGTTAGGTGCTTCGCCGCGCAGTGCAGTTGCTGCAGTACGTAAGAAGTTAGATACAGAAACACCTGGAACTTCTACTGGGTACTGCATCGCTAGGAAAAGCCCTGCTTTCGCACGCTCGTCAACGCTCATTTCAAGTACATCTGCACCATCAAGTGTGACTGCGCCACCAGTGATTTCGTATTTTGGATGTCCTGCGATTGCGTATGCAAGAGTTGATTTACCAGAACCATTTGGACCCATGATTGCGTGAGTTTCACCTGAATTGATAGTTAGATCTACGCCTTTGAGAATCTCTTTCTGGCCCTTATCGGTATTAACAACTACCTGAAGTCCTCTAATTTCTAATTTGCTCATTATTTTCCCCTTTTTCTAAAGACTAGATCTCTACTACTACGTCGTTACCAACAACATTTACTGCATAAGTTTTAATAGGGCTAACCGCCGGCGGAGTTAGCGCTTCACCGGAGCGAAGATCGAATTCCGCAGAATGCAGCCAACATTCGATTTTGTAACCATTTTGTTCACCTTCGGATAAAGCTGCATCTTGATGCGAACAAGTATCTTCGATGGCAA
>JBPCTD010000009.1:0-2902 GCA_051006515.1 Candidatus Nanopelagicaceae bacterium | reverse complement strand
ACTACCGCAGATTGCGGATTACCAGGAAGGCCAATTAATGGTTTTTCATTTACTTCACCTAAAAGTTGCGGATGGCCAGGTCGAACTGCAACTTTATTTATATGGACTACTCCATTTAATTTAGCAATTGATTCATGAAGGAAATCTCTGGGACCATCAGCCGTGCCACCAGTAGTCACGATGATGTCGGCATTCTTGCTGGCATTTTCTATGGCTGCAATTGTCAGATCAAGTACATCTGAAACATATTCAATATAAATAACTTCGCATCCTAGTCGTTCAAGCCAACCTGGTAATTGCGGTCCCAAAGAATCACGCACCAAACCTTCGCTTGGAAGTCCAGAAGTTTGTATCTCATCACCTAATAGCAATAGTGCAACTTTTGGTTTTACAAAAACTTCTACTTGATCATATCCACTAGCTGCAAGTAATCCAATTGCACCTGGCGAAAGTGCTGTACCGCTTTTAATAAGCAGTTCGCCCAACTTTGCTTCCTCTGCTGCTGGTCTAAAATCTTTTCGCTCTTTAGTTTCTCCAATTAAATCTAAACCATTTACTTTGGCATCTTCCCAACGCAGAATGCCAAAAGTGCCTTCAGGAATAACTGCACCTGTAGCGATACTAAGTGCTTCACCAGAATTTAATTTTCCTTTATATGGCGCACCTGCTTTTACTTCTCCGATGATCTTCCATGGTCCATAACCGGAAACGGCAAAGCCATCCATTGCACTTGTTTCATATGTAGGTAACTCAACTAACGAATGTGCATCTCTTGCCAGAACTCGATTAATGGCATTTTTTAAATCTTTTACTTCAACTCTAGATACATTGGCTACATTGGCGCTCTGCGATTTTACAGCTAAATTCGCACCAAAATTGGCTGCGTATTCACGCGCTTGATCCCAACTTGGTTCGACTAAAGTCATAACCCCAATCTACTCTTTAACGCTATCGCTTGGGAAAGTGCAGCTTCCGTATCTATATCGATCAAGTAGGAAGTTTCAACCAATGGAACTCTATTTATCTGTAATTTCGAAATCAAAGATTTCATCGATTTATCGGTCAAACTATCAAAACTTGCCAAAGTGCTTTTTAAAGGAGCTGTTCGATAAATTCCGGCAAGTGGTTGGATTTGGCCTTCATCATCGATAGCCAGAGCAGCATCTTTAGTAAGTGCAGCTTTTAGTTGTGGAATAACAAAAGGAGCAAATGGCATATCGGTAGCAAAAATACCTACTAATTCAGATTCCACCTCTGATATTGCTGCTCCAATTGCGGCAACCGGTCCACTAAATTCTGGTGCTTCACGAAGGTAAATTGCATCGACTGAACTTTTTGGGCCAACTACAATCAATTTTCCAACAGGTAAATAGCCACATAGCGTTTCAAGTAAAGTCTGATCACCAATTTTCGCTTGCGATTTATCGCTACCAAATCTTCGGCTAGTGCCGCCAGATAAAACTATAAAGTTCATCGAAATGCTTCGCGTAGCGGTTTTCGAAGAGAAAAGACAATAGCAATTGCCACAACTAGCATCACGACCGATAAAGCGTAAGCGCGATCCACATCCACATCAAGTTCTTGATAAATGAGCATGGTCCATGTTTGGGTACTTCCTGGCAGTGAACCAGCAAACATTAAAGTTGCGCCAAACTCTCCCATCGCTCTGGCCCAAGATAAAATTGCACCAGTAGCAATTGCGCTTCTAGATTGTGGGATTGCTATTTTTTGAAATAGTTCATTGCCATCTACGCGATCAATAATGGCCGCATCTTCTACATCTTTTGGTAATTGACGGAAATTTGATTCACAGATGAGCACTACAAACGGCATGCCAACAAAGACTCCAGCAAAGACCACCGCGCTTTCAGTAAAAGGCATTGACCAGCCTGTGGCATCATATAAATACTTACCTAATAGGCCATTTCTTCCCATTAAAGAAAGTAGCGCAATACCTGCGACAGTTGGTGGCAGCACAATTGGCGCAAGCACCAAAGGTCTAACAAGATTAGTGAAACGGCTATGGCTCTTTGCCAAAATCCATGCAAGTGGCACGCCCAGTAATAGAGAGATAGCTGCGGCCAATGTTGAAGTCCAGAGCGATAACTTGATGGCCGTTAAATCTGAAAATTTATCAAGCAAGCTAGACCATGGAGTTTTTATTAGTAGCGCAATTAATGGTGCGGTGATCACAAATGTGGCAAATGCTGACAAAATCTTAGAAGTTAAACCAAATTTCATGTTAGCTCAAATCCTCGGCTTTGTAGATATCTCAATGCCACTCGTGAATTCAAATAATTATAAAAAGTCTTAGCCCACCGATTCTTACTTAATTGCACAATTTGGTAAGAAGTAGAGGCAGCATTCTGATCTGAAAATTCAATCGCTCTAATCAATTTGGCATTAGCAATGACATCGGTGCGATAAACAATCGCCGCATCTACTTCGGCAGCCAAGAGTTTAGCAAGCACACTACTTGCTTTTGGTTCATAGGAGCGGGCAGGTTTTGTTATCCCATCACTTGTAAGCGCTCTAGTTGCTGCTTGACCGCAAGGCACTTCTTTGGCGCATTGAATCCAAGTTACTCCATTATTTAAATCTGAAATTTTACGTAACTTCGAGTTAACCGGAACTGCAAGAACTACCTTATTAATCAAGTAATTGATCGAGTAATACGGAGCTACCGCAATTCCTTTCATATCTTCGGGGGCTGCGGAAACGAAAATATCCGCTGGTGCGCCCGCTTTTATTTGCGTTGCCAGTGTCGAAGATGCTTGAAATGAGAAGAGCACCTTCACTCCTGGGTGAGATCTTTCAAATCTAGCGCCAAGTTCGGAATAAGTTTCCGTAAGGCTGGAAGCGGCAAATACTGTCACTTTTTTCTCTCTTGCCTGCGCAGGGG
>JBPCTD010000008.1:0-7094 GCA_051006515.1 Candidatus Nanopelagicaceae bacterium | reverse complement strand
CAAGTGGCTAAAGAAGAATTTAACTAAAGTCTTCCCTGATCATTGGTCATTCTTGCTAGGTGAAATAGTTCTTTATTCATTCATCATTTTGTTAGCAACCGGAACTTTCTTAACATTCTGGTTTGACCCTTCAATGAAGGAAGTTGTTTACGAAGGTTCGTATCAACCGCTGCAAGGCGTTAAGATGTCCGCAGCTTACGAATCAGCACTTCATATTTCATTTGATGTGCGAGGCGGCTTGCTTATGCGTCAGATCCACCACTGGGCTGCCATCATTTTCATGGCGGCGATGATTATTCATATGCTGCGCGTCTTCTTTACTGGCGCTTTCCGTAAACCACGTGAATTTAACTGGGTGATCGGTGTTGGACTTCTAACCCTTGGTATTGTCGAAGGTTTCTTGGGTTACTCACTTCCTGATGATCTTCTTTCTGGAACTGGTATTCGTATCGCTGAAGC
Source organism: Candidatus Nanopelagicaceae bacterium (assembly GCA_051006515.1). Lineage (GTDB taxonomy): Bacteria > Actinomycetota > Actinomycetes > Nanopelagicales > Nanopelagicaceae > ZLKRG08. The sequence goes on along the minus strand of JBPCTD010000008.1, from coordinate 6,635 downwards.
GATCATTCAAGCAATCCCAGTTGTTGGTTCATATCTAGCCTTCTTCGCATTTGGTGGAGAATTCCCGGGGCATTCTTTTATCCCACGCATTTACACAGTACACGTGCTATTGCTTCCTGGAATTTTCTTGGCGCTAATCACTGCACACTTAATGTTGGTTTGGTACCAGAAGCACACTCAATACCCTGGTCCAGGTCGCACTGAAAAGAACGTCGTTGGTTATCCATTGATGCCGGTTTACATGGCTAAAGCTGGCGGCTTCTTCTTTGTGGTCTTCGGTATTACAGCGCTTCTTGGCGCAGTAGCTTCTATTAACCCAATTTGGTTATACGGTCCTTACACGCCAGGACAGATTTCGGCCGGTTCACAGCCAGACTTTTATATGGGCTGGCTTGATGGTTTGGTTCGTATGGCGCCGCCGCTTGAAACACATGCATTTGGTTACACCATCTCTTGGAATATCTTGTTACCAGGTTTGATTATTCCTGGTCTGGTATTTACTCCGATGGCGTTATGGCCATGGATCGAACGCTGGATTACTGGCGATGATCGCGAACATCATCTACTTGATCGTCCACGCAATGCACCTACCCGTACCGGAATTGGTGCCGCAGTAATGATGTTTATGTTTGTTGCGCTACTAAATGGAGGCAACGATTTAATTGCAACCCACTTCTCTTCCTCAATTAATCACATCATGTGGTTTGCACGTATCGGAATCGTCGTGCTTCCGATATTGACTTTCTTTATCACCAAGCGAGTTTGTTTATCGCTACAACGCGCTGATCGCGACTTGGTTCTACATGGCCGCGAAACTGGTCGCCTAGTTCGCTTGCCACATGGTGAATTCGTAGAAGTACACGAACCGCTTTCCAAAGAAGAAGTTTGGAAGCTAACCTCACATGAACAAATCGGTGCTCTTGAAGTTCCTGAAGTTGATGCAAATGGGGTTAGACGCCCTCGCGCTCTTCAAGCAAAACTTCGTGAACGCTGGTCTCGTGCAAATGCTGAACAGATTGCTAAGCCAACTGCTAAAGAGCTAGAGAACGAATCGCATCACTAGTTAAAAGCTAAATAAGTTAAAAGTAGTGCACCTAACGTTATGCGGTAAATAACGAAGGGGCGAAAACTTGCTTTTGAGATAAAACGCATCAACCAGGCAATAACGGCATAACCGACAAGAAATGCCACGAAGGTTGCGGCGAAAGTTTCGGTTAGTGAAAATACCTCAGCTGTTGGGTCACTAAGTGTTTGATAAAGCTGGTAAACACCGCTTCCCAAGACCGCTGGAATCGCAAGAAAGAAAGAAATTTTGGTCGCAGCGCTTCGGTTATATCCAAGGGAGCGGCCAACTGCGATGGTCATTCCTGATCTAGATACTCCCGGAATTAGCGCTAAAGATTGCCCCAGACCAAGTAGCAATGCATCTCTGAAACTTAATTCCTTCATCGACTTAGCGTTGCTACCAAAATAATCTGCTGCCCCTAAGATGAGAGCAAAAACAATCAAAGTAGTAGCAATTAGAGTCAGAGATCTGAACGTAGTTTTGATTGAATCTTGAAAAAGGTATCCAAAGATAAAAATTGGAATAGAACCTACGATAATCATCCAGCCAAGTCGATTATCGGCTTGGTCTTCTCTGGAAAGATTCGAAGAGCGAATTATGTTTGCCCTAACAAAGTTACGGACGATTGATGATATTTCCACGCGAAAGAAAATTAGTACCGCAAGTTCCGTACCAATCTGTGTGATAGCCGTAAAGGCTGCTCCTGGATCTTGAGCGCTTGGCAAAAACTCTCCGATGATACGTAGATGAGCGCTAGAAGATATTGGCAAGAACTCAGTTAAGCCTTGTACTAGACCTAGGAAGAGCGCTTCAAACACTTAAACCGCGATTTATCAGTGCGAAGCGCTTGCTGATGGCTTTTCGTATTCGGTAACAAATCCGATAATGCTAAGCACTAACGCACCAATTCCGATTGCGGTTAACCACCAACCAATAATTAATCCCAAACCAACGACTATGGCAGATGCTGCAACTGGCAATGGCCACCATGAATGAGGACTATAGAAACCTAACTCTCCTGCTCCATCTGCAATCTCTGCAGTTAGGTTATCTTCAGGAAGTGCACCAGCACGTTTTGCCGTAAACCAAACATAGAAACAGACTAAGTAAGCAAGTCCCGCGCTAAGAATTAAGCAAGCAATTCCAGCGGGTTCTCCACCAAGTAGCCAATAAATAGCTGACATGATGGTGTAGAAAATGCCAAGCCCAAGAAAAAGTAGCCAAGATGCTTTCATGATTAATGTAGCCTCTCAATTGGAGCTTCAGGATGGTTAACATCCCATGCTGGTCTTTCAGATCTAATGCGTGGCATTGATAGGAAGTTATGGCGAGGTGGTGGGCAAGATGTCGCCCATTCAAGCGATTGGCCGTAACCCCAAGGATCGTCAACGCCAACTTTTTCAGTCTTTCTAGTAATCCAAATATTTACAAAGAATGGAATCATTGAAAGAGCAAGCAGGAATGATCCAACTGTTGAAACCATATTCAAAGTAGTAAAGCCATCGGTCGGTAAATAGTCTGCATAACGTCGAGACATACCCTTAATACCTAACCAGTGCTGAACTAAGAATGTTAAGTGGAAACCGAAGAAAAGAGTCCAGAAGTGAATCTTTCCAAGGGTTTCATTTAGCATCTTGCCAGTCATCTTTGGCCACCAGAAATAGAAACCTGCGAACATCGCAAATACCACGGTGCCAAAGAGCACGTAATGGAAATGTGCGACCACGAAATATGAAGCAGAGACTGCGAAATCAAGTGGTGGCGAAGCCAAGATAATGCCGGTCAAACCACCAAACAAGAAGGTAATCAAGAAGCCCACGACCCAGAGCATTGGAGTATCCATACTGATGGATCCTCGCCACATTGTTCCAATCCAGTTAAAGAATTTCACACCAGTTGGAACACCAATTAGGAAAGTCATGAATGAGAAGAACGGCAGAAGCACTTGTCCGGTTGCGAACAAGTGGTGCGCCCAAACAGAAACTGATAACGCTGCAATTGCAATCGTTGCAGCAATCAAACCTTTATAACCGAAAACAGGTTTACGGCTAAATACTGGGAGAATTTCGGTTGCGATTCCGAAGAACGGCAAAGCCAAGATATAAACCTCAGGGTGGCCAAAAAACCAGAAGAGGTGCTGCCATAACATCGCGCCACCATTTGCTGGATCAAAGATATGTGTGCCGAAAAGTCGATCTGATTCCAGCGCTAAGAAAGCTGCAGCAAGTGGCGGGAACGCTAACAAAATAAGAATTGAAGTTAGCAGAACATTCCAGGAGAAGAACGACATGCGGAACATCGTCATACCTGGAGCACGCATTGTGAAAATTGTGGTGATGAAATTTACGCCACCTAGAATTGTGCCAAGACCACCAATAGCAAGGCCGACGATCCAAAGATCGCCACCAATACCTGGTGAATATTCAGCGTTAGCAAGTGGCGCGTATGCAGTCCAACCAAATGATGCTGCACCGCCCGGTGATAAGAACCCAGCAGTTGCCATAGTTCCGCCAAAGAGGAACAGCCAGAATGACAACATATTCAATCGTGGGAATGCAACGTCGGCTGCACCAATTTGCAGCGGCATAATGACGTTAGCAAAACCTACGAATAATGGAGTGGCAAACATCAATAACATGATGGTGCCATGCATGGTGAAAATCTGGTTGTACTGCTCGTTTGAAAGGAACTGCATACCTGGACGAGCTAATTCTGCCCTTAAAAATAGCGCTAAAAGACCGCCAATTAAGAACCAAGCAAAAGAAACAATCAGATACATATATCCGATGGTCTTATGGTCAGTTGAGGTAATCCACTTTACAAAGAGGCGACCTTTTGAGGTTGGCTTAATCGGCGCAGTTTTGATTTGAGTTACTGGTGGTTGTGCATATGTTGTCATTATGCGCCTGCCTCACTGGTTGCTTTTAAGTTCTCTACATAAGTTTTATATTCTGCCGCCGTCACAACTTTTACTTTAAAGACCATCTGCGAATGGTTACGACCGCAGAGGATGTTGCAACGACCTGGGTATTCGCCTAATTTGTTGGCAGTAAATTCAATGTGATTGGTGACGCCTGGCAAATTCTGAATTTGAATCATAAACGCCGGAATCCAAAATCCATGGACTACGTCGTTTGAATGAATTTTGAAAGCTACTCGCTCCCCTTGAGGAAGGACGAGAGTTGGTGGCTGCGCCGGTGTTCCAGTTACGACAGCTTTAGGACCGCCATCTTGATGTCCAAATTGCCATGACCATTGAATACCAGTCACATCAATTGTGTGCATTACCTTGGTTGGTTCTTTAGCGATGATGATCTCTTGATCGCGAGCGTTGTAATAAAAAAGTCCAGCAACGATGATAAATGGAATGATGGTGTACGCAACTTCAACTGGGATGTTGTATTGAGTCTGCTTTGGATATTCAGGGTCGCCCTCTTTGCGACGATGACGAAATACTGGCCACAAAATTAAGATGGCGGTGAATATTCCGACTACCGCTGCAGCTAACCAGAAGCCACGCCATAGATGCCATGAAACTTCGTTAACGCTAGAGATATCTGATTCATATCCATAGACCGAACCATTGCCGCATCCGGTGAGAGTCAGGGCGGCGAAGACAGAGAGCCAAAGAATTTTGGCAGAGCGACGCACCCTCTTTGAGCGTAAATGCATGGGTAAATCTTAGTCTTGCACGCCTAAAAGGCCGAAATAGGGAGCGGTGCGCTCCCTCACAATTTATAAGAAATTAAGAAAAATTAAGAAAAATTGCGAGAAATTAATGGAAGCTATCGCCGCAGGCACATGAACCCTGGGCATTTGGATTATCGATTGTAAAGCCCTGCTTCTCGATGGTGTCCACGAAATCAATTGTGGCGCCCATTAGGTAAGGATCAGACATCTTGTCGACCTTAACTTTGACGGTGCCAAAACTGCGCTCAACATCATTATCCATTGCGCGATCATCAAAATAGAGCTGGTAACGAAGACCTGAGCAGCCACCTGGTTGAACAGCAACACGAAGGTAGAGATCGTCGCGACCTTCTTGCGCAAGCAACGAAGCAACTTTCGCTGAAGCTACATCTGTCAAAGTGATGCCGCTAGTAGATGCTTGATTCTGGGTTGTGCTCTCAGTTGTCATGATCTCTCCGTTTTTTGCAATGTGGGTGAATATTACTCCCAAATTCGTTGTTGTTTAGACATTAACCAGAGTTTAGATAAGACTATTCCTGAACTGTTGGCCTCTAAACTGGGCAAGATAAAGGAGAGCAATATGACTGAGAGTAAAGGTCGCCCGACTAGAAAGCGTAAAGAAGCGCAAGTTAAACCTGGTGCTTCCCTTACCCCAGCTCTGACCAAAGAACAGAAGAAGACACAGCGCGCAGAGCTTCGAGTAAAGCGCTTGGCTCAACGTGATGCTTTTATGCGCGGTGAAGACCATGCCCTGCCGGCTAGAGATCGTGGACCTGTACGCAGACACGTCCGTAATCTGGTCGATTCCCGATTAAATGTTGGCGAATATTTCTTACCTTTAATTTTCTTAGTTCTATTGCTTTCAATGACTCGTAATCAAAATATTGCATTGCTCTCGATTCTCTTAATGTACTTAGTTTTGATCATTGCCGTAGTTGATGGCATTTTCTTGGGTCGTCGAGTAAAGAAAAAAGTGGCAGCGAAATTTCCGAATGAATCAACTAAAGGTTTGGCGATGTACGCATTCTTGCGTTCCACCCAAATGCGCCGGATGCGCGCACCAAGACCTCTAGTAAAACGGGGCGAAAAAGAGTTTTAAGCGCGCGGCTTTGGACTTTGCGTCTTTGAAGCATCGCGTTCAATAAATCCTTTGAGCGCTTTATCAATTGAATTCATAGATTCCTTGCTCAATTTAACGCCACTAGCTTTGACATTATCTTTAATCTGAGCCGGTTTTGTTGCGCCGATAATTGCGGAAGAAACATTTTCATTCTGCAAAACCCATGCGATTGCTAATTGGCTCATGGATAGACCTTCTGCATCCGCGATAGGTTTTAGTGCTTGAACCGCTTCGAGCAGATCATTTTGGAGCCAACGACTTATCATGTTCGCTCCGCCCTTTTTATCTACTGCCCGAGATCCTGCAGGAGGCTTAGCGCCAGGAAGATATTTACCTGTTAAAACACCTTGAGCAAGTGGCGACCAAACAATGTGCCCTATCCCCTCATTGCGGCATAGCGGGTCAACTTCAGATTCAATTACTCGCCAGAGCGCTGAGTATTGCGGTTGGCTAGATACGAAGCGGTTGTAGCCACGTTCCTTTTGAATCTTAAGTGCTTGGCTAATCTCTTCAGTTCGCCATTCAGAAAATCCAATATACATAACTTTTCCTTGACGAATTAGATCATCAAAAGCACTTAAGGATTCTTCGAGCGGTGTTTCGTAATCAAAGCGATGAAAATGATATAGATCAATATGGTCAGTATTTAATCGCTTCAATGAAGCGTGAACTGATTCCATAATATGTTTACGTGACAGACCGCGATCATTTTTTCCAGTTCCTGTTGGCCAATAAACTTTTGTGAATAGTTCATATGAT
>JBPCTD010000007.1:0-20605 GCA_051006515.1 Candidatus Nanopelagicaceae bacterium | reverse complement strand
ATGGCTACGGCAAAGATGCGCAGATCATGAGGCGTGAACTATGAGCATAGTTCTGGGTATCGAAACTTCATGCGATGAAACTGCAGTAGGAATCGTAAAGAATCGCAAATTATTGGCTAATGTAATTTCTTCAAGCATGGATGAACATGCTCGTTTTGGTGGAGTTGTGCCTGAGATAGCAAGCCGTGCACATTTAGAATCCTTTATAAATGTATTACAACAAGCGCTAGATGATGCTAACTTAAAAATGTCTGACGTAGATGCCATTGCAGTTACTGAAGGACCAGGTTTGATAGGTGCGCTTCTAGTTGGAGTTGCAGGAGCTACCGGCCTTGCCACAGCGCTTGATAAACCACTTTATGGCGTCAATCATTTGACTTCACATATTGCCGTTGATTACTTAACTCATGATCAAGCACTCGAACCAACGATTGCACTTTTAGTAAGTGGCGGTCACTCATCGCTTTTACAGGTAAATGACATTACTGGCGATGTAAAAAAATTAGGTGCAACGATGGACGATGCTGCAGGAGAAGCATTCGATAAAATCGCCCGAATTTTAAATTTAGGTTTTCCAGGCGGCCCAGCAATTGATCGCGAAGCAACTTTTGGTAATATCAATATAGATTTCCCGCGCGGATTAACTACAGCTGAAGATTGGCGGACTCGTCCTTATAACTTCTCATTCTCTGGTTTGAAAACGGCAGTTGCTCGTTACATCGAACAGACGCCAGATAATGTCAGAGCAGATGTGGCGGCTTCATTCCAGGAAGCGATAGTTGATGTATTGCTTTTGAAATCGTTGCGCGCATGCAAAGAAAGCGGCATCGATCGATTAGTTATCGCCGGTGGCGTCGCAGCAAATTCTCGCCTTCGCCAGGTTGCAACAGAGCGGGCGGAAGCAGAAGGGGTGCGGCTTCATATTCCAAGCCCTGGCCTATGTACCGATAACGGCGCCATGGTCGCTGCCCTTGGTGACCTCCTGCTTAGCGCTGGGGCCAAGGCCAATGGGGCGCTGGCGGACTCAGCGCTGACAATTTAGGCGTTCTGATTAGCTTCGATAGCTGCCGATTTTGAATATTTACGCTTGATTATTAACCTTTAGCCCTTAGCACTTGGCAGTAGAGAGTGCTAATTACAGATCTATCCCACTTTTAAGGAGTAATCAATGGGCGTAAATATCAAGCCACTTGAAGATCGCATTGTCGTTAAGCCATCAACCGCGGAACAGACAACAGCATCAGGTTTAGTAATTCCAGATACTGCTAAAGAGAAGCCACAGGAAGGCACCGTGGTCGCAGTTGGCCCAGGTCGTTTCGATGATGGTGTTCGCGTGCCAATGGATGTAAAGGTCGGCGATGTAGTGCTTTATAGCAAGTACGGCGGAACTGAAGTTAAGTACAACAACGATGAGTTTCTTGTGCTCTCAGCTCGCGATATTCTCGCAGTAATCGAAAAGTAAAAGGGCAGCGCAGATGGCTGGAAAGCAATTACATTTCGATGAGGTAGCTCGTCGCGCTATGGAGCGCGGAGTAAATATCCTCGCAGATACCGTTAAAGTGACACTTGGCCCTAAGGGTCGAAATGTCGTGATCGCAAAATCTTTTGGCGCTCCGTTAATTACAAATGACGGCGTGACAATTGCAAAAGAGATCGAACTTTCAGATCCGGCAGAGAACATGGGTGCACAACTTGTTAAAGAGGTTGCAACCAAGACCAACGATGTTGCTGGTGATGGCACCACAACTGCGACTGTGTTAGCGCAAGCTATGGTCAAAGAAGGTCTACGCAATCTTGCAGCTGGTGCACAGCCGATGGATTTAAAGCTGGGCATTGAAGCGGCAGTTATAAAAGTCTCTGAGACTTTGAAATCTCACGCCACTCCAATCAGCGGCAAAGAACAGATTGCAAACGTTGCCACTATTTCCGCCCAAGATCGCGCAATCGGAGAATTGATTGCAGAGGCGATGGATAAAGTTGGAAAAGATGGCGTTATTACCGTTGAAGAATCATCAACTACCGCACTAGAGCTAGATTTCACTGAAGGTATGCAGTTTGATAAAGGATTTATCTCTCCATATTTCGTAACTGATACCGATCGCATGGAAGCTGTTCTAGACGATCCATATATCTTGATTACTGGCGGCAAGATTTCTGCTCTATCTGAGCTACTTCCAGTGCTCGAAAAGGTTGCACAGACTTCTAAGCCGCTATTAATTATTGCCGAAGATGTTGAAGGCGAAGCACTTTCAACTCTAGTCGTCAATAAGATGCGCGGCGTCTTTGCCTCTGCTGCCGTTAAAGCTCCTGGCTTTGGCGATCGTCGTAAAGCGATGTTGCAAGATATGGCGATTCTGACTGGCGCAACTGTCGTCACCACTGAAATCGGCATGAAACTTGATCAAGTTGGTTTAGAAGTATTGGGTCACGCTCGTCGCGTGGTTCTTGATAAAGATAACACCACCATCGTTGATGGCGCTGGCGAAAAGCAACGTGTTCAAGATCGTATCTCTGAAATTCGCAAAGAGATTGAAATTACCGATTCTGATTGGGATCGCACCAAACTACAAGAGCGCTTGGCAAAATTAGCTGGCGGAGTTTGCGTGATCAAAGTTGGCGCACACACTGAAGTAGAGTTAAAAGAGAAGAAGCTTCGCCTCGAAGATGCAATCTCTGCTACTCGTGCTGCAGTCGAAGAGGGCATAGTAGTCGGAGGTGGCGCAGCGTTAGTTCATGCTGCGGATTCACTAGAAGGCGATCTGGGATTCTCAGGAGATAAAGCAGTTGGTGTTCGTCTAGTCCGTAAAGCATGCGATGAACCACTTCGTTGGATTGCAGAGAATGCTGGTCTTGAAGGTTATGTTGTTGTATCAAAGGTTCGTGCAATGAAGCCAAATGAAGGTTTCAATGCCGCAACTGATATTTACGGCGATCTAAATAAAGATGGCGTGATCGATCCAGTTAAGGTGACACGTTCTGCACTTGCCAATGCGGCATCAATCGCAGCAATGTTCATCACCACTGAAGCAGTAGTCTTCGAAAAGAAGGAAGAGGAAGAAGCAGCTGCGGGTGGACATGGTCATAAGCATGGCCCTGGAGGACATACGCACTAAGCAAATTAATTTAATTAAGTCCCCGCTACAAAGGTGAACTCGTAAAAGACCTTTCAGAGCTTTTACTCCGTTCACTTTGTACGCGGGGATTTCTATTGTTTTACGCTCGAAGATAGGATTACGGCTTAGCAATGTGGAGGTGAGTTTTGAGCGAGTTTGAGAAAGTCGCAATGCTCGGACTTACTTATGACGATGTGTTGTTGCTTCCAGGACCTTCGGAAGTGGTTCCTTCCGAAGTTGAAGTGGGCACTTGGTTAACTAGAAAAATCAAGCTGCAGATTCCATTGGTCTCATCTGCAATGGATACGGTCACTGAATCGCAGATGGCAATTGCGCTAGCTAAAGCTGGCGGTATCGGAATCATTCATAGGAACCTGGCGATCGAAGAGCAAGTAACGCATGTAAAGCTAGCTAAGAATGTTGGGTTAGTTGGAGCAGCAGTTGGTGTTGGTGAAGATGGATTTAAGCGCGCACAAGCAATCATTGATGCTGGCGTAGATGTCGTGGTGGTAGATACCGCACATGGCCATCACCGCGCAGTTTTGGAAGCGATTGAACGAGTTAAGAAATTTTCACCAGAAACTCAAGTAATTGGTGGAAACATTGCAACTCGTTCTGGCGCACAAGCTTTGATTAACGCAGGTGCAGATGGCGTAAAAGTTGGTGTTGGTCCTGGTTCAATCTGCACCACTCGAGTTGTAGCCGGAGTCGGTGTTCCTCAAGTAACTGCAATTATGGAAGCTAATAAAGCTTGTAGCAAAGCAGGGGTTCCATTAATTGCAGATGGCGGTCTGCAGTACTCAGGAGATATCGTGAAAGCGATTGTGGCTGGTGCAAATACAGTCATGCTTGGATCTTTATTTGCCGGCTGCGACGAATCACCATCAGAGTTAGTTGAAATCGATGGCTCAAAGTTCAAGGTTTATCGCGGTATGGGTTCACTTGGTGCGATGCAATCACGTGGAGAACAGAAGTCATATTCAAAAGATCGTTACATGCAAGATGATGTGCTCTCTGAAGATAAGTTGGTACCAGAAGGCATCGAAGGAAAGATTAAATATCGTGGCCCTGTTTCGTCGGTAATTCATCAATTAGTTGGTGGATTAAGAAGCGGAATGGGTTATGCCGGTGCACCTGATATTGAAACGCTGCGCCGCGAAGGTCAGTTAATTCGCATTACTGCAGCGGGGTTGAAAGAGAGCCACCCACACGATGTGGCAGATATTAAAGAAGCGCCAAATTATGGAAATAATCAAAGCAAATCAGGGAAGCAGAAATGACAAATAGCATCGAAATCGCACCTGGAAAACGCGCACGCGTCGCATACTCTTTTGATGACATCGCTGTAGTTCCAAGTCGCCGAACTCGCGATCCCAAAGATGTATCAATCGAATGGCAGATCGACGCTTATAAGTTTGATATTCCGATGTTGGCAGCTCCAATGGATTCAGTTGTATCGCCTGATACCGCAATTGAAATTGGCCGTCTTGGTGGATTGGGTGTTTTAAATCTAGAAGGACTTTGGACTAGATATGACGATCCACGTGTTCCGCTTGGCGAAATTGCTTCAATGCCTGAGAAGAATGCTACAAAGCGCATGCAGGAAATTTACGCAGCGCCAATTCGTCCAGAGTTAATCAAAGAACGAATTCAACAGATTCGAGATGCTGGTGTAACTGTTGCAGCTTCGCTTTCACCACAAAGAACTGCAGAGTTTCATAAAGCAGTAGTTGATGCCGGCGTTGATATTTTCGTAATTCGCGGCACTACAGTTTCGGCAGAGCATGTTGGTTCAAATACCGAAGCCCTTAATTTAAAGAAGTTTATTTATGAATTAGATGTGCCGGTAATTGTTGGTGGAGTTGCTAATTCCACTTCTGCACTTCATTTGATGCGCGCTGGTGCCGCGGGAGTTTTAGTTGGTTTTGGCGGCGGCGCGGCACACACCACCAGAAAAGTTTTAGGCGTTGAAGTACCGATGGCCTCTGCGGTTGCTGAAGTCTCCGCTGCACGCCGCGAATATTTAGATGAATCAGGTGGACGTTATGTTCATGTGATTGCAGATGGTTCTGTTGGTAGATCTGGCGATATTGCTAAAGCGATTGCATGTGGTGCAGATGCAGTGATGATGGGTTCACCGCTTGCTAAAGCAACACAAGCACCAGGACTTGGTTGGCACTGGGGATCTGAAGCTCATCATCAAGAACTGCCACGTGGTGAGCGCGTATCTTTCGGAACTGTTGGCACCCTTGAAGAGATTCTGGTTGGTCCATCTCATTCATCTGATGGATCCATGAATATGTTTGGTGCTCTTCGACGTGCAATGGCAACTTGCGGTTATTCGAATTTGAAAGAGTTCCAACGCGTCGAGGTGTTAATTACGCGTGGTTAGTTCAGGCGTATTAGTAGTTGATTTTGGTGCGCAATATGCACAATTAATTGCGCGTAGAGTCAGAGAAGCAAGCGTCTATTCAGAAATTGTTCCATCAACCATCACTGCCGCAGAAGTAAAAGTTAAAGCGCCGGAAGCCATCATCCTCTCTGGTGGCCCTTCTTCAGTTTATGCCGAGAACGCACCTAAGTTTGATGCTGATATCTTTAACTTAAATATTCCAATTTTTGGAATCTGCTATGGCTTCCAAGTTATGGCAAATGCCCTTGGCGGAGTGGTAACAAAAACTGGAAAATCAGAGTTTGGTCGAACCGCCCTAACCGCTAAAGATTCAAAACTTTTCTCCGATGCACCACTTTCGCAATTAGTTTGGATGAGCCACGGAGATGCAGTTACCAAAGCGCCGGACAATTTCATAGTTTGTGCTACCACCAGCGATACGCCGGTTGCCGCATTTGAAAGCGCTAACGGTAACTTTGCAGGAGTTCAATATCATCCTGAGGTATTACATACCGAACATGGCCAGACACTTTTACATAATTGGTTGATTAACATTGCAAAGTGCAGCCAATATTGGACGATTCAAAATATCGCAAGCCAAGAGATTGATAAAGCGCGAGAAGTAATTGGAAGTAAACGCGTAATCTGTGGTTTATCAGGCGGAGTGGACTCAGCTGTTGCGGCTGCAATTGTTCAACGTGCAGTTGGTTCACAATTAACTTGCGTCTTTGTTGATCATGGGTTGCTGCGAAGCGGAGAAGCAGAGCAGGTAGAGCGCGATTTTGTGGCTGCCACCGGCGTAGAACTTGTGGTGGTCGATGCCAAAGCGCAATTCTTAAATGCACTTGCCGGTGTTACTGATCCTGAAGAGAAGCGAAAAATCATCGGTCGAGAATTTATTAGATCATTTGAAAAGGCTGCACGAGATATCGCTGTTGGTGGTGAAGTGGAATTCTTAGTACAAGGAACGCTCTATCCAGACATAGTGGAATCTGGCGGCGGAACTGGAACTGCAAATATCAAATCACATCACAATGTAGGCGGACTGCCAGATGATTTGAAATTTAAGTTGGTAGAACCTTTACGTTCATTATTTAAAGATGAAGTTCGTCATGTAGGTTTGCAATTGGGGCTGCCAGAAGAAATTATTTGGCGCCAACCATTTCCAGGCCCTGGTCTTGGAATTCGAATTGTCGGTGAAGTAAATAGCATAAGGCTAGATATTTTGCGTAGAGCCGATTTAATTGCGCGCCAAGAGTTAAAGGCTGCAGGGTTAGATCGTTCAATCTGGCAATGTCCTGTGGTCTTACTTGCAGATGTGCGTAGCGTTGGAGTTCAAGGTGATGGCCGAACTTATGGCCATCCAATCGTGCTTCGCCCAGTATCAAGTGAAGATGCGATGACGGCAGATTGGTCCAGAATTCCATATGAAGTCTTAGAGAAGATTTCGACTCGCATTACAAATGAAGTTCGGGAAGTAAATCGTGTAGTTTTGGATATAACAAGCAAGCCACCAGCAACTATTGAGTGGGAATAGAAGAGCGGGAGTAGAGATGAGCAACAAACAGAGCGGTAATAAAAAGAGTGCTATGAAGCGACCAGTATCGGCTGCGATTGCGGCGATATTAGTTGTTGGCGTAGCAGTTGGTTTTGCTACCGTGGGTCGCGATAATTCCGGTGATAATCAAAATAGTGGTGGCCAAGTTGTAAAGAACGATAAGTGCGCACAAGCGACAGCTAAAGCTCATACTCCACCAACCGTGGCACAGCCAAGTAGCGCAGCTAATCCGTTACCAAAGCAATTCTTATTTAATACCAACTGTGGCGATATTGAAATTACATTGGATCCAAAAGCGCCAATCACAATTTCATCTATAGCAGCGCTGATTAAAGGTAAGTATTACGACAATTCACTCTGCCATCGACTAACAACTGATGGGCTCTTTGTGTTGCAGTGTGGAGATCCAACATTAACAGGCGCAGGTTCGCCAACTGGTTGGAAAGGTTATTTAGATGAAAACTTGCCAAAGAACGAAGTAAATAACTATCCCGCCGGAACTGTAGCGATGGCTAACTCTGGTCCTGGCACCAATGGTTCTCAGTTCTTCTTGGTTTACAAAGACACCACACTTGGACCTAATTACACAATTTGGGGCAAGATAACTAAGGGTCTAGATGTTGTGCAATATGTTGCTGATAAAGGCGCAATCACTCAAGATGCCAATCAGCAGATTGTTTACACAGCAGATGGATTTACAGCGCAACCAGTTGAGATATTAAAGGCGGAAGTTAAAGGTTAATCGGTATTAACAATTCGGAAAGCTTCAGCTAACCGACCTACCGGTAAACCACCAACGCCAGCGTTTCGTTCGCCCCATTCGCGCACTAAACGTTCCAACTCTTTGTTATGTGCGGTTTGAGAAACATGTGCATTTAACGCTGCAATTTTTCTCGGAAAAGTTTCGGTTATATCTACCCAATGATCAGGGGTGTGGTGTGCGTATAGCCAGACCTCTTTTACGCGCCAAGGCTCAAGGCCCTCTTCATTCTTTAAGTCCTCAAAAGCAAAAGGGTTTCTGGCATCGGGGTAGACCGCCTGAATTGCAGCTTCACCAGCAGCTAAGTGATCTGGATGGCTTGCGCCAATTCGATCCCAATTTCGTTCAGGACTTTGGATAAGCATTCGATCTGGTTTATGAATTCGAATCTGTCTGACAATTTCTTTGCGAAGACCAATAGTAGGTTCTAGATGTCCATCACGATAATTTAAATAAACCACATCTTTAACTCCAAGAACTTTTGCAGCATCGCGTTGTTCTCTTTGACGAGTTGCAGCCATTTCAGTTTGAGGAACACCCGACTCTTCGCCACCTTGATCGCCATTGGTGCAACAGACATATGTAACTTCAATTCCTTTTGCAGTCCAAATCGCAACAGTGCCACCTGAGCCAAAGTCAGCATCATCAGGGTGTGCATTAACTACTAAAACGCGGGAAATCTCTTTATCGTCTCTAGGTTCCACGCGGCAATTCTCGCATGGTCTGCCACTGCTAATAGACTCCAGCACCATGTCTAACAACCAAGAAGATCCGCTTCTTAATGGATTAAATCCGCAACAGCGTGCGGCGGTAGTCCATAGCGGTACACCGCTCTTGGTAGTAGCTGGCGCTGGCTCTGGAAAAACCAGAGTTCTAACCCGAAGAATTGCATACTTAATGGCGCGCAGAGATATCCGCCCATTTGAAATCCTGGCAATTACATTTACAAATAAAGCAGCTGGTGAGATGAAGGAGCGAGTTGCAGAATTAGTTGGTCCAGTTGCAAAATCGATGTGGGTCTCAACATTTCACTCAGCCTGCGTTCGTATTTTGCGCCAAGAAGCACATCGCCTTGGCTATTCAAATAACTTTACGATTTACGATAGTTCAGATTCGCAACGTTTAATTGCGCTAGTCGCCAAAGATTTGAACTTAGATCCAAAGCGCTATCCACCAAGGCAATTTGCAGCAACTATTTCTAATGCTAAGAATGAATTGTTGGGGCCAGCAGATTATTTAAATTCCACAAATAACCAATATGAACAGATAGTGGCTGATGTTTATTCGCTTTATCAAAAGCGTTTAGGGCAAGCAAATGCGCTTGACTTTGATGATTTGATTATGCGCACCGTTGAAGTCATCCAAAAATTCCCAGAAGTTAAAGCAAAATTGCGCTCGCGTTTTCGCCATATTTTGGTTGACGAATATCAAGACACCAATCATGCACAATATACGTTGATTAAAGAGTTAGTAGGTAAAGACGAAGAAGGAATTCCGGCAGCCGAACTCTGTGTTGTAGGAGATGCCGATCAATCTATTTATGGATTTCGTGGGGCAACCATTCGAAATATCTTGCAATTTGAATTGGATTATTTGAGCGCTGAAACTATTTTGCTGGAGCAGAATTACCGTTCAACTCAAAATATCTTGAGCGCAGCAAATGCCGTGATTGAACAGAATAGAGATCGCAAACCAAAGAATCTCTGGTCCGAAGCAGGTTCTGGCTCAGTGCTGGTCGGATATGTAGCGGAGAACGAACACGATGAAGCAGAATTTATCGCAGGCGAAATTCGTAAATTATCAAACGAAGGTACTTCAAAATATGGCGATACTGCGATCTTTTATCGCACCAACGCCCAGTCCCGTGTTTTCGAAGAAGTTTTTATGCGTTCTGGCCTTCCTTACAAAGTTGTCGGAGGCGTGCGCTTCTACGAACGGCGTGAAATCAAAGATTTCATCGCATATCTAAAGGTATTAGCTAACCCAGAAGATGAAATTTCACTTCGCCGCATAATCAATGTGCCGAAGCGAGGTATCGGCGATCGCGCAATTGAAAGCATCGAAAGCGTTGCCAACTCGCGCGGAATCTCTTTCTGGCAAGCCTTAAATGTGGTGGCAAATAGCGCAGATCTTGGTGGTCGCGCAACGATCTCACTTAATAATTTTGTCTCACTCATCTTGGCGCTTCGAGTTCTAGTTGAAGCAAATACCAAGCCTTCAGTGATTCTAGAAGCGGTTTTGGAGCAGAGTGGTTTGTTGGCAGAGCTAGAAAACAGCACAGATCCCCAAGACGAATCTCGCGTTGAGAACTTACAGGAATTGGTTGCAGTATCTATTGAATACGAAGAGAAACCGCTTGAAGATTTACCAGAAGGTGCGGAAATTTCTTTAGCTGGATTCTTAGAACAAGTTTCTTTAGTTGCAGATTCAGATGAGATTCCTGAAGGTGAAGATCATGGTGGCGTAGTTACTTTAATGACTCTGCATACCGCTAAAGGTCTGGAATTTCCAACCGTATTTCTTACTGGTATGGAAGATGGCATCTTTCCACATTCGCGCACTCTCGGGGAACGCGATGAGTTAGAAGAAGAGCGGCGTTTAGCTTATGTTGGACTTACACGTGCACAAGAACGTCTTTATTTAAGTCGCTCGGAATATCGAAGTGCATGGGGCGCACCAAACTACAACCCCGCATCAAGATTCCTAGATGAAATACCAGAGCAATTAATTGAATGGCGACAACGAACATTTGCACCAAAACCAAAATTTGTATCTGCGCCGCCACCGCGTGCTACTGGCAAGAAGAGCGCAAATACCATTTCATTAAATGTCGGAGATCGTGTGTCACATGACACATTCGGTCTCGGAACTGTTGTGAAGATTTCCGGCGAAGCAGATCGTGCCGAAGCCACTATTAACTTCGGACAACTAGGAGAGAAGCGCTTATTGCTGCGCTACGCGCCGGTCGAGAAGCTTTAATTACAAGGTTAAGATGCACTCGTGGATTTATACGAATATCAAGCACGAGATTTATTTGAAAAACATGGCGTTCCAGTTTTAGCTGGCGCTGTTGCAACAACCGCAGCTGAGGCAGAGGCCGCAGCTAGCAAAATTGGCGGCAAAGTTGTAGTTAAAGCACAGGTAAAAGTTGGCGGTCGCGGTAAAGCTGGCGGCGTAAAGGTTGCAGAGAACGCAACCGAAGCAAAAGAGAAAGCTAGCGCCATCCTTGGTATGGATATTAAAGGCCACATTGTTCATCGTGTGATGATTGCGCAAGCTGCGCCGATTCAAGAAGAGTATTACGTATCAATCCTTTTAGATCGCTCGAATCGTCAATATCTCTGTATGGCATCTGTTGCAGGTGGAATGGATATAGAAGAGGTAGCAAGAACTGCGCCAGAGAAATTGGCAAAGGTGCCAGTCTCTGCAGTTGCCGGAATTGATAGCGCAAAGGCTGCAGAAATTGTGAAAGCTGCAAATTTCCCAAGTGATATCGCAGATCAAGTCGCTAAAGTGATTGAACTTCTATGGGGAGTGTTTACTAAAGAAGATGCCACTTTGGTTGAAGTAAATCCATTGGTAAAAACTGCAGATGGCAAAATTATTGCGCTTGATGGAAAAGTCACTCTGGATGACAACGCGGAATTTAGACAACCTGATCATGAAGCCTTGATTGATAAAGCTGCTGCTAACGCACTTGAAGAAGCAGCTAAAGCAAAAGGTTTGAATTATGTGAAGCTAGATGGAGAAGTTGGCATCATCGGTAATGGGGCTGGCTTAGTAATGTCTACCTTAGATGTGGTCGCTTATGCTGGTGAGAAGTTTGGCAATGTTAAACCGGCCAACTTCTTAGATATCGGTGGTGGTGCATCTGCCGAAGTTATGGCAGATGGCTTATCAATTATTTTGGGCGATAAAGATGTAAAGAGCGTCTTCGTAAATGTATTTGGTGGAATAACTGCATGTGATGCGGTAGCTAATGGCATTGTCAAAGCGCTAGAAATTCTGGGTAGCGCGGCAACTAAGCCAATTGTGGTCCGACTAGATGGCAACAATGTTGCGGAAGGTCGCCGAATTCTTAATGAAGCTGCGCATCCTTTGGTGCAGCAACTAGACACCATGGATGGCGCTGCAGCTAAAGCAGCAGAGTTGGCGGCGAAGTAATCATGGCGATATTTATCAATTCAAATAGCAAAGTAATCGTTCAAGGAATGACTGGTTCTGAAGGAACCAAACATACAAAACGTATGTTGAAAGCTGGCACCAATGTAGTTGGCGGTGTAACGCCAGGTAAAGGTGGCCAGAGCGTAGATATGGATGGTAAATCACTTCCGGATTTCAATACTGTCGCAGAAGCAATGGCAGCAACTGGCGCAAATGTCTCTGTAGTTTTCGTGCCACCAAAGTTTGCTAAAGCTGCAGTCATTGATGCAATCGATGCCAAGATGCCTTTGGTTGTAGTAATTACTGAAGGAATTCCAGTTCACGATTCAGCATTCTTTTATACATATGCAAAAGAGCAATCAAAGAGTGGAAGCGGCACTCAACTAGTTGGACCCAATTGCCCCGGCGTAATTAGCCCTGGTCAATCAAATGTCGGAATCATTCCTGCAGATATCACAGGTAGCGGCCCAATTGGTTTAGTTTCTAAATCAGGAACGCTTACATACCAAATGATGTATGAACTTCGCGATATTGGATTTACCACGGCAGTCGGAATAGGTGGCGATCCAGTAATTGGAACTACTCACATTGATTGTTTAAAGGCATTTCAAGATGATCCTGAAACAAAGGCAATTGTGATGATTGGTGAAATTGGTGGCGATGCGGAAGAGCGTGCAGCTGCATTTATCAAAGAGTATGTCACCAAACCTGTAGTTGGTTATGTAGCTGGCTTTACTGCTCCTGAAGGTAAGACCATGGGACATGCTGGTGCAATTGTTTCTGGTAGTTCAGGTACTGCCCAAGCAAAGAAAGATGCCTTGGAAGCAGTTGGCGTTAAAGTTGGCAAGACACCAAGCGAAACCGCACAGTTACTGCGCGAAGCTATCGCCAAGTAATCGCTTTCCAATCTTCGCGCCTGTTAGCGGCTAGGCTAATCACGTGTTCTTTACCGCGCTGGCACAGAGTATTCGCAGCCTATTAATTACCTTTATTCCCGCTGCAATTATTACTTTCCTTGCTTGGGCGATTGCTGGAAGCGCGTATGCCAGCACTACAGATCCATTTCGGGGCGCAGCTTGGATAACACTTGGCGCACACGCAATTCCATTTGATTTAAGCATTCCACCTAGCGCAAGCGCAGGGTGGCTGACTTATCTACCACTGGGTGCCATGATTTTGCCGGCATATGGAATTGTGGCTGGTGCACGTAAAACATTGGAGCGTAGCGGTACGCAATCATCAGTCTGGTTATTTTCTGCTCTTTATGTAATTAATCTGTTACTACTGGGTCTTGCTTCAAGTAATAAAGATATAAAAGTAAGTTGGTATTGGACTTTGATTTTTGCTCTGCCATTTGTGTTATTAGTTTCCTATTTAGCAACTAATCAATTTAGATTCTCAGCACCGATAATTTACTTGCTGAAATCATGGGCGGTGCTGCTGGGCTTTAGCGCAGTCCTGCTTGGAATCTCTCTGATTGTAAATTTCAAAACGGTTCAGCAGCTAACAACTGTTATTCAGCCAGGTTTTATTGGCGGCATTCTGCTTCTTGCACTTACGCTGCTTTATCTACCAAATTTCTTTATCGCGACATTGGCATATATTTCGGGCACTGGATTTGCCATCGGGCGCGACACCTTAATCTCCCCATTTACCTTTGAATTAGGGAAAATTCCAGCGCTGCCAATACTTGGTGCGCTTCCTACTGGACGGCACCCGCTATACATTTTTGGCGGGGTAGTAGTAATCATGGTTGGTGCATGGATTGCTTATCAAACTATTGAGAGCAACGTATTGATATTAAGACAGACTGTGATGCTCTTTGCGATTAGCGCATTTCTAGTGGCTTACCTTGGTTCTGGCGCATTGATAACTCATGAGTTAGGGACAATTGGCCCTTCGCTCTGGAAATTTCCATTGATATTAATTGGCGAATTCCTCCTAGGCATTGGATTAATTACTTTGGTACCAATCATCGGTGGATTTTTAAGAAACTTGATTAGCAACGCGAGTAATAGATCTTGATTAAACCCGAAGCCATTAGCCGAAAAGCTATTCGCAAAGCGCTAATTAGCGTTTATGACAAAAGTAGATTGATTGAAATTGCTTCTGCTCTTAGTAGATATGGGGTGGAAATCGTTGCCACCGGCTCTACCTGCAAGACTCTAACTGACAGTGGTATTAAGGCAGTAGAGGTATCGCAATACACCGGCTTCCCAGAGATCATGGATGGCAGAGTTAAGACGCTACACCCCAAAATCCATGCTGGAATTTTGGCTGACCAAAATAATCCTGAGCATTTGGTGAAGATAGAAGAATTAAATATTTCTCCATTTGATTTGGTAATCGTTAATCTCTATCCCTTTACGGAAACAATTGCTTCTGACGCAAGTTTTGAAGAAAGCATCGAACAGATTGATATTGGTGGTCCCTCAATATTACGAGGGGCAGCTAAAAACTATGAATCAATTGCTGCGATTTCAACACCTGGCCAATATGACTTATTGCTGGAAGCACTAACTGCAGGTGGATTTACATTAACTGAACGTAAGCAATTGGCTATAGAAGTATTTCGAATCACCGCAGAATATGACGCCAATATTGCAATGTGGCTAGGCGATGATGGTGGCTTCCATCAATGGATGGCACATATCTGGAAGAAGAGTGCGGATTTACGTTACGGCGAAAATCCTCATCAATTAGGGGTTGTTTATGCTGCAGAAACTCCGGGAGTAATCGGTGCAGAGCAGTTAAATGGAAAAGCGATGTCATATAACAATTACATAGATGCTGATGCTGCGCTTCGAGCAGCTCTGGATCATAAAGAGCCAGCAGTTGCAATTATTAAACACACCAATCCCTGTGGCATTGCAATTGGAAAGGATATTTCAAGCGCTTACATAGCGGCCAACAAATGCGATCCAGCCTCTGCGTTTGGCGGTGTTGTTGCGGCTAATCGCACTATCACTGAGGCAATGGCGAAATTACTTATTGAAGTGTTCACTGAAGTGGTCATTGCACCCGACTACGAAGATTCGGCTCTTGAAATACTTAAGGGTAAAACAAATTTACGAATTCTGAAAACAGATTTAAAAAATTATGGACCGGTAGAGGGACGTTTGTTGTCCGGTGGATTATTACTCCAGACAATAGATTTAATTGATACCGAGGGTGATGATTCTAAGAATTGGCAGCAGGTTGCTGGTAAGGAAGTTAGCTCAGAAGTTTTATCTGACTTGCGATTTGCTTGGAGAGCGGTGCGCTCTGTTAAAAGCAACGCAATTTTGTTGGCAAAAAATGGCGCTTCAGTAGGTATTGGCATGGGACAGGTAAGTCGCATGGATTCAGCGAAGTTGGCTGTTAATCGTGCGGGCGATCGAGCAAGTGGCAGTGTGGCCGCGAGCGATGCCTTCTTCCCGTTTTCAGATGGATTACAAATTTTGATTGACGCCGGAGTTAGCGCAGTGGTTTCACCTGGTGGATCGATTCGAGATGAAGAGGTGATAGCAGCAGCAAATAACGCTGGATTGCCACTATTTTTCACCGGAACTCGCCATTTTTCACATGCTTAATTAAGATCGTGCATATGACTGCACAAATCCTTGATGGCAAAGCCTTTGCAAAGAAAATCAAAGAAGATCTTGCTAAAGAAGTTACCGCGCTAAAGGCAAAGGGCATTACGCCTGGTCTTGGCACCATCCTGGTTGGCGATGATCCAGGATCACGCCAATATGTTGGCGGCAAACATAAAGATTGTGCCGAAGTTGGAGTTAAGTCAATACGAATTGATTTACCAGAAAGCGCATCGGAAGCGGATGTGTTAGCTGCGGTAAAGGAAATGAATAACAATCCAGAGTGCACTGGTTATATTGTTCAGTTACCGTTACCAAAAGCAGTTAATGTGCAAACTATTTTGGAAGCAATTGATCCAGATAAAGATGCTGATGGTTTACATCCGATGAACCTAGGAAGACTAACAGCGGGATTTGACGGCACTCTTCCTTGCACCCCACGTGGAATCGTAGAACTTCTTCATCACTATCAAATTCCTGTTAAAGGCGCTGAAGTAACAATTGTTGGACGCGGACTTACAGTAGGTAGACCCTTAAGTTTGTTATTAAATCGCAGAGAAGAAAATGCCACCGTTAACTTGGTTCATACCGGAACTAAATCTATTAAAGAGCATACTTTGACTGCAGATATCACAGTCGTTGCTGTAGGCGTTGGCCACTTCTTAACTCCAGATATGGTCAAGCCAGGTTCGGTTGTTATTGATGTTGGCGTTTCAAGAAACGGTAATGAGATTCAAGGAGATGTTCATCCAGATGTAGCGCAAGTAGCTGGCTGGATCTCGCCAAACCCTGGTGGCGTTGGCCCACTAACTCGTGCAATGCTGGTTAAGAATGTCGTTGATGCTGCATCTCGTAAATGATTTCTCAGCGCATCGTTAATTTAATCGCCGCATTTGGCGTATTACTTGGCGCTTTAAGTTATGTCCGAATTGGTTCTGTCATTCTTGGCGCTGCGCTTTTGCTCACAGGGGTCCGTCAAGAACGTCGAATTGAGCGTTATTTCGCGCTTTTAATAGGGCTAGGTCTAATCATCGTGGCATTCGTCCTTCCGCACGGGCGATAGAATTATCTTGATATCGAGATTTATTTGATTTCAAGTAAATCTTAAAATTTTAAGTTCCTTAAGGGGAAGCGATGCCAGGAAAAGTTACCGTGGTGGGGGCTGGTTTCTACGGCTCTACAACTGCGATGCGTTTAGCAGAGTACAACATTTTTGACACAGTTGTACTTACAGATATTCTCGAAGGCAAGCCAGAAGGTCTTGCGCTAGATATGAATCAATCTAGATCAATTGAAGGTTTTGAAACAAAAATTGTTGGCGCAACTACCACTGCAGATGGTGGGGGCTATGAAGCAACAGCAAATTCTGATGTAGTGGTAATTACCGCTGGTTTGCCACGTAAGCCTGGCATGAGTCGCATGGATTTAATTGGAGTCAATGCAGGTATCGTGCGTGGCGTTGCTGAGAACATTGCAAAGCATTCACCAAATGCCGTGATTATTGTTGTTTCTAATCCACTTGATGAAATGACTGCATTGGCACAAATTGCAACTAAATTCCCACATCAAAGAGTCATGGGACAAGCTGGCATGCTTGATACAGCTCGTTTTACCAATTTTGTAGCAGAAAAGTTACAAGTTCCAGTTTCAAGCGTTGAAACTTTAACTCTAGGTTCTCACGGTGAGACCATGGTGCCAGTTCCATCTCGCTGCAATGTAAATGGCAAACCGTTAACCGATTTACTTTCAGCTGCTGAGATTGAAGAGCTAGTTGTTCGCACTCGTAATGGTGGCGCAGAAGTTGTGGCGCTTCTTAAAACTGGTTCTGCTTATTACGCGCCATCTGCAGCTGCTGCTCGTATGGCAAAAGCAGTTATCGAAGATTCTGGCGCAGTGATGCCAGTCTGTGCTTGGGTTGATGGCGAATACGGAATCTCTGGTGTCTATCTTGGCGTTGAGGCCGAGATTGGCCGTAGTGGTATCAAGAAAGTTGTGGAAACAAAGTTAACCGATACTGAATTAGCATCTTTAAAAGAGGCAGCTGAAGCAGTTCGGACAAAGCAAGCAGATGTAAAGGATATGTAGAGATAGCTATGTCTAAGATCAAAGTAGAAGGAACCGTTGTAGAGCTTGATGGCGATGAGATGACTCGCATCATCTGGCAATTCATTAAAGATTCATTGATTCTTCCTTATTTGGATATCAATTTAGAGTATTACGATCTAGGTATCGAGCATCGCGATGCAACTAATGATCAAGTAACAATCGACTCTGCTAATGCGATTAAGAAGCACGGCGTTGGCGTTAAGTGCGCAACCATCACTCCAGATGAGGCTCGCGTTAAAGAGTTCAATTTGAAGCAGATGTGGAAGTCACCAAACGGCACTATTCGTAACATTTTAGGTGGCGTTATTTTCCGTGAACCAATCATCATTTCAAATGTGCCACGTTTAGTTCCTCATTGGACTAAACCAATTGTTATCGGCCGCCATGCGTTTGGTGATCAGTACCGCGCAACAGATTTCAAAGTACCTGGCGCTGGAAAGTTAACTGTCACCTTCACTCCAGCTGATGGTTCTAAGCCAATGGAGTTCAATGTATTTGATTTCCCAAGTAGCGGTGTTGCTATGGCCATGTACAACTTGGATGATTCTATTCGTGACTTTGCGCGTGCCTCGATGAATTACGGCTTAGCGCGTAAGTATCCGGTTTATCTTTCAACCAAGAACACCATTTTGAAAGCCTACGATGGCCGTTTCAAAGATATCTTTGCAGAGATCTTTGAGAGCGAATTTAAAGATAAATTCCAAGCTGCTGGTATTGAATACGATCACCGTTTGATCGATGACATGGTGGCAACTTCACTTCGTTGGGAAGGTGGCTATGTCTGGGCTTGCAAGAATTACGATGGCGATGTCCAATCAGACACAGTTGCACAAGGTTATGGCTCATTGGGACTTATGACTTCAGTACTTATGACTCCAGATGGACGCACCGTTGAATCTGAGGCAGCTCATGGAACTGTAACTCGCCACTATCGCGATCATCAAGCAGGTAAAGCAACTTCGACCAATCCAATTGCATCTATCTTTGCTTGGACTCGTGGCTTAGCGCATCGCGCCAAGTTGGATAACAATCCAAAACTTGCAGAGTTTGCAGAGAAACTTGAAAAGGTATGTATCGAAACTGTTGAATCAGGAAAGATGACCAAGGATTTGGCGCTTTTGATCAGCCCTGATGCTCCTTGGTTAAATACCCAGCAATTCCTCGATGCAATCAATGAAAATCTAAAGCAGAAGATGGCTTAATTAGAACTATATTTAGAAATAAAAAATCCCGCCGATTAATATTAAATCGAGCGGGATTTTTTATTGAACTAATTGGTTAAGTTAGTTAAATTAGTTAAGGCGAAGTCCAGACTGTGCATGGAACAAGTGAATCGCAGCAGGATTTGCTTTGACCTTAACTTGGCTTCCAGCCTTAGGTGGGTTCTTTGGATCCCAACGGACGATAACTGTTGCGCCTTCATCTGAAGCGTTAGCAAATTTAACTTTGCTATCTGCTGGCTTACCGTAAACGAAGGCATCTGAGCCAAGCTCTTCTACGACCTCAACATTTACTTCAAAGCCTTCAGAAGCTGGCTCCCAACCTTCTGGGCGAACGCCAACAATTACATTATCTCCAGCCGAAGCTGGAACTGGAATATCTAGATGGCCAACATGTGCTTTGCCATCTGAAACCGGTACTAGAAGAAGGTTCATCGCAGGTGAACCAATAAAGCCAGCGACGACTGCATTGCCTGGCTTATCGTAAAGATTTCGTGGGCTATCTACCTGCTGCAACAAACCATCTTTTAGAACTGCTACACGATCGCCCATGGTCATAGCTTCAATCTGATCGTGTGTAACGTAAACAGTAGTGATGCCAAGACGTCGCTGTAGCGCTGCAATTTGAGTACGTGTTGATACACGAAGTTTTGCATCAAGGTTAGATAGTGGTTCGTCCATTAAAAATACTTGTGGTTCACGAACAATTGCGCGACCCATAGCAACACGCTGACGCTGACCGCCAGAAAGTGCTTTCGGCTTACGCTCTAAATATGGTTCAAGATCTAATAAACGTGCTGCTTCAAGAACGCGCTTGTCACGTTCATCTTTTGAAACGCCTGCGATCTTTAACGCAAAGCCCATATTTTCTGCCACAGTCATGTGTGGATA
Source organism: Candidatus Nanopelagicaceae bacterium (assembly GCA_051006515.1). Classification (GTDB taxonomy): domain Bacteria; phylum Actinomycetota; class Actinomycetes; order Nanopelagicales; family Nanopelagicaceae; genus ZLKRG08. The sequence continues at coordinate 829 of JBPCTD010000007.1, read as the reverse complement.
TAAAGCATATGACTGGAATACCATCGCAATATCGCGATCCTTTGGCGCGATATTTGTTACATCGCGATCACCAATCAAAATGCGACCAGTATCGATCTCTTCAAGTCCTGCCAACATACGAAGAGATGTTGACTTACCGCAACCTGATGGGCCAACTAAAACTAAGAACTCACCATCATTAATTGTGAGATCTAATTTATCAACTGCGGGAATTGGATTACCTGGATAGATACGTGATGCTTGTTCGAATGTTACTGATGCCATTACTGCTCCTTCCGGGCAGGTACGTGCCCGACGATCCGTTGGAAGTGTCTTACTGGGGGCGAGATTACGCGTGAATGAGCGAGGAAGGAAGTCTTTCCGCTAATCTTTCTCATCTAATGGACCTCATTCAAGCCATCGCGCTCGTTCTGGCCCTGATCCTTCTTGGATCATTCTTTGTTGCCGCAGAGATTGCTTTAATTTCTTTACGCGAAAGCCAAGTTAAACAATTAGCTGATAGCGGTAAACGTGGCGCAAGGCTCTCTAAATTAACTTCTAACCCAAACCGCTTCTTAGCTGCGGTGCAGGTAGGTGTTACGGTAACTGGCTTTTTATCTGCAGCGCTTGGTGCGGAGCAGATCGGTGTCTTTATTCGCCCGATACTTGAAGATTTAGGACTTGGTAGCGGCGCTGCCAAGACTCTTTCTATCATCCTAGTTACCTTGGTAATTGCTTACTTTTCTTTAGTGCTGGGTGAATTAGTACCAAAACGTTTAGCGCTATTTCGTAGCGAAAAAATTGCCTTAAATTCGGTATTCGTAATTGAGGCTATGGCCCGATTCTTCCG
>JBPCTD010000006.1:0-8561 GCA_051006515.1 Candidatus Nanopelagicaceae bacterium | reverse complement strand
TACTCCATTTAGGAAATGCACCACGCGCAGCGGTAATGGCGTCGCGTAAATCTTTTCTAGAAGCTAAGGCGGGATTTGCTAAGAAGACGCCCTTATTATTTCTTACTTCAAAGACGCGCCCAGATTCAGATCTTGGGAAAGCGCCATTTATATATAGCTTGTAAGTTTTCTTTACATCAATTCGAGACATTATTTACCTGCCTTTAAGTAAGCGTGTAAACCGTGGCGGCCGCCTTCTCGGCCCCAGCCAGATTCTTTGTAACCACCAAAAGGCGATGCAGGGTCGAATTTATTGAAAGTATTTGCCCAAATCACGCCAGCACGAAGTTGCTGCGCAGCCCAAAGAATCTTTGAACCTTTCTCGCTCCAAATACCGGCAGATAATCCATATGGAGTGTTATTTGCTTTCTCAATAGCCTCGGCAGGGGTGCGGAAAGTTAATATTGATAAGACTGGTCCAAAAATCTCTTCACGTGCAATGCGATGAGCCTGAGTTACGCCAGTAAAGATAGTAGGTGCAAACCAGAAGCCATTGCTTGGTAGATTGCATTTCGGTGACCAGATTTCACCACCTTCTGCACTTCCCGAAGCGGCCAATTCTTTTATCTTTTCTAATTGTGCTTTGGAATTAATTGCGCCTAAGTCAGTGTTCTTATCCATTGGATCACCAACTCGGATTTTTTCCATGCGCTTCTGTAATTTTTGAGTGACTTCATCAGCGATGTTCTCTTGTACTAGCAATCTAGAACCGGCGCAGCAGACATGGCCTTGATTGAAGAAGATGCCATTTACGATTCCTTCAACTGCTTGATCCATTGCAGCATCTTCAAAGACAATATTTGCACCTTTACCGCCAAGCTCTAAAGTAGCAACCTTTTTAGTATCTGCAATTGCTCGAGCTATTGCTTTTCCAACCTCAGTAGAACCAGTGAAAGCAACTTTGGCAATACCAGGATGGTTTACTAGCGCAGCGCCAGTTTCGCCTGCACCAGTAACAATATTTACTACTCCTGCAGGCAGCTCTGCCTGTTGGCAAACTTCAGCAAAAAGTAGCGCAGTAAGTGGCGTAGTTTCCGCAGGTTTAAGAACTACGGTATTTCCAGCTGCAAGAGCTGGTGCAATCTTCCAGGCCAACATTAATAATGGAAAGTTCCAAGGGATAATCTGGCCAACTACACCATATGCACTTGGCGATTTACCCAATCCCACATAATCCAACTTATCTGCCCAGCCTGCGTGATAGAAGAAGTGCGCCGCCACTAATGGGATATCAGTATCGCGAGTTTCTCGTATTGGTTTGCCATTATCTAAAGTTTCTAGGACTGCGAATTCTCTGGCGCGTTCTTGCAAGATGCGTGCAATGCGGTACAGATATTTGCCACGTTCTGCACCTGATAACTTCGACCAAACTTTTGTATATGCAACTTGGGCCGCCTGCACCGCTTTATCAATATCGCTTTTATCGCCATTAGCAACTTTGGAGAGTACCTCTTCAGTCGCTGGGTTAATAGTGGCAAAGTGCTTCTTGCCTTTTACAAATTTGCCATTGATAAAGTGCCCATATTCCTTTTCAATTTTTACAATTGATTTGGATTCTGGCGCAGGGGCATATTCAAATGTCATATTTAGTCGACCGTAACATAATTAGGGCTAGCGTAGTAGCCATCGGATAGTTTCATGCGTTGCATCAATAAATCATTTAATAGCGCACTAGCGCCAATACGGAAATACTTATTATTTAGCCATTCAGGGCCAGCAATCTCATTTACTAGCACTAGCTGCTTAATTGCATCTTTAGTGGTGCGAATTCCGCCGGCAGGTTTAACGCCTATCTTGTGGCCTGTTAGCTCTTTGAAATCTCGAACCGCTTCGAGCATCACCAAAACAACTGGCGGGGTAGCAGCAGGGGCAACTTTTCCAGTGGAAGTCTTAATGAAATCACCACCAGCTAGCATTGCAAGATATGAAGCTTTCCGAACATTGTCATAAGTGACCAATTCACCAGTTTCAAAGATCACCTTTAAATGTGCTTTCTCGCCACAAACTTCTTTGATCTGCACAATCTCATCAAATACTTCACCAATTCGACCAGCTAAGAAGGCACCGCGATCAATCACCATATCGATTTCTGTCGCCCCGGCATCAATCGCATCTTGAGTATCACGAAGTTTTACCGCCATAGAAGCTCGTCCAGATGGGAATGCAGTTGAAACTGCAGCAACAGGAATCGATTTGCCTCCGATTAAATCTAAATGGGTGCGCGCCACTTTAACCATGTCGTTGTAAACGCAGACAGCGCCAACACTTGGGACAGTTGGATCTGATGGCGCTGGGCGTACTGCTTTGGTACAGAGCGCTTTTACTTTTCCAGGAGTATCTGCACCTTCTAGAGTTGTTAGATCAACCATAGAAATGGCGGTATCAATAGCCCAAGCTTTGCTACTGGTTTTAATGCTTCGAGTACCTAGCATGGCTGCACGTGCTTCGGCACCAACTTGATCAACTGGCGATAAATTCTTAAGGAAAGATTTTAAAGAGTTTTCGCTACCGTCAATCAAGCCGTAAAATTTACTTTGCGCATTCATTGCAGCATCGCTTTCAATGGCCCACGTAACTCATCTAAAATTTCTTTTGCTTCGGCTTCAGAATTGCTAATCACTTCGATGTAGCACTTTAACTTTGGTTCTGTACCGGAAGGTCTAACGATCACGCGGATATCTCCAAGCCAAATCCTTAACCCATCGGTTGGCGGAAGTGCGCCATTTGGTTTAGCTAAATCATCAATTTGAGTGACCACAAATTTGCCGATAGCAGAAGGTGGGGTGGAGCGGAAACGTTCAAGTACTTTGCCCACTAACTTAATATTCTCTACTCGGATTGAAATCTGTTCAGTGGCATGGAATCCAATATTCTGCCAAATCTCCTGTAAGCGGTCATAAATAGTCTGCCCATTTGCCGCTAGTTCGCTTGCCAATTGCGCCAAAGCAATTGCAGCGCTAACACCATCTTTATCGGAAACAGTTGCGGAATCTACGCAATATCCAATCGCCTCTTCGTAAGCAAAAGCTAAGTTTGGTATCTGTGACAAGTATTTAAAGCCAGTTAGCGTCTCTTGGAAATTTCTTCCGTAATGTTTGGCGATTTTGCTTAATCCGGAGGAAGAGACAATCGAATTTCCATAATTACCAGGATTTGTTCGGGCTATCCAATCTCCAAGGAGAATACCCAGTTCATCGCCACGAAGCATGCGCCAACCATGAATTGGATCGTTGATAGCAGCGGCGCAGCGATCGGCATCAGGATCATTTGCAATTACTAAATCTGCGCCAACTTCTCGCGCTTTTTCCAGGCTTAAATCAATTGCACCAGGCTCTTCGGGATTTGGAAATGCCACCGTTGGAAAATCTGGATCTGGTTTCGTTTGTGCTTCGACCAAAATTGGCGCATCGAAACCGGCGCGCTTAAATACTGCTTCAACAGTTTCAGTTCCAACGCCATGCATTGCAGTGTAGACAATCTTTAACTTACCTGGTGTCTTACCGATTAGCGCAGTCTTTGCCACATAGTCATCAAAAACTTCATCATTGAGCTGGTGCCATGAAACACCACGAGGTTGACTTTTTAAGGAGGTAATTTTGTCGATCTCAGCAGAGATCAATTTATCGGTAGGTGTAATTATCTGCGAGCCTTGGTAGTTGATTCCATCAACATCAGCGTTTAAGTAAACCTTGTAGCCATTATCCATTGGAGGGTTGTGGCTAGCAGTAACCATGATTCCAACATCTGCATTCAATTGTTTTACGGCATGCGCTAGTACTGGGGTGGGCAATGGCCGAGGTAGCACGCTAACTTCAAGACCAGCGCCACTTAAGATCTCAGCACTTTCGCGGGTGAAATCTTCAGATCCGTATCTGGCATCTCTGCCGATTACCACTTTGGTAAGTGAACGTTGTTTCATGTATTGAGCAATCGCCGCTGCAGTTCTACCAACAACCGCGCGGTTCATGCCAGATGGTCCAGGTGCGATTGGGCCGCGAAGGCCAGCAGTTCCGAAAGTTAAGAAGCCATTGAAAAGTTTTTTAAGCTCTGCTTCGTTATTTTCATCGAGTAAGCGTTGCAGATGCGCGGCAGTTTTTGGGTCCGGATCATCAGCAATCCACGCTTGAACTTCAGCTCGATTCACGAACCCACTTTATTACTAATCTGAAATATCGCACAGCGAGGTTCCGCTTGCGATGGTTTCACCTATCTCAACGAGAATTCCCGAGATTTTTCCTGATTTATGAGCGGTTAAAGGCTGTTCCATCTTCATTGCTTCTAGCACAAAGAGTAAATCTCCCTTTTCAACTTGATCTCCATCTTTGACTGCAATTTTTACCACTGTGCCTTGCATAGGTGCCATCAAACTATCGCCAGTTGCACCACCCGTCGCACCTTTGCGTGCGCGATGGCGTTTGTGAACTGGTTCTGGCACATGCACTAATACTTCAAAGCGATGTCCATTGATTTCTGCAATGACATGTTCAGGCGCTGCATGACTTTGTACCACCGGAGAACCTGCACGGTATTCAGGAATCTCATTCTTAAATTCATTCTCAATGTAACTTGTGTAGATCTTAAAAGTATTGGTGAAATTCGGATCTTCTAGAATGGCTCGATGGAAGGGAAGAGCGGTAGCTAAACCTTCAACTTTAAATTCTGCTAAGGCTCGCTTCGCACGTTCAATAGCTTGTTCTCTGCTAGCTCCAGTTACGATTAACTTTGCTAATAAGGAATCAAAGTTTCCGCCAATGGAATCATCTTTTCTAAAACCAGCATCAACACGAACACCAGGGCCGCTTGGTAAATGCCACTCTGTTATCTGTCCTGGTGCTGGCAAAAAGTTACGACCTGGATCTTCACCATTGATGCGAAATTCAATGGAGTGTCCACGTATCACCGGATCATCAAAACCCAGCGCTTGCCCTTCAGCGATTCGGAACTGCTCACGCACTAAATCAATTCCGGTGATCTCTTCCGATACCGGATGCTCAACTTGTAGTCGAGTATTTACCTCAAGAAATGAAATTGTGCCATCTAAACCAACTAGGAATTCACAGGTTCCAGCGCCAACATAACCAGCTTCTTTCATAATTGATTTGCTTGCCTGATAGAGGGTTTGATTCTGCGCTTGGCTTAAGAATGGTGCTGGCGCTTCTTCAACCAATTTCTGGTGGCGACGTTGCAACGAGCAATCGCGAGTTGAAACCACTACTGCATGGCCGAATTTATCTACTAAAACTTGAGTTTCCACATGTCGAGGTTTGTCCAAATATCTCTCAACGAAACATTCTCCGCGACCAAATCCAGCAATAGCTTCACGTACCGCTGAAGCATAAAGCTCCGGAATCTCTTCCAAAGTACGTGCAACTTTTAATCCACGACCGCCACCACCATGAGCTGCCTTAATTGCAACTGGCAGACCATGTTCTTTTGCAAAGGTGACAACTTCTTCATGAGATGCTACCGGATCTTTGGTACCTGCAACTAAAGGGGCTCCCGCTTTTGCTGCAATTTTGCGCGCGGAAACTTTATCTCCAAGCGCACGAATCGCAGCAGGTGGCGGACCAATCCAAATCAAACCTGCAGTGCTAACAGCTTCGGCAAACTCTGCATTCTCTGAAAGAAATCCATAGCCAGGGTGAACTGCATCTGCACCAGATTCTTTAGCAACCTTTATTAACTTTTCAATGTTTAAATAAGTTTGAGCTGCAGTCAAACCCTTTAATGAAAATGCCGCATCTGCCATAGATGCATGTAAAGAGTTCCGATCTTCATCTGAATAAACTGCTACTGATTCAATACCGTGATCTCTGCAAGCTCGAATAACTCGAATTGCAATTTCGCCGCGATTAGCGATAAGAACACGCTTCATTTTGCCCCCATAGATTTCACGGTCGGCCAGGGATATCCAAGATGTTCCAGGCTTTTTCGAAGGTATGGCATAGAGATTCCGACTACATTGGTGTAGTCGCCATCAATTCCACTAATTAAAGGCGAACTAAAACCATCAAGAGTAAATCCACCAGCAACTTTTAGAGGTTCGCCAGTTGCTACGTAATCTTCAATCAACTCTGAATTTAAATCATCAAAAGTAACTGATGTGGTGACGCGATCTGCCAATTCTTTTCCTTGTTTGGTATCAATAATGCAATGCCCAGTATGAAGTAACCCAGTTTTGCCACTTAATCGGGCAGCGCGCTCTTTAGCTATTTCAGGCGTTTCTGGTTTGCCGAATGATTCACCTTCAAATTCAAAGGTGGAGTCACAAGCGATTATTAGCGCGTCATCGCTTATCTGCTCTAACACGGTGTGTGCTTTGGTAATCGCTAGCGCAATCACCATATCGCTTGGAGACATGGCGCTAAATTCTTCGGTCTCTTCATCTACATTACTGACGATAATTTCAGGATGCAGACCAGCACCTTCGAGAAGTCGCTTACGTGAAGGTGATTGTGATGCCAAAATTAATCTCATTAAGCGTTTCGACCTGCTCCGAAAATAGTAGCTTGCGGCATAGGCGCGCGCATTAATGGCTGCGCCCAATTGCTTCTCTTTACCACCGGTGTGCGTTCAACTTTCTGATGTTGCTTAATTACTTGGTTAAGAACTTCGAGTTCTTCTGCAGATGCGGTGCCGCTAATAATGGTGAAATTCTTGGTCATAGCGGGATGTTTCCATGCTTCTTAGGTGGCAACGAGTCGCGCTTTGTTTTTAAGGTTCGCAACACTTTGGTGATGTATTCGCGACTTTGATTTGGTTCGATTACTGCATCAACAATGCCGCGCTCTGCTGCGTTATATGGATTAGCAAGAGATTCGTTGTAATCAGCTACCAATTGTGCGCGCAGCGCTTCAGGATCTTTAGCTTCTGCAATTTCACGACGGTAAAGAATATTTACTGCGCCTTGGGCTCCCATCACTGCAATCTCTGAAGTTGGCCAAGCAAAAACAACATCGCCACCGATCTGTTTTGATCCCATAACAATGTATGCACCGCCATACGCCTTGCGAGTTACTAAGGTAACTAAGGGCACAGTTGCTTCAGCGTATGCATAAAGTAACTTTGCACCTCTACGGATAATGCCATCCCATTCTTGTTCGGTACCAGGTAAGAATCCCGGAACATCAACCAAGGTAACTATTGGAATATTGAATGAGTCGCAGAAGCGTAAGAATCTCGCTGCTTTTTCCGAAGAGTTAATATCAAGTGTTCCCGCTAATTGTTGTGGTTGATTGGCAATGATTCCAACAGATTCACCTTCAATTCGCCCAAATCCCACAATAATGTTTGGCGCAAAACTTGCATGGACTTCCAAAAATTCACCTTCATCAAGAAGAGCATGAATCACAGTCTTCATGTCATATGGTTGATTCGGAGAGTCTGGAATTAAAGTATCTAGCGCAGTATCTGTTGCTTTGCGGGCTAAAGTTTCGGTAGCAGGTAGATGAGGTGCGCCATCCATGTTATTGCTTGGTAAATACGAGAGAAGCGCTTTAACGTAATCAATTGCATCTTCTTCTGATTCTGCAAGGTAGTGCGCATTACCAGTTTTGGATGCATGAGTATGTGCACCACCAAGTTCTTCCATTCCTACTTCTTCACCTGTGACTGTCTTGATGACATCAGGGCCGGTAATAAACATATAAGACTTCTCATTTACCATAACAGTGAAATCTGTAAGCGCAGGAGAATAAGCTGCACCACCTGCACATGGACCCAAGATCAAAGTAATCTGCGGAATTACACCCGAAGCGCGAGTATTTAGTCGGAAGATATGTCCATATCCACCTAGTGCTTGCACACCTTCTTGAATTCTGGCGCCACCAGAATCATTTATTCCAATTAATGGAATTCCATTCTTGAGAGCAAATTCCATAATCTTTCTGATTTTCTCAGCCATTACTTCGCCAAGCGAACCACCAAAGATGGTGAAATCTTGTGAATAAACGGCAACGCTACGACCATCAATTGTGCCAAAACCAATCACAACACCATCACCATATGGTCGGTGCTTATCCATGCCAAATGCAGTTGATCGATGACGGGCAAACTCATCCATCTCTTGGAAGGAGCCTTCATCTAACAGCAGTTCAATTCGTTCTCTGGCTGTTAATTTTCCTTTGGCATGCTGCTTAGTAACTGCTGCTTCAGATGCAGAGTGGACCGCTTCATCTAGCCGAGCCCTTAAATCCTCGATTTTTCCTGCAGTAGTTTTCAGATTCTTGCTCATGGCCCTACCGTACCTTCTGTGGGTATCGAAGGTCTAAACATCGAAGAGATAAATTCCAAAGTTTCGCAGTACTGGTCAGTAAGTTTTATTAAAGAAACTGGTTCCACCCAAGTTGATTTGCGGAGGAATTTTTCTCCGCGTACTGTATTAATTGCAGATTATCAAAGTGCAGGTCGCGGCAGATTAGATCGAAAATTCGAAGTTCCAGTAGGAAAAGGTTTAACTTTTTCGTTTGCTATAAATGTTGAAAGCGATTTTGGCTGGTTCCCATTATTAACTGGTTTAGCAG
>JBPCTD010000005.1:0-8466 GCA_051006515.1 Candidatus Nanopelagicaceae bacterium | reverse complement strand
ACTCAACACCGCTACCTCTTATTACATTGCCGCAATCGCAATTGCAATTACTTTTCGCGCTGGTTTATTCAACATTGGTGTTGAAGGTCAGCTACGTTTAGGTGCGCTCTTTGCCTGTTATCTAGGTGCCATGTTTACTCTGCCACCGGTACTTCACATCTTGGCAATCTTTTTAATTTCGATGACTGTTGGCGGATTATGGGCTGCAATTGCTGGAGTTTTGAAAGTTAAACGGGGAGTCAATGAAGTTATCTCCACCATCATGCTTAACAGCATTGCAGGTGGGCTTAGCGCTTATTTGTTATCTAGACATTTCACGGTGAAAATTGAAGGTTCAAACAATTTAACTACCAAAGAGTTACCACCTTCAGGTCAGATGCCTAACCTCTCATTCTTAACCAATCAGTTAGATCGCAGCGCCACCCAAGGTCGCGGTATCTATGGCATGTTATTAGTGGCAATCTTTTTAGGTGTCGCATTTTGGTGGGTTGTTAACCGCACTCGCTTTGGTTTTGAATTGCGCGCATCTGGCATAAATCCAATAGCAGCACGCGTAAGTGGCGTTAACTCCAAGCGCATGATTGTGATCGCAATGATCTCTTCTGGTGCAGTTGCCGGATTATCAGGACTGCCAACAGTTTTAGCGGAAACGCATGCATACAACTTAGGTTTCCGTGCTGGGCTCGGTTTCTCAGCTATTGCGGTGGCGCTACTTGGTAGAAATAGCGCAATTGGTATGGCATTTTCAAGTCTGCTCTTCTCATTCCTGGAAGTCTCTTCGCGTTCCTTAGATCTAATCGATATTGCGCCTGAAACTTACTTCATCATGCAAGGCGCCATTCTTTTAAGTTCAGTGATCGCATTCGAAGTAGTTAGCAGGTACAAAGTAAAAGTCGTCTCAAACGATCTAGCAAAGGCGGCTGCCAATGCTTAAGAGATTAAATTTACTTGGTAAGCCAGCTCGCTTAGCACTTTACGCATTCTCAATAATCTTCTCGCTTTCAACTATTAAGTTGCTAACTGGCGCTACTGATTTAACCAGTATCGGTACTGCATCTTCCGCGCTTTTGTTATCGGTGCCAATTGCAATGGCAGCTCTGGGCGGTCTCTTCTCAGAACGTTCTGGCGTGGTCAACATTGGCCTTGAAGGCATGATGATCATGGGTGCATGGGGCGGCGGTTTCATTGGCGCTAAACATGGCGCAGTTGCTGGCTTAATTGCTGGTGTAGTAATGGGAGCACTTGGCGCGTTGTTACACGCGATTGCAACTGTGGGATTTGGCGTTGACCATGTGGTTTCAGGTGTGGCCATTAACATTATTGCAGCAGGTTTGGTTCGATATATCTCAACTATTCTTTATAAGAACGGTACTTGGGTCGGTCCATCACAATCACCTGATATTGAACCAATTGGTTTAAATGGTTTACCAATTCTCTCTGGCGGAACTTATTTTGGTTGGAAAAGCCCGGATTTATTCGGCGCGATTGCCAATAAGAATTGGTTTTTTATCTCAGATACCTTTGCAATTTTACGTGGCCTAACTGGCGATGTTTCATACGTGACAGTTTTTGCAATTGCACTTGTGCCATTTAGTTACTGGTTCTTATGGCATACCGCATTTGGTTTGCGCTTACGTAGCGCCGGTGAAGCGCCAACGGCAGCTGAATCACTAGGCGTTAATGTCTATTTGATGAAGTATTCCGGCGTCTTGATCTCCGGCGGATTTGCGGGTTTTGGCGGTGCTTTCCTAGCAATTGTGGCCTCCAATCACTATCAAGAGAATCAAACCGGTGGCCGCGGATATATCGGTTTAGCTGCTTTGATATTCGGCAACTGGCGTCCTGGTGGATTGATGACCGGCGCTGGTCTATTTGGTTTTGCCGATGCGCTTCAACTACGTGATGCCACTGCAATCCATGCGTTATTGATGTTATTGGCGCTCATCATGGTGACATTTGCCATTATTAATTTACGTAAAGCAAAATACATTCCAGTTGTGATTAGTTTGGCAGTAGCTGCTTTTGCAATTTGGCTGTATGTAACTTTCACTGAACTTCCTGGTCAGTTCGTCACTATGACTCCATATTTGGTAACGCTTTTGGTTTTGGGACTTGGAACACAACGCTTACGAATGCCGGCGGCAGACGGTATGCCATATCGCCGAGGCGGAAATAAATAGTGGCTATCGCTTGGGAAGAGATCCATCAACGAGCAATTTCGGCAATGAAAAAAGCTTATGCACCGTACTCAAATTTTCCAGTAGGTGTAGCTGCGCTAGTTGATGATGGTCGAATCATCGAAGGTTGCAATGTTGAGAATGCTTCATATGGAGTAGGGCTCTGCGCCGAATGTGGTTTGGTCTCTAATTTAGCTACTACCGGCGGCGGTCGATTGATGGCGATTGTTTGCGTTGATGGCGATGGTAATTTCTTAGCGCCATGTGGTCGTTGTAGACAGTTGCTTTTTGAACATGGTGGACCTGATGCGTTACTTATGACACCTACTGGTCCGCAGAAAATGTCCGACATGCTGCCATGGGCATTTGGCCCTGATGATTTAAAGTAACTTTGAAGTTCAGATAAATGTCAGAGAAATTTACCGCCCCAGAAATCATCGCATTAAAGCGTGATCGTAAAGTTTTAAACGACGAACAAATTGATTGGGTAGTTGATGCTTATACCCGCGGAGTAGTAGCAGATGAACAGATGTCAGCGTTGGCAATGGCGATTCTGCTAAATGGCATGGAGCGCCATGAGATAAGCCGTTGGACTGATGCCATGATCAGAAGTGGCGAACGAATGAATTGGTCGATGCTCGATCGCCCTACAGTGGATAAACATTCAACAGGTGGCGTGGGAGACAAAATTACTTTGCCACTGGTGCCATTGGTAGCTTCTTGTGGAGCTGCAGTGCCGCAGTTATCAGGACGTGGACTTGGACATACTGGTGGTACTTTAGATAAGTTGGAATCAATTCCAGGTTGGCGCGCCTCATTAAGTAACGAAGAGATGTTGCAGGTAATTAAAGAAACTGGCGGCGTAATTTGCGCGGCAGGTAGCGGACTAGCACCAGCAGATAAAAAACTATATGCGCTTCGCGATGTGACTGCGACAGTCGAAGCTATTCCGCTAATAGCCTCTTCTATCATGAGTAAGAAAATCGCAGAAGGAACTGGCGCTTTAGTGTTGGATGTAAAGACCGGTAGCGGTGCATTTATGAGCGATCCATTAAAGGCTCGTGAACTTGCAACTGTCATGGTCGAAATCGGTAAAAGCGCTGGTGTAAATATTCGAGCTTTAATTACCGCAATGGATGTGCCTTTGGGATTAACTGCCGGCAATGCTTTAGAAGTCCGTGAATCAGTTGAAGTCTTATCAGGTGGCGGACCGGCTGATGTTGTAGAGCTGACGGTGTTACTTGCGCGCGAAATGCTCGAACTCGCTGGCATACAAGGTGTAGATCCAGCTGATAATTTAAAGAATGGCAAAGCAATGGATCACTGGCGCAGAATGATCAAAGCGCAAAGTGGCGATCCAGATGGCAAATTGCCGGTGGCAAAAGAGCAACAAGTAATTGCAGCTGAGCGAAGCGGTGTCATTACCAAAATGGATGCGCTAAAAGTTGGTATCGCTGCATGGCGTTTAGGTGCCGGTAGATCTAGACAAGGTGAGCAGTTACAACTTGGAGCAGGCATTGAAATTCATGCAAAGCCTGGCGCTAAAGTCGAAAAAGGATCTCCATTATTTACTTTACATAGCGATAAACCAGAGTTATTTGAGCGCGCTTTAGAATCACTATCTGGCGCGGTTGAATACGATTCAGATTATCAACGTCTGCCTCTAATTTTGGAGCGGATAGGTTGAGAGAACTACCTAAAGTTTTACTGCACGATCATTTGGATGGCGGATTAAGACCTGAGAGCATCATTGAAATTGCTGACGAAATTGGCTACAAATCTTTACCTACCACTTCAATTTCTAAACTTTCTGATTGGTTTAAAGAATCTTGTGACTCAGGCTCGTTAGTTAGATATTTAGAAACCTTTGATCACACTATTGCGGTGATGCAACGCGAAAAAGATATCGTAAGAGTTGCCAAAGAGACTGTCATCGATTTAGCCCAAGATGGAGTCATCTACGCGGAAGTTCGAGTCGCACCTGAACATTTCACAAAGCAGGGAATGTATTTAGAGCAAGTTGTTGAGGCGATGCTTGAAGGTTACCGAATTGGTGAAATAGAGACTGGTTTAAAGGTTAATACCATTCTCTGTGGCATGCGTAATTTAGATAAGTCACAGGAAGTCGCAGAGTTAACTGTTAAGTACCGTAATCAAGGGGTAGTGGGTTTTGATATCGCCGGCCCAGAATTGGGTTACCCACCAACTCTGCAACTAGAAACCTTTCAATATTTAAAGCGTCATGAAATGCCATTTACTATCCATGCTGGTGAAGCGGCAGGGCCTGAATATATGGATATGGCTATAAATCAATGTAGTGCAAGTCGAATTGGCCATGGCGTGCGCATTAGTGAGGATTTACCAAATGGTGCAATTGCTAAAGAAGTATTGGATAGGCAGATTCACTTAGAAATTTGCCCAACTTCAAATCTGCAAACTGGAGTTGCCGATACTTATACTTCGCACCCAGTCCGAGAGCTCTTTGATTTAGGTTTCAATTTAGGACTAAATACCGATAATCGATTAATGAGCGGTACCAGCATGAGCCATGAATTCCAAGAGTGTGCTGACGCTTTTGGATGGGGTTTAGCGGAGTTTAAAGAGTTAACTTTATGCGCTATGAATGCCGCATTTATTGAGGATAAGAGCGCATACCTAAAGCAGATTGGAGAAAGATATGATCAACTTCAACGATAAGAATTTTCTAGTTGATCCCTATCCAGAGTTAGCTAAATTACGCGCTGCGGGAAAACCAATTTGGCACGAAGAGACCAACATGTATTTGGCTGGTTGCTACGAAGATGCTAATGCCACACTTCGTAATAAAGTGTTAGGCCGAATTTTCAAAGCAAAAGAGCCAGAATCTGAATGGAATACTTTCAACTGGCTACATGCCGATTCCATTTTAGATTCAGAGCCGCCAAAGCACACCAGACTTCGCGCATTGGTATCTAAAGCATTTAACAAGAATGTCATTGAAGGCCAACGCGGAATTATTGAAAAAATTGTTAACCAATTAATTGAAGATATTAAAGCAAAAGGTGGAAACTTCGATTTAATTGCAGATTTCGCAGAGCCGTTACCAGTCAAAGTTATTGTGGCGCTACTTGGTTTTCCCGAGTCAGATGAGTACTTACTCCGACCTTGGTCGCAAGCTATCGTGAAGATGTATGAGGTTAATCCGAGCGAAGAAGCTAAAACTAGTGCTAAAAAAGCAGCGGCAGAGTTTGCCGCGTATGTAAAAAATTTGGCGGATCAACGGAAAGAGAACCCTGGCTCAGATTTGATTACGGATCTAGTAAGAGTAGAAGAGCAAGGGGAGAAGCTAAATACCCAAGAGCTAATTGCCACCTGTGTCCTATTGTTAAATGCCGGTCATGAAGCGAGCGTTAATGGTTTTGGTAACGGCATGGTGGCGCTTCTTGAACGTCAAGATCAATTTAAATTGCTTCGAGAAAATCCTGATCAATTAGCTGCTACGGCTATTGAAGAGTTTCTACGATTCGATGCGCCGCTGCATCTCTTTGAGCGCACTGCAACTGCCGATACCGAAGTAGGTGGTGTAACTATTAAGAAAGGCCAGAAAATTGCGGCCCTATTGGGTTCGGCAAATCGCGATGGAGAAGTTTTTGCCAGCGCCGACTCCATGGATATCACGCGAGATCCCAACCCACATATTGGATTTGGCGCCGGAATACATTTTTGTCTTGGTGGTCCACTTGCACGACTTGAAATGGGAATTGCGCTACCTAAATTGGTAAAAGCTTTTCCAGATATGAAAATTGCAAGCGAGCCAATTAGAAGGCCGACCTTCGTACTTCGCGGTTATGAAAAGGTAGAGATCTCCGCATAAGTTGGATAGGAGCTCTGCGCTCCTTTCTTGGTGACGCTTAACCCTGCAGCAATACAACCTTTACGCATCGCCTCTGATAAATCATTGCCAGCTGCTAACGCGCTTGCAAAGGTGCCGACAAATGCATCTCCTGCGCCAGTGGTATCTACTGCGTTTACCTTTATCGCGGCAATATGTAAATCAGAATTTAAATGGCGCGCACCCTCTTCGCCTAAAGTCAAAATAATCTCAGCATCTATCTGATTTAATTCTAAATTTTTTAGCTCTGCATATTCACTTTCATTTGGAATAATCCAATCAGTTACCGAAAGTAGTTCAGGTAGAAGTGGTTCATATGGCGCTGGATTTAATATAGTGATTACGTCTCGTGCTTTGGCAGCTTTAAAAGCGGCCAAAGTAACCTCTTGTTTAATTTCGCATTGACCAATTACAACTTGCAAGTTAGGAATTTCTGCGATGGCGCTGGCAGCAACACTTATGTCAATTTCATGATTAGCGCCAGGAATAATAATGATTCGATTCTCGCCACTTTTATCGACCCAAATATGAGCAACTCCGGTAGCGCTTTCGCCATTACTTAAATAATCTATTTGGATTGCTCGATCTTTGAAATTCTGCAAAATAGTTTCACCAAAGACATCTCTACCTATTTTTCCAACGAAATAGACCTTGGCTCCTGAGTTCGCTGCCGCAACCGCTTGGTTTGCACCTTTTCCACCAAAACCAGTCGTGAATTCTTGGCCGACTAATGTTTGGCCGGCGCTTGGAATTACATCGGTATATGCCGTTAAATCCATCATTGCGCTACCCACTACCGCTATAACTGGTGCGCTCACATTTGCAATTCTATGGCTAGACTTTCGAATTATGAAGCGCCACCCAATAGTCCTTGATGTTGATACTGGATTCGATGATGCCTTCGCCGTGCTCTTTGCTGCAATAAGCTCCGAAGTTGAGTTACTTGGAATTACCTGCGTAGATGGAAATACTAATGTGCATCAAGTAGTTAAGAACACGCTCAAAGTTTTAGATGCAGCAAGTGCTCCTGAGATACCAGTAGCAATAGGTGCGACAAAACCATTAGTAGAAGAACCACTTTATGCCGAACATATTCATGGTAAAGACGGAATGGGAGACTTAGGACTGCCTGAATCAGCGCGCAAAGTAGATCCACGAAGTGCTGTTGAATTATTACGAGATTTAGTAGAGGCAAGACCCGGTGAAATCACTTTAGTTCCAGTTGCACCACTTACAAATATTGCAAATTTTATAACTCAATTTCCTGAGTCTGCAGTAAAGTTAAAAGAGATTTGCTTGATGGGCGGTTCTGCTTCAGTTGGAAATGCAACTGCGATGGCAGAGTTCAATATCTGGCATGATCCTGAAGCAGCAGATATTGTCTTTAAAAGTGGAATCCCAATAACTATGTACGGTCTGGATGTCTTTTATCATCCGCTTGTAACTGAAGCTGAAGCAATTAAGTTAAGTAATTCTTCTGAGAGGGCGGCACAGTTTGCTGGTTCACTATTAATCTCCTGCATCAAAAGACTTAAACAGAACGTGACTTTAGGTGACTACGGTGCAGTTGCGGCTGTTTTAAGACCAGCGCTACTGAAATCTCAAGTCTTTGATGTTGGGGTAGAGGTAGCTCATGGATTGGTGCGCGGTATGACTGTAGTAGATCGCCGGCCACGTCTAGAGTTGTTGGTAGAGCCACGAAGAATTCCTGGAGCAGCTAAAGTAAATGTGATTCTTGATTTAGATGCCGAAGCTTTTAGGCAACTCTGGTTTAAGACAGTTGATAAGAGCTGGAGTTAAATACCAACGGTATGCCAGATAGTTTTTGCTTCCATAAAGGCCAAAATTCGAGCCGGATCTTTAACTTTACCGAAGCTTTTAACTCGCTTTAAATTTTCAGCTGCAGCAACTTTAAGTTCGCCAACTTTCTTTGCCCCAGAGATGTCTAAACCATCTATATCCATATGAGATGCCATCCAAGGCGCTAATTCATCGGCGCTACCAGTCAAGATATTTATTACTCCTGCAGGTAAATCACTAGTTGCTAAAACTTCAGCAAAACTCATCGCTGGAATTGCCAACGTGTTAGGTGCGATTATCACGCTGGTATTACCACTGACAATAACCGACATCAAAGAATCAATAAAATCTAAGAAAGTTGGTTTTGAAACTATGCCAACTAGGCCAAGAGCTTCAGGGGTGGTGAAGTTGTAAAAAGGACCTGAAACTGGGTTAGTAACACCATCAAGTGACGCTAACTTATCACTCCATCCGGCATACCAAACAATTAAATCAATGGCATCATCGATCTTGCTCTTATCGCCAGTTGCTTTTAACTCTGCGATAAATTGCTCTTTACGACCTTCAAGCATCTCAGCAATTCGATAGAGAATTTGGCCACGTAAATATGCAGTTGAA
>JBPCTD010000004.1:0-11086 GCA_051006515.1 Candidatus Nanopelagicaceae bacterium | reverse complement strand
AATGAATGCGCTTACAAATGATCGTATTCATCATGCATATTTATTCTCTGGTCCACGTGGTTGCGGAAAAACTTCTAGCGCTCGCATTATGGCGCGCAGCTTAAATTGCGAAAAAGGCCCAACTCCAACTCCTTGTGGTGAATGCCAATCTTGTAAAGATTTAGTAGCAAATGGCCCAGGCTCATTGGATGTTATTGAATTAGATGCAGCAACTCATGGTTTAGTTGATGATGCCCGCGATTTACGCGACAAAGCATTCTTCGCACCAGTTAATTCCAAATACAAAATTTACATTATCGATGAAGCGCACCAACTTGGTCCAGGTGCCGCTAATGCACTTTTGAAAGTCGTAGAAGAGCCACCACCACATGTAATTTTTATTTTTGCAACTACCGAACCAGATAAATTAATCGCCACTATTCGTTCACGTACCCACCACTATCCATTTAGATTGGTACCACCCGGAGTATTAGGCGAACATTTAGAGAAAGTTTGCAAAGCCGAAGGCGTAAAAGTAGCTAAAGGTGTTATTCCATTAGTAGTGCGCGCATCCGGTGGATCAGTACGCGATGCGTTATCTGTACTCGGTCAATTGCTGGCAGGCGCTGGTAAGGATGGCGTCTCATATGAAATTGCGATTCAACTTTTGGGATTTACCGATACTGCGCTACTGGATGATGCAATTGATGCATTAGCAGCGCGGGATGGTGCAACTTTGTTCACGACTGTTGACCGTGTGATTGAAAGCGGACACGATCCCCGTCGTTTTGCTACAGATTTATTGGAACGCTTACGTGATCTAATGATTGTTGATGCGCTCGGTGAAGGTAATCCTGCTGCGATTTTGCGCGAACTTCCAGATGATCAATTAGAGCGCATGCGTTCACAAGCAAAACACATTGGCAGTGCAGGGCTGTCACGTGCGGCAGATATTGCAGCTGAAGGTTTAACGCAGATGCGTGGTGCAACTGCGCCGCGTTTGATGTTGGAATTGATTTGTGCACGCATGCTTTTGCCGATTGGCGATGCATCGGAATCTGGCATGTTGGCGCGCATCGAGCGTCTTGAACGAGCGGAATCGATTTCGGTGCCTGCTCGTCCCGCTTCAGTAAACATCGCTGAAACAAAAGAAAAAGCAGTTTCAGCTCATGTTTCTGAAGCGGAACCAAAAGAGTCACCGAAATCGACTGGGCCAAAAACAAAAACACCAACCGCACCACAGGGGCATACTTTTGATATTGCTGGGCTGCGTCGCTTGTGGCCAGATGTGATTGAAGATGTGAAAAAGAAGCGCAGACTTACTTGGTCGCTGCTTAGCGCTAGCGCACAGATAATTGCGGTAGATGAGAGCGCAATAACTATTGGAATTGTTAACGCTGGCGCACGTGATTCATTCTTGCGTTCTAATTCCGATGAAATTCTGCGCCAAGCATTTATTGATGTTGTTGGAATTGACCGAAAGATTGAAGCAATCATTGATCCATCTGCCGAAGGTACGCCGCAACAAAAGGCATCGGCAAACAAAGGTGAATCGCTAGATGACCCAGATAGCCCTACAGGAATTTCATTGTTAGCAAAAGAACTTGGTGCTGAAGTTATCAAAGTAGAAGAGAACTAAGATGTACGAAGGTGCGATACAAGATTTAATTGAAGCTCTCGGACGTTTGCCAGGCATCGGTCCAAAGAGCGCACAGCGAATTGCTTTCCATATTCTGCAAACTGATTCCGAAGTTGCAGTAGCTTTAGTTGAAGCAATTCGTACAGTACGCGAGCGCGTTAAATTCTGTGACGAATGCGGAAATGTCTCTGAAGATATAAAGTGCAAGATTTGCATGGATCCTCGTCGCGACGGTTCCAATATCTGCGTTGTCGAAGAACCCAAAGATGTAATTGCAATTGAACGTACTCGTGAATTTCGTGGCAAGTACCATGTATTAGGTGGCGCAATTTCACCGATTGATGGCATCGGCCCAGAGCAACTTCGAGTTCGTGAATTGATGGCCAGACTTTCGGATTCAAAAATCCAAGAAGTAATCTTGGCGACCGATCCGAATCTGGAAGGCGAAGCGACCGCGACCTACCTAGCGCGCATGATTAAGCCGATGGGCATCAAAGTCAGTCGCCTAGCTTCTGGGCTTCCAGTCGGTGGCGATCTGGAGTACGCAGACGAGGTCACGCTCGGTCGCGCCTTCGAAGGCCGCCGAAGTCTTGATTAATCTCAAATAGCGATACGTAGGCTCGTATCATTATTTGAGATTTTCCTAAACCAAGGTGCGAAGCCCCCAAATATGCGGGGAAACTTCTCCTATGGGACTAATTGTTCAGAAATATGGTGGCTCATCGGTAGCTGATGCTGAATCGATGAAGCGCGTTGCAAGTCGCATCGTCGCCACTAAGAAGGCGGGCCATCAGGTCGTCGTAGTCGTATCTGCAATGGGCGATACCACCGATGAACTGATTGATCTTGCCAATCAAATTACACCGATCCCTGAAGGCCGCGAATTGGATATGTTGCTAACAGCCGGAGAGCGAATTTCGATGGCGCTACTTGCAATGGCAATTAAGAATTTAGGACACGAAGCGCTTTCATTTACTGGATCGCAAGCTGGTGTGATTACAACTAGTACACATGGACGTGCACGAATTATTGACGTAACACCATCACGTATTCGTGAAGCAATTGATGGTGGCGCAATTGCAATCGTTGCTGGCTTCCAAGGAATTAGTCAAGATACAAAAGATGTAACCACTTTAGGTCGCGGCGGTTCAGACACCACTGCCGTTGCATTAGCAGCAGCGCTTGAAGCCGATGTCTGTGAAATTTATACCGATGTTGATGGCGTCTTCTCTGCCGATCCACGCGTCGTACCAAATGCGCGAAAGTTAAAGACAGTTACATATGAAGAGATGTTAGAACTTGCAGCAGCAGGTGCAAAAGTTTTACATCTTCGTTGCGTTGAATATGCGCGGCGTTTTGATTTACCAATTCACGTTCGATCAAGTTTTTCAAGTCATGAAGGTACTTGGGTAGTTAAGGACCACCCTGAAGGAGAAGACATGGAGCAAGCAATCTTCTCTGGCATCGCGCACGATAAGAGCGAAGCAAAGATCACAGTGGTGGGAGTACCTGATAGAACTGGTGTTGCAGCACGCATCTTCCAAGCAGTTGCAGATGCCGACATCAATATAGACATGATCGTGCAGAACGTATCTGCAGCAGCCACAGGCTTAACTGATATTTCATTTACTTTGCCAAAGACTGAAGGACAGAAAGCCACTTCAATTCTGCAGAAATTGCAGGGCGAAATTGGATTCCAATCAATTCAGTTTGATGATCAAATCGGCAAATTATCATTAATTGGCGCTGGTATGCGCTCGCATCCAGGCGTTACTGCAACTTTCTTTGCTGCGATGGCTGATGCTGGCGTTAACATCGAAATGATTTCAACTTCTGAAATTCGTATTTCAATTGTTTGCCGCGTAAATGATCTTGATAATGCAGTTCGTGCAGCACATACCGCTTTTGAGCTTGATTCAGATTCAAACGAAGCGGTTGTTTATGGAGGTACAGGTCGATGAGCAAAAAGAAGAAGTTACCTTCATTAGCAGTTGTTGGTGCAACTGGTGCAGTCGGTACCGTAATGCTAGATATTCTTTCAAAGCGCAAGAATGTCTATGGCGAAATCAGATTGATTGCCTCAGCACGTTCTGCAGGAAAGAAATTGGTTTGCCGCGGTGAAGAGTTAACAGTTGTTGCACTTTCACCAGAAGCATTCGATGGTATCGACATTGCAATGTTCGATGTACCAGATGAGATTTCAGCAAAGTGGGCGCCAATAGCGGCATCACGTGGCGCAGTGGTCGTTGATAATTCTGGTGCATTTAGAATGGATAAGAACGTACCGTTGGTTGTGCCAGAAGTAAATCCAAAAGATGTTAAGAAACGTCCAAAGGGAATTATTTCTAATCCTAATTGCACCACCTTGTCGATGATTGTGGCAATGGGTGCGTTAAATAAGAAATTCGGTTTAAAGCAGTTAGTAGTTTCTTCATATCAAGCAGCATCTGGTGCTGGGCAACCGGGTATCGATGCACTTGAGGCCCAAATGAAAGAAGTTGCCGGAAAAAATTTAGGTTCGGTAGCTGGCGATGTACGTAAAGCAATTAGTGATTTAGGGCCATTCCCGGCTCCACTTGCGCTAAATGTTGTGCCTTGGGCTGGTTCATTAAAAGAAGATGGCTACACATCTGAAGAACTTAAAGTTCGAAACGAATCTCGCAAAATTTTAGGTATGCCAAAGTTAAAGGTTTCCGCTACTTGTGTGCGCGTTCCCGTATTAACCACACACTCTTTAACTGTGCATGCAACTTTCAAAAAGAAGGTAACACGCAAAGCAGCACAGACTGCGCTAAAAAATGCAGCTGGTGTAGAGCTATTAGACAACCCAGAGAAAAAGGAATTCCCAACTCCAGCAGATGTTGTCGGCACTGATCCAACTTGGGTAGGTCGCGTGCGCCAATCACTAGATGATCCATATTCAATTGATCTATTTGTCTGTGGAGATAATCTTCGTAAAGGCGCTGCGTTAAACACTGCACAGATTTCAGAGCTGGTAGCTAAGGAGTTAACCAAGTGAGCGAATTAAAGAGCAAGCTTCAGAGCGATTTAAATGATGCGATTAAGTCGCGTAATACCGTAGTTGCTGAAACTATTCGCATGGTCTTAGCTGCAATTACCAACGAAGAAGTTGCGGGCAAAGAGAAGAAAGAACTATCTGATGCCGAAGTAATTACAGTGCTTACACGTGAAGCGAAGAAGCGTCGTGAAGCTGCAGAAGCATTTGAGCAAGGTGGACGCGCAGATCGAGCAGCGTCAGAGCGTGCCGAAGGCGAAGTAATTGCCGGTTATTTACCGGAACAACTTTCAGAATCAGAGCTAAATAATTTAATTGCAGAAACCATTAAGGCAGTTGGTGCTTCTGGTCCAGCTGATATGGGCAAAGTAATGGGAGCTTTAAAAGCGAAAGTTGCTGGTAAAGCAGATGGTGCATTTGTTTCTTCACTAGTAAAGGCGGCGTTAAACAAATGAGCGATAACAAGAAATTTGAATATGTAACAGTTCCACTTTTAACTCATGCCACAAAGCAGATTCTTGATACTTGGGGTTCAGAAGGTTGGGAGTTAGTACAAGTTGTGCCTGCTCCAGGTGGTGGAGATTCACTAGTTGCTTATATGAAGCGAGAAGTTAAATGACAGATGTACGCGCAAAACTTGCAGAAAAAGGTTTGACTCTTCCTGTTGCAGCAAAACCACTTGCGGCATATGTTCCTGCGGTCAAGACGGGCAATTTAGTTTTCACTGCCGGACAATTACCGATGGTAAATGGCGAAATTGCAAAGACTGGAAAAGTTGGCGCAGATATTTCTATAGACGATGCTAAGAACTTAGCTGAGATCTGTGCGCTAAATGCGCTAGCTGCAGTGGAGTTAGTGGCACCTGTAGATTCAATTGTGAAAGTTGTTCGCGTTGTCTGTTATGTAAATGGCGCTGCGGGCTTTACTTCACATCCAGCAGTTGCCAACGGTGCATCTGAATTATTTATGCATATCTTTGGTGATAACGGGGTTGCTGCACGAAGTGCACTCGGAGTTGCAGAGTTGCCATTAAATTCACCGGTAGAGGTTGAATTGACAGTGGAAGTAAGTGACTAATTTCTAAGTAATTTATTTACGAGGAACCCCGCACAAAATTAGAAATCGTCTAGTTCGGACATCACTTACTGCGTCTGGTTAAACGATCAAGATCAGTAATTAAAACTGCTCGACCATCAAGCTTTAGCCAACCGCGACCTGCAAAGTCAGCTAGCGCTTTATTTACAGTTTCACGCGAAGCGCCAACTAACTGAGCTAACTCTTCTTGAGTTAAATCATGATGTACGTATAAACCTTCATCGGTTTTCTTACCGAAACGCTCACCTAAATCAAGAAGTGCTTTAGCAACGCGACCTGGAACATCTGAGAAAACTAGATCGCCAACTGCTTCATTGGTGCGGCGCAGACGCTGAGCCAAACGACCTAATAGTTGCAGCGCAACATCCGGATTTTGCTTTAACCACGGGATTAATTTGTCGTGGCCAAGTGAAAGTAATTTCGCATCGGTAACTGCAGTTGCAGTTGAAGTACGTGGTCCTGGATCAAATAAGGAAAGTTCGCCGAACATTTCTCCTGGGCCAAGGATTGATAATAAATTTTCGCGACCATCGCCAGATGAGGTGCCAAGCTTTAATTTTCCTTCTACAACTACATAAACCTGATCGCCTTCATCGCCTTCAGCGAAAAGAATGCCACCGCGGTTGATCTTGACTGGTGTCATCGCGCTGCGCAAAGAGGCAGCTGCGGCATCATCAAGAGCAGCAAATAGAGGTGCTTTGCGAACTACATCATCTTCAATGCTCATAATGCGCATCTTAACTGGTCAGGTGCTTAAGGTAAAAATCAGGGATACTTTACGCATATGTCTAGCAGCGCAAGTGAGATCTACCGAATCTTAAAGAAAACTTATCCAAATGTGCGCTGCGAATTAGATTTTAAGAACCCATTGCAATTATTAGTAGCCACTGTGCTATCTGCGCAATGTACTGATAAAAGAGTTAATCAAGTTACCCCAGCACTTTTCAAACGCTACAAAAACGCAAATGCATTTGCCAATGCCAATATTCACGAACTTGAAGAATTGATTCGACCAACAGGCTTCTTTAGAACTAAAGCTAAACATATAAAAGGTTTGGCAACTATCTTGGACGCAGAGTTCAAAGGCAAAGTGCCACCCATTCAAGATGAGTTGGTAAAACTTCCAGGAGTTGGTAGAAAAACTGCAAATGTAGTTTTGGGGCACGCTTTTGATATTCCAGGAATTACAGTAGATACCCATTTTGGTCGTTTATCGCGCAGATTTGGCTGGACTAAATCGCTGGATCCAGTGAAAGTCGAACACGAAGTTGGCGCGCTAATTCCGAAAAAAGAGTGGACTAACCTTTCGCAGCGCATGATTTGGCATGGCCGAAGAATTTGTCATTCACGTAAGCCGGCATGTGGTGCTTGTCCACTTGCGAAATTATGTCCATCATTTGGCATTGGTGAAACAGATCCAATCAAAGCAAAGAAGTTGGTGAAAAGCGATGAAGATTTTCGTTAGTTTTATCGTCGCAACATTTGCTTTAACGAGTTGCGCCAATAGCCAACCAAAACAATATACCGATGGCAAAGTAGTTGGATGCAACACCATTAGCCATGTCAATGGCACAGGAGTTGAACTTCTCTGTTTAGGTGATGGCAGCGTCATCAATATTGATTCACTTCGCGGACCAATGATTTTAAATGTTTGGGGATCGTGGTGCGCACCGTGCCAAGAAGAGATGCCATACCTACGCGAGTTTTACGACAAATTTAACGACCAAGTTCAAGTTGTAGGTTTACATGTCGAAGAACCGAGCAAAGAAGCATCAAAACCATTTATTGAAAACCATGGCGTAATTTGGCCAAGTTTATTTGATCCAGATGGCAGAACTAGAAAACTATTGGGTATGGGACTTCCTGTTACTTGGTTTATCGATGCGCAAGGCAAAATTATTCATAAGAAAATTGGTGCATTTACCGACTACCAAGAGTTAGAAAAGTTAGCCGACAAATATTTTAATCTTCAGTAGTACTACTTAAGCCCTCTTTAATTAAATTCATAACATTTGGATCAGCTAGAGTAGTTGAATCACCAACTTGGCGATTCTCTGCAACATCGCGAAGCAAACGACGCATAATCTTTCCGCTACGTGTCTTTGGCAGTTCATTGACTACCAAAATCTGGCGTGGTCTTGCGATTGCACCAATCTCTTTAACCACATGAGCTTTAAGCGCAGAAATTAACGCTTCGCCTTTAGTGTGATCAATACCGCCGCGCAGAATTACGAATGCGACAATTGCTTGACCAGTTGTCGCATCATTTGCGCCGACGACTGCGGCTTCGGCTACTTCTTCATGTGAAACAAGTGCAGATTCCACTTCAGTAGTAGAGATGCGATGGCCAGAGACATTCATAACGTCATCTACGCGGCCTAATAACCAATAGGCCCCATCTGTATCAATCTTTGCGCCATCGCCAGCAAAATAAACGTTTTCATATTTGGACCAATAAGTCTCTTTGTAACGTTCTGGTTCGCCCCAGACACCGCGCAACATTGAAGGCCAAGGTTTATCTAAAATTAAATAACCACCGTGTCCTTTGCCAACTTCATGTGCGGAATCATCGACAACTTTTGCACTAATTCCAGGAAGTGGTCGCATCGCAGAACCAGGTTTGGTTGCAGTTACTCCAGGAAGTGGCGAAATCATGATGGCGCCAGTTTCAGTTTGCCACCAAGTATCAACAATCGGACATCTATTTCCACCAATAACTTCGCGGTACCACATCCAAGCTTCAGGATTAATTGGTTCGCCGACGGATCCAAGCAAACGTAGAGATTTCAAATCATATTTATTTGGAAATTCATCGCCCCACTTCATCCAAGTACGAATCAAAGTAGGAGCGGTGTAAAGGATTGTGACTTTGTATTTTTGAATTAGCTCGAACATACGACCTTTATGCGGAGTATCAGGTGTACCTTCGTACATTAATTGGGTCGCTCCATTAATTAGCGGCCCATAAACCACATAAGAATGTCCAGTAATCCAACCGACATCGGCAGTGCACCAATAAATATCGCTCTCTGGCTTTAAATCGAACACTGCGCGATGTGTATAAGAAGCCTGAGTTAAATAGCCGCCGGTAGTGTGAAATATACCCTTTGGTTTTGCAGTAGTTCCGCTGGTGTAAAGAATGAATAGCACTTGCTCGGAATCGAAGCTCTCTGCAACATGTTCAGAACTTTGGCGATCAACAATTTCATGCCACCAAATATCGCGATCATTCCATGCCACTTCTTGGCCAGTGCGCTTAACAACTAAAACTTTCTGCACATTGTGTTCACCGCGAAGCGCGTCATCTACCGCTGGTTTTAGCGCAAAAGCGCTTCCTTTTCTAAAACCACCATCTGCTGTAATAACTAACTTGGCATCGGCATCTTGAATTCTAGAAATCAAAGCATCGGCGCTAAATCCACCAAAGACCACAGAGTGTGCAGCGCCGACTCGGGCACAAGCAAGCATCGCGACTGCAGCTTCTGGAATCATCGGCATATAAATTGCAACGCGATCACCAGCTTTGATACCAAGTTCAGTTAGCGCATTTGCACACTTCTTAACATCTATCAATAAATCAGAATAAGTGATGGTTCTGGTGTCACCAGGTTCACCTTCAAAATAGAATGCAACGCGATCGCCGCGACCTTCTTCGACATGTCGATCTAAACAATTAACAGATGCATTTAATTTTCCATCGACAAACCATTTAGCAAAAGGCGTTTGCCAATCTAAAACAGAATGCCAGCGCTTATCCCACTTAAGATATTCAGCTTTTGATTCCCAGAATGCGATGCGATCATTTTCGGCAAGCTGATATTCAGCCTCTTTTACATTTGCTTGTGCGGCAAATTCTGGGCTGGGCGCGAAAGTGCGCTCTTCGCTTAATAGATTCTCAACTTGATCCTGTGCCATGAGATGTGAGGTTACTAGTCCTGCTTATCCACAGCAACAGAATTTCATCAGAAATTTTCTTTTTAATGGCGCAAGATGCGTGCTCTACTGAAAAAGTAAGTAATAAATATGGAGAAAGGAGTACCAATGCTTGCTGCGCTAATTACATTATTAATTAAGATGCTTAATACCCCGTCAAATATCCAAGCCCTGTTGCAACTGCTAACCAAGATGCTAAAGAGCTTAGGCTGATAAGCGGGCAAAACATCAACCAACAAAGCGAAATCGCCGTATCCTGCGGGCCAGCCAGGAGCGGCGATTTTCATTTACGCGTGCAAAATGGTTGGATTAGCCGTAAGCCTGGCCCAAAGGCGCGCCCTCGGTTTACTAAGAATTTTTTATAACCAGGAGCGAAAATGCCAATTGCAACCCCTGAAATTTATGCCGAAATGTTGAATCGTGCCAAGAAAGGTGCATTCGCATATCCAGCAATCAATGTTTCATCTTCACAGACTTTAATCGCAGCACTTCGCGGATTTGCTGAAGCAGAATCAGATGGAATTATTCAATTTTCTTGGGGCGGCGCAGAATATGCCTCTGGCTCAACTGTAAAGAATGCGGTTGATGGCGCAGTTGCGCTTGCTGAGTTTGCACACGTAGCAGCAAAGAATTACAACGTAAACATCGCGCTACATACCGATCACTGCCCAGCAGAGAAGCTAGACACTTTTATGCGCCCACTTCTTGTAATTGGCGCAGAGCGCATTAAGGCAGGACAGAAGCCACTTTTTAATTCACATATGTGGGATGGTTCTGCTGTTGATATGAATGAAAACATGAAGATTGCTGACGAGCTAATTGATAAATCCGTCGCAGCAAAGACAATTTTGGAAATCGAAATTGGTGTAGTTGGTGGCGAAGAAGATGGCATAGAGGCAAAGCATGACGCCAAGCTTTATTCGACTCCTGAAGATGCGCTACACACAATCAAAACTTTAGGTTCTGGCGAACGCGGTCGCTATATGGTGGCAGCAACATTTGGAAATGTTCATGGTGTCTACAAGCCAGGAAACGTGGTTCTTCAGCCAAAGATTCTGCAGACTTTGCAGGAAGCTGTGGCAAAGCAATTAGGTATGGCAGCAGGTTCAAAGCCAATGGATTTGGTTTTCCATGGCGGATCTGGCTCATTGCTTTCAGAGATTCGCGAAGCGCTTGATTATGGCGTGGTAAAGATGAATATCGATACTGATACCCAATATGCATTTACTCGTCCAGTAGTTGATCACATGATGAAAAATTACGATGGCGTGCTAAAGATTGATGGGGAAGTTGGAAATAAGAAGACTTACGATCCACGTGCTTGGGGCAAATCGGCAGAAGCCGGAATGGCAAAGCGTGTAGTGGAAGCTTGCGAAGATCTTCGTTCAACCGGCACCTCTTTAAATAGCGGTTCAAATAGCGGA
>JBPCTD010000003.1:0-5793 GCA_051006515.1 Candidatus Nanopelagicaceae bacterium | reverse complement strand
AATATGCAACAACTTCTCTGCGTATGGCGTTAATACTTCTGCTAAATCAGGTGTTGCGTTCCATTCATTGGCCATAAAAGATTCGCCTAAACCAATTTTTAAATCATTACCCAAGCGGACAAAAAAGTTTTCATTGGTAATCGTCATTGTCGGCAAATTTGGTTTTGTTGGACCAAGTTTTTCACCATTTGGAAGTTTTACCTGTACATCCACATGTGGTGCGATTCGACGCAGTAATTGCTTAGCTATGGCTGCACGTAGATTCATAACATGCCACTTTGTTTTGGATGGTTTGGTCTTTGCACGACTGGTAAGCGTCTTAACCACAACCAGATTCCGTGCGCACGAATTCGGGCCATTGCTTGCAGCGTTGAAAATGGTGTTCGCAGATATGCGGTTACCCGATTCTTAATACTTGCCTCCTGCTGTATTCCAGAAAAGCTTGCCGTGAAAACTAAGGCGTTATTTTGATATAAATTTACCGATACCGCCACCTTCTCCTTATCTAAAAAAGCGCGGGCTTTATATTCGCCTTCTATCGTGAAAAATGGCGAGACATAGAACTCCTTATTTAATATGGCATTGCCTTTTTCGTCAGGTTTGATCAGGTGAGCATGGCGGTCGCCATAAGTATTGTGTATTTCAAGAATTGCCCATCGGCAAGCTCCATTTTCATTTATGCACCAATAAACTGAAAGTGGATTAAATACATATTTATTGGTTCTAGCGCTAGCTAACATCAAGATTTGATCGCTTGAGTTAACACTTTCGCTGCGGCTTTCTGCAAAATGCGCAACTGCGTCTTTTAGGTTCTTAGCTTCACCGCCAAAGTGATCTTTTGCTAACACTTTCTTGCTTAAGAAATTTGGAAGTGCTTCATCTAGATTGATTAGCCAAAGATAATTTTTGAATTTCAAACCATGAACAAATGGAGTTCTTCTCTGATGCAGCACTTTGCCCTTAACTAACTTCACCATATCTCTACCAAATCTCTACCAATTTGATCCAAATTTACGAGCGGCTTCTACGCCAGAACGCGCTCCATCTTCGTGAAAACCCCAGCCTAAATGCGCGCCGGCAAATGCTAAGCGCGGCCCACCAGCGCTCTTTAGAAACTTAGCTGCTTGCAGTGAAGAAATTGTAAATACTGGATGTTCGTACTCCATTTTGGCAATAACTTTTCTTTCATCGATCTGTGATTGGCCATTTAAAGTAACTACATAATTCTGATTACTCTTTAGATTCATCAAAAGATTCATCCAATAACTAACTAGAACTTTACTGGAGTTGCTCTTGCAGCTATCCATCATGTAATTCCATGATGCGCGAGCGCTTGATAGCTTCGGTAACACGCTTGAATCAGTATGTAACCAAGTTTGATTCTTGGAATAAGGCATTGCGGCTAAATTTTCCGCCTCTGATTGGCTGGCATCTACCAAAATTTTAAGCGCGGTGTTTGCATGTGTTGCCACAACCACATAATCAAAGCGATATTCGCCCTTTTTTGTAACTATCTCTACCTGATCATCAAACCGGCGAATGCTAATTACCGGTTCTGCCTTCTTAGCGTTTGGAAAAAGTGCGGTAATTGCATCTACATACTTCTTAGAGCCCCCCACAACTGTCTTCCAAGTAGGAGAATTCCCAAGCTCTAACATTCCGTGATTGCGCAAAAATTCAAAGAGGTGGCGCGCTGGATATTGCAGTGAATCTCCATCACCTGATGACCAGACGCAAGAAACTACCGGCACTGCATAGTGTTTGATGAAGTACTCACTAAATTTATTCTGCTTTAGAAACTCTCCCCAAGTAATCTGAGTGGCATTTTTGTTTTGTAATAAATTCTCTGCTGCTTTGTAGAAGCGCGGTACTTCAATTAACATCTTTACAAATTTAGGATTTAACAATCTGTGTGGTTGCGCCAAAATTCCTTTAGCACCACGGCCACCGGCATATTGCAACCCACATCCTTTGCAATTAATGCTCATACTCATCTCAGTATCTTGAGTTTTAATACCAAGTTCTTTAAAAATTCGAAGTAGATTTGGATAGGTGCGTTCGTTATGAACAATAAAACCCGAATCTACATTTTGAATAGAACTATCTGCTTCTGTGATTTCGTGTGTATGGGCATGGCCACCAAAGCGATCATCTGATTCGAAGATTGTTACTTCGTGGATGTCTTTAAGAAGGTATGCGGCAGTAAGCCCCGAAACTCCGGAACCAACAATGGCGACCTTGGCCATCAAACACCTGCCCTCTTGATTCTCTACTAATGAACGCTTACCTTGCAGAACCCTATCGGTGGGACCTATATTTCCGATTATGAGCGAAATCATTCTTACCAAAACCTTAAATAGTAAAAAGTCTGCTGATGAGCTCTTTGCTTACTTTAGCGATTTCACAACAACAAACGAGTGGGATCCAAATACCGTGAAGACCACAAAATTAAGTGGCGACGGTGGCGTCGGTACTAAATATGCGAATACCTCAAGTTTCAATGGCCGTGAAAGTTCCTTGGTATATGAGGTAATCGAATTCCAACCAAATAAGTTGATTCGCTTGCGCGGAGAGAATAAATCGCTTACCGCGATTGACACCATGAAAGTTGAAGATTTGGGTGGAGAGCGACGTTTTACATATGAAGCGCGATTTAAATTTAAAGGTATTGCGAAAGTGGCAGCGCCATTTTTAAAGAAAGCGTTCGATAAATTAGCTGCAGATGCAGAGGATGGGCTAAGGAAGGTACTTTAATGAGCGAATACATTGCTGGCGCTTGCAATATAGGTAAATCTGAAATCAAACAACGCAAGCGGGTTGCATACTCCGGTGCAATAGTTTTTGTGGCAATAAGTATTTGGTTAATTCTTATCGATGCTCCTACCGGCAGTCGGCTTTTAGCATTTTTTCCTGCAGTTGCTGCAACTACTGGATTAATTCAAGCTCGACGTAAATTCTGTGTGGCTTTTGGGTTTATGGGCGTATTTAACTTTGAAAAGATTGGTAGTACTCACAAGATAACTATTAATCAAGATTTGAAAGCAGATCGTAATTACGCAGTAAGGCTATTGCTGCAGTCCGTACTTGCAGCAATAGCCTTAACCGCTTTGGTGGTGCTTATTTAGCTAACGCCAACTCTGGCAGGGGGGTGGTCGCCAAAGAAGGTGTTAGTAAAACTCTGTGCTTCTTTTTTACGGTTCTATCAATCACCAGTTTTCCTAAGTGATTCCAACGTCGATGATTGACAATGGTGATCTCATCGACATGTGTTGTGCTCTTTAGTTTGTATGAAACGACAGTGTTCTGCATTTTAGTTAACATTTTTTGCTGCCTTTCTGAAACTAGCCATGGTTGGA
This sequence comes from Candidatus Nanopelagicaceae bacterium, assembly GCA_051006515.1. Classification (GTDB taxonomy): domain Bacteria; phylum Actinomycetota; class Actinomycetes; order Nanopelagicales; family Nanopelagicaceae; genus ZLKRG08. The sequence continues at coordinate 2,437 of JBPCTD010000003.1, read as the reverse complement.
ATAGCGAAATTTGCACGCGCAAAAATAGAGATTTGATTTGTGTTTGATACGTTCATAAGAACTCCTCGTGTAGTAACTACACAAGGTCTCCGCCGTCGAATTAATCGACCTAAACACCGGTTGCTATTCGCAACGTACTGACGATGTTCAGCAGTTGGGGTACTCCCCTTGATTGGCAGAATTATGAGGTCAATTCCAAAAAAGGTCAAAATGCAAATAATTTGCGTCTTCTTGCGTTATTGCGGGGGAATCAATCCGCCCGCCTGCGCGGATTTAGCGCAATAGGTTGGGAAACTTGTTTCCTAACGCTTAAAACCATGTTGGTGATTAGTTAGCGATTAAGAGGTAGGTATTCATGGCATCGAAAGTTCCCTTAGAGATTAGCTCTGAAAAAGCACGCGGCTTAAAGCGCTACAACCAGATCGCTGGATTGTTTCATGCTGTTCAAGCAATCGCGATTCTGGCTTTAGCAAACGGATTCTCACTTCCAGTCCATGTGACATATTTAGAAGGACCACCAATTCCTGGCGTTGAGTTTGAACGAGTTGATCTATTTAATTTCCCAGTCGCACTTGGCGTAGCTTCTTTCTCAATACTGAGCGCTCTAGCACATTTTTATGTTAGCGGCCCGGGTTATGGAAAATATTTAGCGGGGTTAAGTAATAAGACCAACTATTACCGTTGGATTGAATATGCATTCTCTTCAACCATCATGATTATTTTGATCTCTTTACTTAATGCAGTTTGGGATATCGTTGGTTTAATTGCAATAGCTGGCGCCAACATCTCAATGATTCTATTTGGTTGGTTACAAGAGAAGTATGAAGAGCCAGGTAAAGGAAGTCTTCTACCATTTTGGTTTGGTTGCATCGCCGGCGCAGTTCCTTGGATTGCAATGTTCTTATTGCTCTTCTCACCAGGCAGCGCTCAAGAGCCTCCAGGATTTGTTTATGGAATCGTCTTCTCGTTATTCCTATTATTCAACTGCTTTGCTTTAGTTCAGTGGTTGCAATACAAAGAAATTGGTAAGTGGAAAGATTATTTGGCAGGCGAGAAGACCTACATCACGCTCTCATTTGTCGCAAAATCTTTACTTGCTTGGCAGATCTTTGGTGGAACTTTAATTCCGCAATAACTAAGCAAGTAACCTTGCAATTTCGGTGTAAATCGGAATTCCCAGTACTAAATTAAATGGGAAGGTAATTCCGATACTAGAGGTCAATGCCAAAGATGCATTGGCCTCTGGTAAACCAATTCCAACTGCAGCTGGCGCTGCAATATATGAAGCACTGGCGCAGAGCACGCCCAAAATTGCTGCACCACCAACTGATAAACCAATTAAAGTTCCTGCGCCAACGCCAAGTGCGCCAGCTGCTAGCGGAAATAGAGTTCCGAAAACTGCCAATGGTGCGCCAACTTTTTTTATTTCAAACCAATTGCTGCCTGCTAAATAACCTAGATGTAATAAGAAAAGCACTAAGAAACCATTTAGCAGGTCGATAAAGAATGGTGTAACTTTTTCATATCCACTATTGGAAGTTATTGAACCAATAATCAATCCGCCCACTAGCAAAAGTACGGTTTTACCAGTTACCACTTCCATTAAAGTTTTATTCCAGGCTACTTGTTTATGTCCAAATCTAGAACCTAAATAAACACCTACAATCAAACCTGGAATTTCAAGTAGTGTTAAAAGTGCCGTGGCATAACCTTCAACTTTCAACCCGTTGTTCTCAAGAAACAGAAGTGCCGCAGAAAATGTAACTAATGAGGTAGAGCCATAGTGCGCAGCAATTGCGCCGCGATCTATCGGACTTAGTTTCTTTATTAACTTTAGCGCTGCATATGCACATAACGGGATTACAACACCTAGAGCTAAAGTTGTCACCGCTGCAATCCAGAAACTACCAAAAGAGACATCCTTAAGAGCGTGTCCGCCTTTTAAGCCAATGCCAAAGAGGAGATAGATTGAAATTAATTGGTAGGCCGCTTCGGGAATTCTGACATCACTTTTTAATCGAGCTGCAAGGAAACCAAAAACAAAGACCAAGACAGCTACTGAAGTCAGATTATTTAACGCTAAAGATAGGTTGTTCTCCACGAGCTCTCCTTTGTTAACCAAAGACTCGTCGAACTATACCTGAGGCAACAGCATCAATCGGTTTTCTCGTAAAAGATTGCTCTCTAAACTATGTTTATGAAATACAGGACTTATTTAATTCATGCATCCATATTGGCGCTTTTTTGTAATTTTATTATTTTGATATCTGTTGCTTTAAACCAAGAATGGGTACGTACTAGAGCAGCTGGTGGACAATACGAAACTTTTCCAATAACAATTCGAGTTCTTTATTTCCTGATGGCCATATTTATGGCAACTCTTATTTTCTGGCTTTGGGATCACCGAAACCGATCCTTAAATCCCCAAAGTAAAAGG
>JBPCTD010000002.1:0-33871 GCA_051006515.1 Candidatus Nanopelagicaceae bacterium | reverse complement strand
GTGCAACACCAAGTAATAGCCCAAGTGCGCGACCTACATATTCATTGCGACCAACGCCGAATCCAACTGCATCAGCAATTCAGGTGCATCCGACAAGGCCACCAGCAGGTCCACGTTTAGTTTTGCCAACGCCAACACCTTCGGTTCAACCAATTGGTTCACAATCACCAACGCCAAGGCCGAGCACATCTCCGGCGCCAACTCCAACTCAGAGCACAACGCCAACAGCAGAGCCAAGCCCTACGAATTCAAATGAACCACCTGTAGTTCTACCAACACCACCTAAAGTTGATGACCCAAAGAACGTTGTTTACGTAGATCCAGAGAAGCCAACTGTTATAACTCCTGAAGAGCTTCCTTCGCCACCAAAGGGCCCAATTGAAATTGTTACACCACCTAAATTTGGTGTGGTTGAAATTTCACCAACTAACGAGATTACATATACATCTAACTTGGCAGATCCAAAATCAACGGTAGTTGATGTGGTAGTTCTTCAATACACAAATCTTTCTGGTGCAACAGTTGTAGTAAGAAAAGAATTTGTATTAACCCAAAAGGGCGATGTACCAAGAATTATTCAAACAGGTTATGAGTCTTCGACTGGTCTGAATCTCTCATACCTAGTTGTCACCATTTTGCTCACCCTGACTATTTTTAGACGTAGAAGTGGAAATAGATCATGATTAAAAAGTTTTTTATGATGATAAGTTTTACTTCACTAATTGGCACGCTTTTTGTAGCACCGACTATATCGGCAAACGCTGCACCATGTGTTCCAGTTAAACCAGCTGGTAAAACTGTTGGGCAGATTCAAGCAGGATCTGTGGCAATGCCTATCAAGTCATTTACATATCCTGCTGGCGGAATTATGGAACCTCAGAAATCGACTCTGATGGCTGCAGTTTCGCAAAGACATATGCCCCTAAGTTCGACAATGGGAACTTCTGTAATTGTTTGGCACGTTAATTATGCAGGATGTAATAATGCGCTAAACGTGATGACTGCACAGAAGGCAGGATTCACTTTCAAGGTTACAGATGAAAAAGGTAAAACCACTCTTTATGAGATCGAGAAAAAGATCCGAGTAAAGAAGGGTAATTATCAACAATCTTGGTTCGACTTAATTGGTCCAAGAAAGTTGTTATTAGCTACTTGTACAGGAGCATTTAAAGATGGCCACTACACCGATAACATGGTCATCATCGCTACGCCTAAATAAGTTTAAATGTTTCAACATTGCACTAATTTCTATAATTTCACTATGCATGGCTTCTTTTTCACCTGCCCATGCAAGTCGCGGCGGAACTGAAAAGCGAGATACTCCATTTGCTATTGGTTATACGTTCACTGTTGGCGGTATAGACCAGGTTTGTAGTGGCTCATTAGTCACATCCACTTTAGTTGTGACCGCTGCTCACTGTGTAACCGATACTGCAGGAAATAAGAGCACAAATTATGTTTTTGCAGGTCCCGGAGTAGCCCTTGACGCACCAATTAATCCAGCAACTCAACCAAAAGTTTTAAAAGTTTATACAGCTCCTGGATTTGTACTTACAGAAGAAAATGATCGAGACGATATAGCTTTCATTCAGTTAGACAAACCACTTGCAACCAAAGGATTTATTCGAATTGCAACGGCTGCCGAAGTGGCAACGATCATGAATAATGCTGAATTAAAAGGATATGGCTACGGTGATATTTACGAAACCAACGAGCCGTATTCACGTTTTGCTCGCTGGTATCCAGTTAATTGGAATAGCACAGTCGCATCAAATACCGTACAAATAAGTTCAACAACCGCTTCGGCTTGTTCGGGAGATTCAGGTGGTCCAATCACCATGACTTTACCTAGTGGTGAAGAAGTCTTGGTAGCAGTAATGAGTGGCGCTTCGCAGGTAGTTAATAATTGCGGTACAGCTACCAACGGGTCATTTATCATGCGAGTTACAACAGTTAACCCATATGTGAACCTGATCCAATCACTGTTAGTTAAACCAAAACCAAAAACTTATAAAATCACATGCGTAAAAGGCAAGACAAAGAAATTTGTAACCGGTACTAATCCAAAATGCCCTAGTGGTTACAAGCAGACAGCAAAAGTCTTAATAACTAAGTAAGTAATTATTTTAAACCACGGCGCTTTAGCAGAGGCTCAATACTTGCTTCGCGGCCACGGAAGTTCTTGAACATCTGCATCGAATCAATTGATCCACCGCGGCCTAGGAGTTGATCCCGGAAATGTTGGCCATTTTTACGCGTTAATCCGCCATTTTCCTTGAACCACTCCACACTCTCAGCGTCAAGAATTTCGGACCAGATATATCCGTAATAACCAGCAGAATATCCGCCAGCAAAGATATGGCTGAAATAGGTAGAGCGATATCGAGTTGGAACTGGATGGAAATCCAATCCGTAATCTTCAATTGCTTTCTTTTCGAATGCTTCTACGTCAGAGACGCTTTCTCTTTCAGTAAGTTCGTGCCATGCTAAATCCAAAATCGCAGCGGCAAGGTAACTTGTCGTGGCGTGACCTTCATTAAATGTTCGGGATTTCTCTAAGTTATCAATCAACTCTTGTGGCAAAGGCTCACCAGTTTCATGATGGCGAGCGTAGTTCTGGACTACCTCTGGCCAGAGAATCCACATCTCATTTACTTGAGAAGGAAATTCTACGAAATCGCGTTCGACGCTTGTGCCAGAAGTTCTTAAGTAAGTTACTTGTGAAAGTAATCCATGAAGTGCATGACCAAACTCGTGGAAGAGAGTTGTGGTTTCATCGTACGTAAGAAGAGTTGGTTGGCCAGCAGGTGGTTTAGGAATATTTAAATTGTTAACCACAACAGGAAGTTGGCCAAGCAGGAAGTTTTGATCAACTAAATTATTCATCCATGCGCCACCGCGCTTTGAATCGCGAGTATAGAAATCTCCAATGAAAAGGCCCAATTTTGAGCCATCTTCATTAAAGACTTCAAAAGCTCTGGCTTCTGGATGATAAGTCACTAAATCTGGTCTTTCTTTGAAGGAGATTCCAAATAGCTTGTTTGCGGCAAAGAACACGCCATCTTGTAAGACCTTCTCTAATTCAAAGTAAGGGCGCATCACGGTGGTATCGACGTTGTATTTTTCGATACGAACCTTTTCTGTGTAGAGATCCCAATCCCATGATTGCAGTTCAAAATCAGCGCCAATGGCTGCTTGTAAGTCAGCAGCTTCAGCTTTGGCATTTCTTACTGCCGCAGGAGCGATTTGGCGCAGCATTTTATGTACGTTTGCTGGGTTCTTTGAAGTATTGGTCTGCATAACCCATTCAGCATGAGTGTTTAATCCAAAGAGCTTCGCGCGCTTAGCCCGAAGCGTGGCCATCTCTAACAAGATTGCTTTTGTGTCATTTGGATTGTTGCGATTTCCCTTAGAAAGTGAATTAGCCATAACTTTTTGACGAAGGTCGCGGTTCTTTAGCGAAGCAAGTAAAGGATTTCCGCTGAAGTTAACTGCGCCAATTAAATATTTGCCTTCCAAGCCTCGAGATTTTGCAGCAGCAGCGCAAGCTGCAATTTCGTTCTCGCTAAGGCCATCAAGCTCTTTTACATCATCAACGACAACAGCCAAATCATTAGTGTCTGCCAATAAGTTTTTAGAGAATTGTGTCTCTAACTTAGAAAGCTGCTCGTTTAAGACCATTAGCTCATCGCGTTGCTCTTTTGATAGATGAGCACCGGCATGTAGAGAATCGGTGTAGTACTTCTCTAATAGATTGGCATCTTCTTCGTTCAAATTAAGGCTTGCTCGTGAATCGTAAAGACCTTTGATGCGCTGAAAAAGTTTCTCATTTAACTTAATGGCATCAGAATGAGCAGCAAGCTTCGGCGCTAACTCTTCTTCTATCTTGTCCAGCACATCGCTGGTATCGCTGGATGACTTATTGAAAAAGACATTAAGTACTCGGTATAGAAGCTGTCCGCTCTTTTCCAGTGCAACTAAAGTATTTTCAAATGTTGCAGGTTCGGTAGATAAAATTGCATCAACTTCTTTAAGTTGCTCCTCGCATCCAGCATAAAATGCGGGTAAATAATGTTCATCTTTAATCTGAGCAAATGGCGGAAGTTCATATTCCAAAGTGCTGCGCTGGGCAAATGGATTCGAAGAGTCGAGAGTCATATCGGCAGTTTAGTTAAGACCATCAAAAAGCCCTCATTTTGAAGAGCGCTTGAACTTTGGCTGCGATTACGCCACAACATTGATATGGCGTAGGATTGCGCGGCTAGATCGGTAAGAGAGACTTCATTTCGGTCTGGAGTAGGGGCCTTTAGCTCAGTCGGTAGAGCAACGGACTTTTAATCCGTGGGTCGCGGGTTCGATCCCCGCAGGGCCTACTTTTACAGATATATCTCGGCAGGCACCTTAATTTTGTCGCTCTCACCCCTTAGCCTTCTCCCAAGTTATAAACCCTAACAAATTGTTCCAGAGGTGACATTCATGGAGATTATGCAAGGTTTTGTTGGATGGTTGGCAAATAGACCAACACCTGATGAAATTTGTCGCGCGCTAGTTACTGATTACTTAAAAAAACATGGTGCATGTTGTGTGCGTTTGGGTAGATTAAATAAGGACGATAGTTATCACTATTTAGGTGAATATGGTTTTGACTTGAATGAAACTGGAAAATTAGTTCCGGGTCAAATTTGGAGGTTAAATAAAGATATCGAAGTGAATCAAATTGCTGCGGGACACCAACCAGGACCTTGGACTAGAAAAGGCGATCAAGTTCTTCTTGAGTTGCGTGCACGTGGCAGCGTTTATGGTTGGATGAATTTGAAGTTTTCAAGAACTTTAAAGGACGAAGAGAAAAAGACCGCATTCACTGAAGCTCAATTGTTCGCACTTGCCACCTCACTTTATTTATCTCTTACTCATCCACAAGAATTTTCAAGTGAAAAAGATTTAGGTGTTGAAAAAGGAATACCTTCAGTTGATTCGCTGACCAAACGACAGATGAACATTTTGCGCGGTATGGTTGACGGTAAGACCAATCATGACTTGGCAACGCAACTTGGATATTCGGTTTCAACAATTCGCCACGAAACTATGCGCATCTATCAAGCGCTCGCAGTTAGCGATCGCCGTGAAGCTGCGCAGCGTGCGCTTGAATATGGTTGGGTATAGATAACTTCTTGATTTAGCCTGGCTTTTCACGCCCGATAGACTTCGAGTCCTATGGAAAAGTCGCTACCAACGCCTGCCGCTCCTGGCCAAGATCAGACCAGGGGAGTCTTAGCGATTCCAGCTTTTCGAAAGCTTTGGCAATCAATGGCCTTCTCTTCACTAGGAGATTGGCTTGGCTTACTTGCAACTACCGCTATGGCGCAGAAGTTATCTGAAGGAAACTACGCCACCGCTAACTTTGCCATCGCCGGTGTCTTTATCGCCCGCTTATTGCCAGCGGTCTTCTTAGGCCCAATTGCAGGTGTTATTGCAGATCGCTTTGATCGTCGCAAGTTAATGGTGATTGCAGATATTTTGCGCGGAAGTCTTTATGTATCAATCGCTATTTATCAAAACTATTACTGGTTATATGCGGCAACCATTTTGGTTGAATGTGTAACGCTCTTCTGGTCTCCTGCAAAAGAGGCTTCGGTGCCAAATTTGGTCCCGAAAGAAAAATTGGAAGCTGCAAATCAAGTTTCTCTGTTAGCAGCATACGGAACGGCGCCAATTGCAGCAGGTTTATTTTCGGTGCTTGCTTTAGTGACTGGCGCATTTAGCGCGCTATTCCCTTTCTTAGATAACAAAACTACAGATGTTGCGCTTTATATTAATGCGGCATCCTTTTTATATACCGCATGGATCGTCTATCGCATGGAAGAGATCCCAAAAGGTGCTGCTTCCAATAAAGGCGGCGAGAACATTGCGAAATCTTTGTTAGAAGGATGGCGTTTTGTAAGTCAATCAAAAATTGTCCGCGGCTTAATTGTCGGAATGGTTGGCGCGTTCATGGCTGCTGGAGCCGTAATTGGTTTAGCCAGAACTTTCGTTAGCGATTTAGGCGGTGGCGATGCCGCATATGGTGTGCTCTTTGGTTCGGTATTTACTGGATTAGCACTCGGAATCGGTTTTGGTCCCAGAGTTTTTTCACAATTTTCAAAGCGCCGTTTATTTGGCGCATCATTGGCGATAGCTGGATTTTTCTTAGTGGGGCTAGCGTTAATTAGTAACTTGGTTATCGCAATTATGGTGACTGTTATTTTGGGTGCTTTTAGCGGTATTAGCTGGGTTACTGGCTTCACCATGCTTGGCATGGAGGTCGAAAACGAAGTCCGTGGACGCACCTTTGCTTTCGTGCAATCTTTAATTCGTATCGTGTTGGTAGCGGTTTTAGCTATCGCACCATTGATTGCTGCAACTTTTGGTGAACATACTTACAAGTTCTACAACTCCGAAGTTACATACAACGGTGCGGCAATTACTATCTTTATCGCTGGCTTGCTTGCCACTTTGATTGGCGTTGTCTCATATCGCCAAATGCGCGATCGTCCTGGCGTTTCATTGATGAGTGATATTGCTGCAGCGCTACGCGGAGATCTTGGCGCAGTTGTAAGCGGTCACGCCAAAGGCGTATTCATCTCTTTTGAAGGCGGAGAAGGCTCTGGCAAATCAACGCAATCAAAGATGCTCAAAGAATTTCTTGAATCAGAAGGACATGTGGTCACACTGACTCGTGAACCAGGTGGCACCAAGCTAGGTAAAGAGTTACGCGATATTCTGTTGCACACACACGATGATGTTTCTCCTCGCGCCGAAGCTTTACTTTATGCCGCAGATCGCGCGCATCATGTTGAAACTTTGATTCGCCCAGCGCTAGATCGTGGCGAAATTGTGATCACCGATAGATATTTGGATTCTTCAATTGCTTATCAAGGTGCTGGACGAGTTTTATCTCCCGGAGAAGTTGGACGTATTTCAAGATGGGCAACCGAATCATTAATTCCAACTTTGACAATCATCATTGATCTACCGGCAGAAATAGGTTTAGGACGTTTAAAATCAAGAGATCGCTTAGAGAGTGAATCACAAACATTCCACGAACGAGTTCGCCAGGAATTTTTATCTCTTGCAATGCTAGATCCAGAACGCTATTTAGTGGTTGACGGACGTCAAAGCGTTGAGCAAATACATAAGGAAATTGTTTCAAGAACCGTTGAATTACGTGATTTGAGTCGAGTGGTCAAAGAACCAAAAGCAAAACGTCGCATCATAAAGAATATTAAAAAGCCTACAATTCGAAAGAAATCCAAGTGAGCGTCTTTGACGAACTTATTGGACAGGCTCATATTGTTGAAACTTTAAGTGGTGCAGTAAACGCGGCAGCATCGGGCGAAGAGAGCCAAGAGATGACTCATGCTTGGATTTTTACTGGCCCACCTGGCAGTGGCCGCTCATCTGCCGCAATTGCTTTCGCTCAATCCTTAGTTTGCAAAGCAAATGGTTGTGGTAGTTGCAATGTTTGCATCACCGCAAAGTCAGGTGCTCATCCTGATGTAGAGATTCTTAGAAGCGAAGGATTATCCATAAAGATTGATGAAGTCAGAGAGCTTTTAACCAGAACTGCTTGGGCCCCATCTATGGGCGACTGGAGAGTCGTTGTCATGGAAGATGCAGATCGATTAACCGAATCTGCAGCAAATGCGTTATTAAAAGCAATTGAAGAACCAGGGCTTCGTACAGTTTGGTTGTTATGCGCGCCAACGTTGCATGACATTTTGCCAACTATCCGTTCGCGTTGTCGCCACATTCAACTTCATACACCTTCAAACCATGAGGTTTCACAATTTTTAGTTACCAAACATCAGATTGCACCAAAGATGGCAGATTTTGCCGCACGAGTTTCGCAAGGACACATTGGAAGAGCAAGACATCTGGCAACTAACGAAGCGGTCCGTAATCGTCGAAGTGCAATTCTTGCAATTCCTAGCCAACTTACTTCAATTTCGAATGCTTTTGCGGCCGCTGCAAAATTAGTGGAAATTGCTAATGAAGAATCAAGCGCCATCTCAGAGCAATTAGATGAGAAAGAGTATGAGGCGCTATCAACTGCTTTAGGTAAAGGTGGCGGCAAAGCGTTAAAAGAGCTAGAGAAAGAACAGAAATCTCGCGCCACCAGAATCACTAGAGATACATTAGATGGCGCGTTATTAGATTTACTTACTTTCTATCGTGATGTTTTATTAGTTCAGAGCGGTCATGGCGATGCGTTGATAAATGAAGAGCTAAGTGATCAAATCAGAAAAATGACAGAAACGACTACTTCTGCAAAAACTTTAGCCAAAATTGATGCCATTATGAAAGCTCGAGAAAATTTGCAACGAAATGGTGCACCACTTCTGGTGATGGAAGCTTTAATGTGCGAATTAATAAAGTAACGCTCCGTTTCTGGGCAAGCAGCATTGTTTTAGTCTTACTGGCAGCATCACTCTCTTCGCTTATATTCAGAGAGAGCGATCCATTTAAGGCCCCTACTAAAGAAATTACCGCAAAGAGCCTGCAAGATTTTTACACTCAAGATATTAATTGGCAGAATTGTTATGGTGAATTTCAATGCGCTAAATATCAAGTGCCGATAGATTACGACAACTTAGATTTAGGAACCTTTGATATTGCAGTACTAATGAGGCCATCAGCTAACGCAATTGGAAATTTAGTAATTAACCCGGGAGGACCTGGCGGATCTGGTGTTGATTATGCCTATTCCTATCAGCAAGCATTTACGCCTGAAATTATAAATAGTTACAACATCGTTGGTTTTGACCCCAGAGGGGTTTCCAGATCTGCGCCAATCAAGTGTCTTTCGGATGCCGAAACAGATGAGGTTTATTCGGCAGATGCCTATCCAGAGAGCGATTCAGATATCGCCAAATTGCAGCGCCAAAGCAAGGAATATGCCCAAAGCTGTGTAAAAGATAATGAATTCTTAAAGTATTACGGCACAGTAAATGCCGCAAGAGACATGGATATTTTGCGCGAACTCCTTGGCGATAAAGAACTTAACTATTTGGGTAAGTCTTATGGCACATTCTTAGCAACGCTCTATGCACAAATATTTCCAGAAAAAGTAGGTCGCTTTGTTTTAGATGGTGCTGTCGATCCAACCTTAGACTCTCAAAGTCAAGCTCTACAACAAGCAATTGGATTTGATCAAGCATTTAGCGCCTTTGCGGCTGATTGCAAAATTGATCAAAGTTGTGTTTTTAAAGGTGATGCAATGACAGAAATGCAAGCATCGCTATCAAAACTGAAGAATTCTCCAATCAAAGTTGGTAATCGAGAATTAACTGAATCTTTAGCAGTGTATGGAATTGCCATGGGTTTGTACGATAAGGATTTTGGCTGGCCAGCACTTCGCAAAGCACTTAAAGATTTAGCAAACCAAGATGGCAAAGCACTTTTGGATATGGCTGATGCCTACACTGGACGAAATTCTGACGGTGAGTACCGGGGCAACGAAGTAGATGCACTTGCCATAATTTCATGTAATGACTTTCCGCCGATAAAAATAGATGCCGAAGCAGTTAAAGCGGCAGCTCCACTTTTTGGTAAATATGTGGCATACGGAGATTTAACTTGTAATTATTTGCCACGTACAAAAGTTTTTACAGTTAAAGATTCCATTCCATTGATAAAATCGGTTTTGGTTATTGGTACAACCAACGATCCAGCAACTCCATATAGATGGGCAGTTAGACTTTCGGAAGTCTTGGTTAACTCTCGTCTGATTTCGTTAAATTCTGATGGCCATACTGGCTATAACCGAGGTTCTGTCTGTGTTGATCAAGCGGTAGAGAGCTATCTAATCTCAGGCCAGATCCCTGCAGAAAACTTGAGTTGTAACGCTTAAATTTGGGGCATTTGGCCCCATTCCAGCCGCTTGAATTGGTTTGGGAGTGGTAATTAGCACCCCATTTGGTGGTGCAAAATTCTCCCATGCGCTTAGACCACATCTCTTATGTGACTTCACACGATCAAATTTCTGACACCGTGCAACGCTTGGGTGCCAAACTCGGTACGACATTTGTTGATGGCGGCATGCATCCACGTTTTGGAACTAGAAATTTCACGGCACCACTTCAAAATGGTCATTACATTGAAATCGTTTGTCCATTAGATCATCCAGCAACTGAGAAAACTCCTTTTGGTCGTGCCGTTAAGGAACGCGCTGAAGAAGGTGGCGGTTGGTTAACTTGGGTTTTGTCAGTTGATGATGTGGCAAAAATTGAAACACGTCTTGGTCGTCCAGCAGTTGAAGGTTCACGAACCAAGCCAGATGGACAAACACTTAAGTGGAAGCAGATCGGAATTCTTTCAACACTAGAAGATCGTCAGTTGCCTTTCTTTGTTGAATGGGTTGAAAATCATCATCCATCTGCAGATGGCAAAGCCACTTCAAAGATCACTTCAATCGAAGTTGCAGGTGAGCCAACAAAGGTGCGCGAATATCTTGGTTGCGAATATAAAGATGCTTTAGGAAATGACATTGATATTCGTTGGGTAAGTCCAGTAGAAGCTGATGGTGATACCGGAATAGTTGCAGTTAAGTTTGCTACGCCCAACGGCGAAATACTTGTAGATTAAAAACAAATAGCGCCACGCCTCCGTGGCTCAGTGGTAGAGCAGCTCATTCGTAACGAGCAGATCGTCGGTTCGATCCCGACCGGGGGCTCTCAATTAATTTAATTAATCGACTTTAAAGCCGTCACGAATTTCGCCAAGAGTTAATCCGGCAGCGGTATGGTCAACATTTTCGCCTCGAGATAACTGTGCTGCGTGGGCTGCGTTATGCCAACGATCTTCAATTTTTCCGTAGCGCCAAATTAGTAGTGCTATTGCCCAAACCACCACGAAAGCAGCAACAATTACGTAACCAGCGCTATTTAAATTCAGATTATTAGCTAAATCCCAATAACCGCCAGTCAAATTTAATTGTTGAGAAAATACTTGTGAAAGTTCAAGCCCACCAATAAAAAGTGCGGTTCCGACAGAAAGCCCAGTAATGATGATGTTGTAATAGACCTTACGAACTGGTTTTGAAAAGGCCCAGCCATATGCAAAGTTCATAAATGAACCATCGATGGTATCTAGTAGTGACATACCACCTGCAAAAAATAGCGGTAGAGAAATAATGGCCCACCAAGGTAAGCCAGCAATTACTGATGAACCTGCCAAAACTAATAATCCAACTTCAGTTGCGGTATCAAAACCAAGTCCGAAGAGCAGACCAAGTGGGTACATCTTCCAAGGCTTGTCGATTCGACGTGCGATTGGACCAAAAAAACGCATGAAGAAACCACGTGAATCAAGATGCTTCTCTAACTCTGCTTCGCTATAAGCACCTTGTCGCATCTTTACAAAAACTTTTAAAATTGAAACCATAACAATGAGATTTAAAATCGCAATTAACATCAAAAACGAACCAGAAACCGTCAGTCCGATCAATCCGGTGTAATGATGTAAAGATGAATTTTCATCTTTTAGCTGAGTACCAATTGCTGCGATGCCAAAATTGAGCAGAATCGCAAGTCCAGCGACAACAGACGAATGGCCAAGTGAGAACCAGAAGCCAACGCTTAAAGGACGTTGCCCATCTGCCATTAACTTTCGAGTTGTATTGTCGATTGCAGAAATATGATCAGCATCAAATGCATGGCGCAAACCTAAGGTGTAGGCGAGCGCAGCAGTTCCCCAACCAAAGAGCGAGCCATCAGACAGTTCATAATTGCCGCTGGTTGCAGCCCACATCAAGAGCCCGCCAGCTATGTGAAGCAGGGCGATAAAGCCGAACATGCCCCCCAGGCGCCGCTTCTCGACCTTCGTTAGGACGATGTGGCCCTTTTGGGAGACCCCAACTACTTGATTCACGCTACCCCCAGTTGTTGCAAATGATTTGCAGAAAGGAAGTCTAGCCTAGGCGGGGCCACGCGGAGAACTCCTCTCATATTTACCCCAATACAAAGGGCCTTTAAGCAGAAATAGAGAGGCAAGAGGTCTATCTTTAGCGCAATTCCCCGCTTTACCGACTTTGGAGTTACTTGCTACTAGCAGGAGGCGCTGATGGGCGAAGAAGAGAACGATGAGATCGTTACGGAAGAGATGCTCTGGGAAAGAATTCCAGAGACAAATGGTTTAGAGCGGGCAAATACTTATTACGAATTAAGTGCACGCATTTATGCACGGGGACAATACGACGAAGCGTTAGCGCTCGCTGAAAGTGCACGCGATATTTACACTGAAATTGGAAGTAACAATGCATCCGAAGAATTAGCGCAAGCTTATTCTGCGATTGGTTATAACTTAAATCAATTAAAGCGAATTGATGAAGCGGCAACCGCGATGTCGCAAGCTGTTGATTTATTAAGAAAGAACAAATCTCCGATTGCGTTGGAACTAGCATGCACATTGGGCGAGTGGTGGTATTCATCCAAGAAATATCAACAAGTTGTAGACACAATGAACGAATGCGCACAAGAACATCTGGTGGATGGCAATGATCTGGGTGCGGCATCGGATTTACATTTAATTGGTTGCGCCTACCGCGAACTTGAAAATTATCAAGCAGCAATTGATGCATTTGAAGAAGCTCGTGGTTTGTACAAAAAACATAAAGAAGTTTTACATGTGGCACGTTGTGATCAGAAAATCGCATCCTGTTACAACAAACTTGGTTTTGGCGAACAAGCGTTAGATAAGGCGCGCGCCGCTTTAGATGTCTTTGAAACTGCACATGACCATCGCCGTCAAGTAATTACATTATTTGAATTTGCTAAAGCTCTTGAATTACTAGGCGATCACGAAGATGCGTTAGCAACTTTGGATCAGGTCTTAACCACAGCCTCCGAAGAAGAGCCACGTGACTTTGAATTCATAGTAGACATTGAAAATGAAGTGGCTTCAATCCTGCGAAAAATAGGCCGCGATGATGAAGCTATTGAAATTGAGCGGAGATTAAATAGCGTCAGAGCGATATTGGCTGATGACGAAAGCCCCAATTAATGCACCGAATCCTGCAATAACTAGAGCAATTTCAGTACCGCCGCTACTCCAGAGCGCTCCGCCCCAGATTCCTGCTGCAAGGATGGCAAAGCTCATATTGGCTTGAAAAACACCTTGAGAATAACCGCGCGCTTCCGGAGAGCTCAAACGCCCAATCCATGCTTTGCCAACGCCATCAGTCAGCGCTGGGAAGATTCCATAAATTGCCAGTGCAATCAGGGCAACTGTGTGGTTCTGAGTTAATCCAAGAGTTATATATGCGGTGGCAAAAAAGATAAGTCCAATTAAATAAATTCGCTTTGGATGTAATCGATCTGCCAGTTTTCCTGCAGGATATGCAGCAAGCGTTGCCACAAACATATAAAGCGCATAACTTGCCACAATTCCTTTGGTGCTAAAACCAATGTCATGTAATCGAAGTAGTAGTAGTGCATCCGGAATATTAGTTAACTGAATAATTACAAGAATCGTAATTGTTCTCTTAAGTGAAGGTGAAAGTGGTACCTTTGCAAAAGTTTTAGCGGTTTGATGAGTTCTCACCTCCTTAACTAAGAAAGTAAAGAGCGCGCTAAGGATTGCCGGAATCAGCGCCCATTTAGCAACGGTTCGCACATCATCGTTAGTCAATGCTAAAAGTAAAAGTGCAAGCAATGGTCCAATAACTGCACCTAAATTGTCACCTGCACGATGAAAGCCAAATGCTTTTCCGAGATCTTTGGATTCGACTCCATCGTGGATTAAGGCATCTCGGGGCGCACCACGCATACCTTTTCCAATGCGATCAATGGTTCTACCTGCAAAAATTCCAGGCCATGAAAGCGAAAAGACTACAAAAGCTTTTCCAATTGTTGCGGCGCTATAGCCGCCAATGACAAATCGCTTTCTTCCAAAACGATCGCTTAGCTTTCCGGCATATAACTTGGTAATACCAGCAATAAATTCCGCAAAACCTTCGATGATGCCGAGCGCTAATGGGGCTGCGCCAACTACACCAGCTATTAGTAATGGCATCAGCGGATAGATCAACTCACTGGCTGCATCTTGCGCCAAAGAAACGATGGTTAAAACGATTAGATTTCTAGATAACCAAAGGCGCACTGGGAAAGATTACAATTCGCAAATTATGTTGGCGCATTTAAAGGGTAAAGACGAAGTCACGATCTCAATGGTCTGTCTTGGCAATATCTGTCGCTCCCCGATGGCAGCTGCAATTCTGCATAATCGCAAAGATGAGATTTCAAATCCCAAAATCATCGTGGATAGTTCAGGCACTGGCCCATGGCATGTAGGGGAAGGGCCAAATCCCATGTCCCAAAAAACTTGGGAGAAGCATGGTTTGAAATACGACCATATTGCGAAGAAGTTTTCCAAAAATGATTTTTACACTTCGGATTTGATCTTGGTAATGGACTCTTCTAATTATGAAAATGTTGTGGATTTAGCAGAGCCAGAAGTTAAGGATAAGGTCTTTTATCTTCGTCAATTTGATCTTTCATTAAGGGAAGTAGATCCAGATTCATCAGATTACAAAAAGCTAGAAGTCCCAGATCCTTATTCATTGCCGATTGGTCATTTCGAAGAAGTTTACGAAATGATTGATAAGGCCATTACTGGATTATTAAAAGAGCTGGAGAATTAATTTATTTAGGTAAGTTTTGTAATGCCCAGTGATACATCGCGATTGCACCAGCTGCAGATGCATTCATTGATCTAGTTGAACCATATTGCGCAATTTCATATAGAACTGAACAGGCAGCGATACCTTCTTCAGACATTCCAGCACCTTCTTGGCCAAAAAGTAGAACACATTTTTCAGGTAGTTCTGCCGACTCTAGTTTCTTAGACCCTTCAACATTATCAATACCAATAATTGGCAACCCTTGTTCATTACACCACTTAGCAAAGTCTTCGACAGTCGGGTGATGAAGCACCGTTAAATAGCGATCGGTAACCATGGCACCGCGTCTGTTCCAATCGCGCTTACCAACTATGTGTACTGCGCTGACATTGAATGCATTTGCAGTTCTCACAATTGAACCGATATTCAAATCATGCTGCCAGTTTTCAATCGCAATTTGTAAACCATGTCGTTTGGTATCAAGATCAGCCACAATCGCAGATACTTTCCAATAGCGGTAATGATCTAAGACATTACGGCGGTCGCCATTTTCTAGTAATTCGGAGTCGTATTGCTCGCCTGAAGGCCATGGTTTTGGATGTGGGCCAACTCCGACGACGGGATAGAACTCGCCTGGACCGATTTCAGCGGGTGTATTGGGCATAATGAGCACTCTAATAGTTTTTTAGCAAAGATGGAGGCAGAGATGGAGATCGCAAAATCCATATTCCTATTAATACACGTAGCTAGCGTGCTTGGAATGCTGGTTCTTCTGCTTACCCAAACTGCAAAACCAGAGAAGAGCCTCTCTAAAGGTTTCATGCATGCTGCAATGACCGCACTTGTAGCTGGATTCGCGCTAGTTGGAATTAATTCCGCCCTTGATGATGAGATGAGCCACGCCAAAGTCGGCGTTAAGTTCTTAGTTTTAATTGTCATAATGATTTTGGGTTATCAAAATCAGAATAAGCCAAAGATTTCTACACCAATCTGGGCAACCATGCTCGGATTGACTGTATTAAATGTATTAATCGCCGTAACAATTTAATGCGCTTAAAGATCTTTCTGCTTTCGCTAGCCATGATTGGTTTGGCGTTGCCAAACGCAAACGCTTTTACACCGGTAAAAATGGAACGAATACCTACGGTATTCGGCGAGTTACTTAAAAATAAAAATTTAGCGAATCCTGCGATGGTATTGGTCGATTTAAAGAGCGGCCAAGTAATACTTAATAAAGATGGAAACACGCCGCGCAAACCAGCTTCGACTCTTAAATTAGTAAGCGCCATGGCCATCTTGGATTACTTGCCAGAAAGTCAAACTTTCACAACGGCCATCTACAAAACAGATTTAAAAAATACTTTTCAGATTTTGGGGGATTTTGACCCATCAATAACTCCAAGTTCGCGTCTTTCAAAAAGCGATGGGTTTATCTGGAGCGGAACTTTGATCAACAAAATCAGAGCAGAGGCAAAAAGCCGATCGCTAACAATTCGCTATTACGGTTTAACCAGTAGGTCACGGATAAATATGTCTAATGACTTTAGAAGGCTTGGGTATCGAATCACCTGGAAAGCCATCACTTTGGAAGAGAGCAATCAACATGTAACTGAGAAGATTTCACTTTTAACATCGCCACCGCTTTCTAAAATCATTCATCATACTTTGTTATGGAGCGATAACTTTGTGGCAGATTATTTGGCGCGATTAGCTGCCAAAGAAGCAGGTTATGGCTTTAATGAGTCTGGGATAGATCCAGTTTTTCATGATGCTTTGGCACGTCACGGCGTTAATGATCCATTTATTAAAGTCATGGATGGCAGCGGTTTATCTCATAAGAATAAATTGAGCGCAATGACATTGGCGCAGGTCTTAATTAAGTTTTACTCGGATCCTAAATATAAAGTGGTAATCGACGGGCTACCGATAGGTGGAATCTCTGGAACACTGCAGAATCGATTCATCACAACCTCTCCAAATAGCGTTGGTTTAGTGCGAGCTAAAACTGGTTCACTTCGTGGTGTTGTGACTTTAGCGGGTTATGTTGATTCGGCTGAACACCAATATGCTTTTGTGATTCTGGCTGATGGTGTTGGACAATACTACGCAGCAGAGAGCGCAGCACGCGCAGCTATAGATCGAATACTTGGAAAAATTGCAGCACCTCTAACTATTTTGGATGGCCTAACTCCAATAAGTGATATTGAAGATACCAACAACAATCTGATTAACAGTTAAATACTTTTGCTTAGTAATCTAGCGCTATGCGCGCATACATAGAGTTAATGAAGCTAAGGGTGGTCGAGTTATTGATCATCACTACAGTTCCAGCGCTCTTCTTGGCCGCCGAAGGTTGGCCGCCGCTTATAGAAACAATGGCCTCATTAATTGGCGGCACATTGGCTGCAGGGGCAGCAAATGCATACAACATGGTGATTGAAGCAGATATAGATAAATTAATGTCGCGCACCAAAAACCGTCCAATTGCAGCAGGTGTGCTCACCAAAAAGCAGGCTTCTAGGTTTGCAACTTTCTTGATGCTATTTAGTTTGTTGATTTTTTGGTTCTTTACGACTCCGCTTGCGACATTACTTACTTCGCTAGCAATTGTTTTCTATGTTGCAATTTATACAGTTGCGCTAAAGCCAAATACCAATCAGAACATTGTTTGGGGCGGTATCGCTGGCTGCATGCCTGTTTTAATTGGTTGGTCGGCAGTAACTAATTCACTTGCTGCCCCCGCAATTTGGTTTTTCTTAGTGGTCTTTTTCTGGACACCACCACATTTTTGGGCAATCGCAATTCGTTACCGCGATGATTACGCCGCAGCTAATATTCCAATGCTTCCGGTAGTTGCAACACGTAAACGTGTTTACATCGAAACTTGGTTCCACACCATCATGATGGTGATTTGTTCATTTGCCACTATTAATAGCGCTGGTTTACCGCAATGGACTTATTTTTTAACTGCAGTGCTTGCGATTGTTTTTGGCGAACAAGTTTTCAAATTACGTAAAGGCGAATCCGATTATGAGAAAGTGGCAGGAAAAATTTTCCACTTCTCTATCCTTTATTTAACCCTTTTCTCAATGCTGCTGGCAGTAGGTCAATTACTTAGCTAAAGCTTGCTTAAGGTCCTTAATTAGATCATCTGAATGTTCAAGCCCTACCGATAAACGTAAGGTGCTTTCGGTAATACCCATCTCTGCTTGCACTTCTGGCGCTAGTCGACGATGAGTAGTCGAAGCTGGATGCGTGATCAGAGATTTGGAATCTCCTAAATTATTAGAGATATCAATAACGCGAAGTGAATTCATAAACTTAAAGGCTGCGCTCTTATCTCCATTGAATTCAATGCCGATAGTCGTGCCACCGGCACCATTCATCTGGCGCATTGCTAGTTCGTGGTTTGGATGAGATTTAAGTCCGGGGTAGCGCACCGTTTTAACTTTTGATTCGCTCTCTAGAAATTCTGCCACTGCTTGTGCATTTGAATTCATTCGTTCTACGCGCATGTGCATAGTTTCTAAAGATTTCAACATTACCCAAGCATTAAATGGTGAAAGGGCAGGACCAGTGTGACGAATGAAAGGCTGGAATTGTTCGTTCATGTACGTAGCGTTGCCAAGCACTGCACCACCTAAAACTCGGCCTTGTCCATCAATGTGCTTGGTTGCGGAATACATCACTACATCTGCGCCAAGTTCGAGTGGCTTTTGATAAACCGGTGAAGCCATCACGTTATCAACAATTACTGTTGCGCCAACTTTATGAGCTAGCTCCGAAACCATTTTAATATCGACAATATCCATCAATGGATTACTTGGAGTTTCAATGAAAACTGCTTTGGTTGGTTTTGAAAGTGCCGCTTCCCAAGTAGCGCGGTCATTACCTTTGACTAATTCTGTAGTAACACCCCACTTTGGCAGAAATTCAGTCAATACGACATGGCAAGAAGAGAACATTGAAGCGCTTGCAACTACACGATCTCCATTGCTAACTAAACATGCAACGGAGGCAAACATCGCAGACATTCCACTACCAGTAGCGATGCAACGTTCTGCGCCTTCTAAAGTTGCCAAACGCTCTTCAAACATCGAAATTGTGGGATTAGCAAAGCGACCGTAAAGATAATGATCTACTTCATCTTTAAATGCGCTTTCGGCTTCTTCGGCAGAAGAGTATGTAAAACCACTAGTTAAATAAAGCGCTTCAGAAGTTTCACCAAAACCAGAGCGCGCAAGTCCAGCGCGAACTGCATCGGTCTGTGGGTTTAATTGCCAATCGGGTTCTGGACGTTCATTGATTGGTTGATATCCCCAAGGCTTCTTACTCATTGGGGAATTCTAGATTACTAATTGAATTTATATGAGAGGGTATATCTATGAGTACCCCTGCGATAGCAGTCGAAAATCTCAGTAAACATTACGGAGATATCGCGGCGCTAGATAGCGCAACTTTTGAAGTCCCGCTTGGCACTATTTGTGGCTTTGTTGGCCCAAATGGTTCCGGCAAAACCACCACCATTCGAATGTTGTTAGGTTTGATCAAACCTTCCTCCGGAACAGCTTCGATAATCGGAAATTCAATATCGCATCCTGAAAAGTATTTGAAAGATGTAGGCGCAATGATTGAAGGGCCAGCTTTCTATCCCGCACTTTCAGGTATTGAGAATCTAAAAGTCTTGGCAAAGTTAGGTGGCATAGATTTTGCTCGTTGCAATGAGTTAATTGATTTAGTCGGGCTAAATGATCGCGGCAACGATAAATTTAAGAACTATTCATTGGGTATGAAACAGCGATTGGGCATTGCTGCAGCTTTACTCCCAAATCCAAAACTTTTGATATTAGATGAACCTACCAACGGATTAGATCCCGCTGGAATTCAAGAAGTTCGGGACTTGCTTGAAACTTTGGCTTCACAAGGTGTCACTGTATTTGTGTCTTCACATTTGCTCTCGGAACTTGAAATGATTTCTAAGTATTTGGTGATGCTACGTAAAGGACGCGTAGTTTTTGCTGGTCCGATTCAAGAACTGTTGCATCGAAACAAACCAACAATCGTTGCTAAGCCTTCTTCGCTAAATTCACTTCCATACTTAGCAGAATTAATCAATAAAACTGGACACCAAGCAATCATTGAAGAAGATCATGTAAGAGTTGATGCAGATGAAAATTATGCGGTCCAACTGAATAAGTTGGCATTTGAAAGCGGGATAGTACTTTCACAATTAACTCCAGTCAGAGCTTCGCTGGAAGAAACTTTCTTTGAATTAACGGATGGTGCCGAATGAGAATTTTCTTTGCTGAATGGCGCAAACTTCGTCGCCCAGCTTTCTTCCTTGGCACCATGGGTTCAGTTATTTTCGTAACCGGACTTGTTTCTTCACTGCTATTTCTTCTTATCGATGCAGAAACTGGCAATGCCGATCGCGGTAATCGCATCACCAGAGAGATGCTGCAATTACCGGATGGTTTTGTAATTGGCTTTAATAGCGCCAGCGGCTTATTAGGCTTAGTAGCGCTTTCCGTATTTGCAGCTCAAACTGCGCAGGAATATACCTATGGAACTTTACGTAATTTATTAGTGCGCCAACCGCGCCGAATTAGATTGTTGCTAGGTAAATATTTATCAATGATTTCATTCGCGCTAGTTACGGTCATAGTTAGCGCTGCAACTGCGATTGGTTTAGCTTTTGGCCTTGCTGGCCGTGCACGTGTTGCAACTGATGCCTGGACAACTTCAACTGGCCAAGAAGCACTACTTCATTCATTTGTAAATGTTTTCATCTCAACAATTGGTTACGGAACAATCGGAATGTTATTGGGATTGATTTTTAGATCACCGATTAGCTCGATCTCAATTGGAACAGCTTATTTATTGGTTGTAGAGAGCATCATCTCGATTGCTTGGAAACCAGCTGCTAATTGGATGCCTGGTAATTTGTTATCAGTTGTGGGATCCGGTGGATCACCTATTGGTGTTGAGAACGCTCCAACATATTCACAGGCTTTATTAAGAGTTGGCCTCTACTTATTAGGCGCATCATTGATTACAGCCACCTTATTTAAGCGCCGTGATGTAGCCAACTAAAGCGAATTTCCTTAAATCCCCGCAATTTTGGTTATTGCCATTTATCCTTAAGCCTTACCGATAGTTCCCCATATTGGAGGTTTTGAGTTGCGCCGCGTTTCTGTAAGTAAGAGTCGTCTACTAATTGCAACAGTAGCTATTTTCTCGGTATTTACACTTACTATCTCTGCAGCTAGCGCAACCCCAAAAAAACCAACTTTAGAAGAGATTAATGCGGCGAAAAAAGCAGAAGCAGCCAAGAAAGCCGCAGCTGATGCACAGGCAAGACAGTTAAACCAAGCCAAAGATTCATTAAGAACTTTGACGGCAAAGGCAAACGCTGCGCAAGCTAAATACAACATCGCAGTGGCAGAGTTAAATAAAGCAACACAAGTTGCAAACGCTGCAGCTGCTTATGCAATCGAAGCTGCTAAAGCAGTCGATCAAGCACACCGCAAAATTGGAAAGTTAGCTGCAGATGCTTACATTATGGGTGGCAGCTTCTCAGATATTCAACCGTTATTAAGTAGCAACGGTCCACAGGATTTAATCGATCAACTATCAACGCTGGGCAAAATTGGTGCCTCAAATTCACAAGCATTAGCCAGATTTAAAGAGGCTGAAATTGTGGCCAAGCAAGCCAAAGAGGCGGCAGATGCTGCGAAAGCTGCACAACAAGTAGCAACGGATAAAGTCGCTGCAGCTAAGAAAATTGCAGATGATGCTAGAGCTGCACAAGCACAAGAAGTTGCTAAGTTGCAGAAAGTTCAAGATAAGTTGATGGCTGATTTGATTGCAGCGCGCAAAGTTCGCACGACTCTTGAACAACGCCGCCAATTAGCACTTCTGGAAGAACAGAATGCAAATGTGGCAACAACAATTATTGATCAGAAGAAGATCTGGCCGGATCGTGGATTTAAAGGTCGCTCTACAATTAGAACGACTGCTGAACAACGTGCAGTAGCGCTTGCTTATGCAATTAAACAAGTACAGGCAAAGAAGCCATATGTGTGGGGCGCTGAAGGACCAAATGCATTTGATTGCTCTGGCTTGGTTTATGCGGCATATCGTGCAGCAGGTTTAGGTTGGCCAAATTGGGATCGCTTAAATGCTGCTTTGTACTCGGTATCTACTTATCACGTACCACTTTCACAGATGCAGCCTGGAGATTTACTCTTCTACTCTTACAACGGGTCGATTGCTGCAATTCACCATATCTCAATTTATGCCGGTAATAACATGGTTTGGGAAGCTCGTAACAAACGAGTTGGTTTGGTTAAATCCAATATGTACTCCATGCCAGGTTTAATGCCTTTTGCAGGTCGTCCGTAATGGATACGCTCGTTGCACTTCGCAGTGCAGTGCGAGCAGCGTTAAGTAAATTTTCACCCGGAGATTTAATTCTGGTTGCAGTATCAGGAGGCGCTGATTCTTTAGCGCTCGCAGAGTCTGCAAAACTTGAAGCAGATAAATTATCTTTAAAGTTACAGGCAATCAATATCGATCATCAATTACAACCTGGTTCTGCAGCTCAAGCAGAAACTGTGAAAAACCAACTCTCTTTTCCGTGTGAAATTAGAAAAGTAGAAGTGAAAATTACTGATGGTTTAGAAGCTTCTGCTCGTCGCGCGAGATATGAAGCGTTGATAAGTTTTGCTAAAGAAAGTGGTGCAGTTGCCGTACTACTTGGGCATACCAAAGACGATCAAGCGGAAACCGTCCTATTAGGTTTGGCAAGAGGTAGCGGTGCTAGATCTTTATCAGGCATGGCCCAAGAAACTGGAATTTTTCTTCGTCCATTTTTAAATATCACCAGGGAACAAACGGTTGCCAGTTGCAAAGAACTTAATCTAAAACCTTGGAACGATCCGCATAATGATGATTTAAATTTCTTACGTGTACGTGCAAGAAAAAAAGTTTTACCTATAATGGAATCTGAACTTGGTCCAGGAATTTCTGAAGCGCTCGTAAGAAGCGCTAACTTACTTCGCGATGATGCAGATGCACTTGATTTATTGGCTGAGGAGTTTTGGAAAAAAGATAGCTCCTTGGAAGTTTCAACGCTTTTGGAGCTACCGAAAGCGATTCGGACTCGAGTCTTGCGAATTGCTCTCTTTGAGGCGGGTGTAACTCAACTCTCAGCTGATCAAGTCAGCCAGGTAGAAGCGTTGATTTCCAACTGGAAGGGCCAGGGCGAGGTAAGCCTCCCTGCGGGTGTGAAGGTTTCCAGAATTTCGGGCAGACTAACGCTCTCAAATTAGTTTTTTGTTTGCCCTAAAAGCGAACAAGAGAGCGAAAGGGTGAACGTGGAACACGGACACGTTGCTTCAGATATCGAACGCGTAGTTGCCTCGGCAGAACAGATACAAGCGCGCATCAAAGAGTTGGCGGCACAAGTTGCAGCTGATTACAAAGATCGCGATCTGTTATTAGTAGGTGTATTAAAAGGCGCAGTCATGGTGATGGCTGATTTGGCTCGTGCAATAGATAGACATCTTGAGATGGATTGGATGGCGGTCTCGTCTTACGGCTCTGGCACAAAATCAAGTGGCGTCGTTCGCATCTTGAAAGATTTAGATCGGGATATTACGAATCGTGAAGTGCTAATTGTTGAAGATATCGTTGATACTGGCCTGACTTTAGATTGGTTAAAATCAAATCTGGAATCTCGCGGCACCAAGAGCGTTGAGATTCTTACGATGTTACGTAAGCCAGAAGCAGCAAAAGTTAAAGTAGAAGTTAAATATGTAGGTTTTGATATTCCAACTGATTTCGTTGTGGGCTACGGATTAGATTTTGATGAAAAGTATCGCAATTTAGATTTTATTGGCGTTTTAGCGAAGCACGTTTATTCCTAAGATCATGGCGCGCAGAGAGAAGAAGATGGCTGAGAAAAAACCAGTTCGTAAACCAAATACACCAACGCCTCAAAATGGCATCCGCAAATTCACTCGCGGCCCGCTATTTTGGATTGTTCTAGGTATTTTGGCGGTAACTTTCTTTGGTCAAATCTCTTCTGCTTCAAGCAAGTTCACCGAAGTAAAGACTTCTCAGATTCTTGATGCTATTTCAAAAGGTCAGGTAGCAACCGCTACGGTGGTCGATAAAGACCAGATTATCAAAGTAGAACTAAGCGATAGCTACAAAATAAATGGTTCTAGCAAAGTTCAAGCTTCATACATTGTTCGTCAAGAACCAACGATTATTGATGCTTTAACCGGTAATCCACCCACAAAAGGTTGGAATGTACTCGTACCTTCTCAATCACTTTTAGTCACATTTTTATTCTCAGTTGCACCATTCTTAATTATTGCTCTGCTCTTCTTCTGGATGATGAGCCAAGCAAATGGCGGCGGTCGCGCCATGCAATTTGGAAAATCTCGCGCAAAATTACAAGATGCCGAAGCGCCAAAAACTACATTTGCTGATGTAGCTGGTGCAGATGAAGCAGTTCAAGAATTAGAAGAGATCCGTGATTTTCTATCTAATTCTGCGAAGTACCGAGAACTTGGCGCAAAGATTCCTAAAGGTGTTCTGCTTTATGGCCCACCTGGAACTGGTAAGACTCTTTTGGCGCGCGCAGTTGCCGGAGAAGCGAAAGTTCCGTTCTATTCAATTTCAGGTTCAGATTTCGTGGAAATGTTTGTTGGTGTTGGTGCAGCTCGTGTGCGTGATTTGTTTAATCGCGCAAAAGAGACTTCGCCGGCGATCGTTTTCGTTGATGAGATCGATGCAGTTGGTCGTCAACGTGGCGCAGGTTTAGGTGGTGGACATGATGAGCGCGAACAGACTTTAAATCAATTATTGGTTGAGATGGATGGATTTGATGATCAGACTCAAGTAATTCTGATTGCTGCAACCAACCGTCCAGATGTTTTAGATCCGGCTCTTCTTCGCCCAGGACGTTTTGATCGCCAAATTCCAGTTGAGCGACCAGATCTAAAAGGACGCGAAGCAATTCTGAAAGTCCATTCTAAAAACAAACCGCTGGCAGAGAATCTAGATTTAACTGCGATTGCGCGTCGTACGCCTGGTTTTACGGGTGCTGATTTAGCAAACGTGTTAAATGAGGCTGCGCTACTTACTGCGCGCAATAATGAGAAATTGATTACTTTAAGCGCTATCGATGAATCGATTGATCGCGTGATGGCCGGTCCGCAGAAGAAAACTCGTGTCATGAGCGATGAAGAGCGTCGTGTAACCGCTTACCATGAAGGTGGTCACGCGCTAGTTGCACATGCACTTCCACATACAGATCCAGTTCACAAAATCACCATCATGCCTCGTGGTCGTGCACTTGGTTACACCATGGTTTTACCTGATGAAGATAAATATTCAGTTACTCGCAATCAATTACTTGATCAGTTGTCATACACCTTAGGTGGCCGTGCAGCGGAAGAGTTAATTTTCCATGACCCATCAACTGGTGCAAGTAATGACATAGAGAAAGCTACTGCGTTAGCTCGCCAAATGGTTACTCAATACGGCATGACTGAAACTATTGGCGCAGTTAAATTAGGAAGCAACTCATCAGAGCCTTTCTTAGGTCGCGATCTTTCACATCAACGTGATTACTCCGAGAATTTAGCTTCAATAGTAGATAACGAAATTCGTAAGTTAATTGATAATGCTCATCAAGAAGCATTTGATATTCTCGAAGCAAATCGTGCGATTTTAGATGAACTGGTGTTGGTGCTCTTAGAGAAAGAGACCATTCTTAAAGATGAAATTCAAGATATCTTTAAGGGCGTCAAAGCGGTTAAACCGCGACCAGCTTGGACTGGTTCAAATTTACGAAAGCCATCTTCGCTACCGCCAGTTGCAATACCAGTTGTGACAAAGAGTGAAACTCCAAGCAAACCGGTAAAACGTGCAACAAAGAAGAAGGCGGATTCTGGTGAGTGAGATTGATTCAGTTTCGATGGGGCCAGAAGATGGTAGAGCTAAAGTTCCATACGATGCTAAGCGCGCAGAAGCTGCGGTGCGTGAATTGTTATTGGCTCTTGGCGAAGACCCAGAACGTGAAGGCTTGAAAGATACTCCAGCTCGAGTGGCTCGCGCTTACGCAGAAAATATGGCCGGCCTTTATCAATCACCGCGCGATGTTTTAACAACTACTTTTGATATTGGACATGAAGAGCTAGTTATTGTTCGCGATATTGAAGTTTTCTCTCAGTGCGAACACCACTTAACTCCATTTCACGGAGTTGCTCACGTTGGCTATATCCCAAATGGAAAAATTACTGGCTTATCTAAAATCGCCAGATTAGTTGATGTTTATGCTCGCCGCCCACAAGTACAAGAACGTTTAACTTCTCAAATTGCAGACGCGATGGTGGAAATTCTTGATTGCGCAGGTGTAATTGTGATTATCGATTGTGAACATCTTTGCATGTCTATGCGTGGCGTACGTAAAGCCGAAGCACGTACTGTAACTTCAGCAGTTCGTGGAGAACTACGCAATCCAGCAACTCGTGCGGAAGCCATCAGCTTAATTACAAATCGGTAATTGCAATGACGCTAGTAATGGGCATCCTAAATGTAACGCCCGATTCTTTCTCTGATGGTGGAGAATATTTAGATCCGCAAAGAGCAATTGCTCGTGGTTTTGAAATGCTCGAAGAAGGTGCCACCATCATTGATGTTGGTGGTGAATCAACTAAACCTGGTGCAGAACGCGTAACAATGGATGAGGAGCTAACTCGCGTTATTCCGGTAATTCATGCGTTGGCTAAAAGCGGTGCCATGGTAAGTGTCGATACTATGCGTGCAGAAGTTGCAGCGCTGGCAGTTACTGCAGGTGCCAGAATAATTAATGACGTAAGTGGCGGTATGGCAGACCCGGCAATGCATGCCACGGCAGCAGCCCTTAAAACTCAATACATTTGCATGCATTGGCGTGGCCAATCAAAAGATATGGATTCATTAGCAGTATACGAAGATGTAGTTTCAGAAGTAATTCACGAGTTAACAAAACAAGTTGCAGCTGCGCTTTTAGCGGGAATTGAACCCACAAAATTAGTAGTAGATCCAGGTTTAGGTTTTGCTAAGAACGCAGAACATAATTGGGAGATTCTGCGAAACATAGACAAATTGAAAGAGCTTGGTTTTCCAATTCTGGTTGGCGGTTCACGTAAGAGATTCTTGGGGGGTAACGCTCCAACAGATCGCGAAAGTGCATCAATTGCATTGACAACTTGGCTAGCAACAAAACATATTTGGGGTGTGCGTACCCACACCGTCAAGCCACATGTGGATGCAATTAAGTTGATTGGACAGGTACTTTGAGCGATCGCATTGAGTTAAAAGGCATTGAAGCATTTGGGTATCACGGAGTCTTCCCAGAAGAGCGAAAGAATGGACAAGTTTTTTACGCAGATATTTTGGCCGAGTTAGATTTAGAAAGCGCCTCAAATAGTGACGATTTAAATGACACTGTCGACTATGGCGCAATTGTTGATTTAGTTACTGAAGATATCGAAAGTGACCCATGCCAATTAATTGAACACTTAGGTGGCAGAATCGCAGACCGAATTCTCTTTGAGTTTCACAAAATAAATAGAATTGCAGTAACAATTCACAAACCAAGTGCTCCAGTTAACGGAAATGTATTGGATATTGCAGTTACTATCGAGCGAATTCGATGAAAGCAGTTGTCGCACTTGGATCTAACGTCGGAGATCCAAAAGCCAATTTAGATTTGGCGATTGCGCTACTTCGTGATGCTACCGAAGTGCAAAAAGTATCTAGCTATTACGCGACCAAACCTGTCGGCTACACAGATCAACCTGATTTTCTTAATGCGGTCTGCATAATTGAAAGCGAACTTCCGGCCATGTCTTTACTGAAGATGTTGCATGGCATAGAGAAGGCAATGGGTCGAGAGCGCACCATTAAATGGGGGCCAAGAACAATTGACTTGGATTTAATTCAATATGGGGATTTAATCTCTAAAGCAGATGAATTGATTTTGCCGCACCCCCGGGCGCATGAGCGTAAATTTGTTTTGGAACCTTGGCATGAGATTGAGCCGGATGCCATTTTGGTTACTCATGGCAAAATTGAAGAGTTATTACAGGCATTTAATTAACTAATAAATTTCTGTACAATTAGCGCTGTACCCAGTACCCGAAGTTGGACTGGAGTCTAGAAATGAGCAGAACGGGATTTGTCCCGACCATGGGCGCATTGCATGCTGGGCATGCAGCGTTAATTAAGACTGCCAGAAAAGAAAGTGATCAGGTAGTTGTAAGTGTTTTCGTTAATCCATTGCAATTTAATGATCCTGAAGATTTAAAAAAGTATCCACGTACACCAGAAGCAGATCGTGAGATTGCGATGGCAGCTGGTGCTACCGAAGTCTGGTTTCCAAAGTACGAAGAGATCTATCCCGAATCACCTGAATTAATTGAAGCGGGTCCAGTAGGTGAGTTTTTTGAAGGAGCTTCTAGACCGGGACATTTCACCGGGATGCTAACTGTGGTTAAGCGTTTATTTGATTTAGTAAATCCAGATTTTGCCGTTTTTGGAGAGAAAGATTTTCAACAATTGTTCTTAATCAAAGAGATGGTCAAAAAGTTTGAATTACCCATTGAAATTATTTCGCACCCAATTGTGCGTGAAGCAGACGGTTTAGCAATGTCATCAAGAAATGTTCGTTTATCTGCCGAAGATCGTAAGAAAGCGTTAGTCGTTTATAAAGCGTTAATGGCAGGTCGTGATCAACTTCGTAATGTTCTTGATAGCGAGCCAGCGTGGCATACCGACTATGCAGCTGTCATAAATCAAGATAATTTCAAAGAAGAGATGGCACCAAAACAGCGAGCAATTGTGGCTGGTTGGATTGGTGGAGTGCGCTTAATAGATAACATGGAATATTAAGAGTTACAGGAGGCAAAAATGTTGCTAACAATCGATGTTGGAAATACCAATACCGTGCTTGGTACGTTTCTTGGTGAGGATCTAGTACATTCATGGCGAGTAAAGACAGATCCCCGAAGCACAGCTGATGAGATCTGGTTACAGATGCGCGCACTTGTTGAAGGTATCGACATCACTGGTTTATCTATCTGTTCTACAGTTCCAGCAACGCTCCGTGAAATGCGCACCATGATTGCTACTTATTTTTCAAATACTCCAACCACAATTGTGGAACCTGGGATTAAAACAGGTGTGCCACTTCTTGTTGATAACCCCAAAGAAATTGGCGCAGATCGCATCGTAAATACTTTAGCTGCGCATACTCTTTTTGGCGGTCCAGCAATTGTGGTGGATTTCGGTACTTCAACTAATTTAGATGTGGTTTCACCCAAAGGAGAATTCTTAGGTGGTGCGCTAGCACCAGGAATTGAAATCTCAGTTGATGCACTTGCACAGCGTGCAGCGCAACTTCGTAAAGTAGAGCTAATCAAGCCACGTTCAGTTATTGGAAAGAACACCGTAGAGGCGCTGCAATCTGGAACCATCTTTGGTTTTGCTGGTCAAGTGGATGGCTTGGTCACGCGGATATCAGATGAATTAGAAGCCGAATATGACGAACGCCCAACTGTTATCGCAACTGGTGGTTTAGCACCACTGATATTTGGCGTTGCAGATACGTTAGATGAGCATGAGCCGGATTTAACGCTAATTGGCCTTCGCTTAATTCACGAGAGAAATCAGTAATTAGATAGACTCCGCGCAATATGAGTGAGCATGTAGACCAATCAGATTCTGATCTGCCAGAGCAATTGCGCATTCGCCGCGAAAAGCGCGATCGCATCATTGAATCAGGTAGAGAGGCGTATCCCGTCTCGGTCCCACGCACCAAATCTTTGGCTGCGATTCGTGAAAAATATAAAGATTTAGCGATTGATGTGGCCACCGGTGATATCGAATCGGTAACTGGCAGAATAATTTTTAAGCGAGATACCGGCAAGCTCTGTTTTGCAAACTTACGCGAAGGTGATGGCACCGAACTTCAGGTGATGCTTTCTCTAGACAAAGTAGGCCAAGATCAATTGGATTCTTGGAAAGCTGAGATTGATTTAGGTGACATCGTTTCGGTAAGTGGCGAAGTAATTACATCTAAGCGCGGCGAACTTTCAATTTTGGCCAATACATTTGCTTTGGCAGCTAAATCATTACGTCCACTTCCAGTTGAACATAAACCACTAAATGAAGAGACTCGAGTTCGCCAAAGATATGTTGACTTAATTGTTAGACCACAAGCACGTGAAATGGCGCGAATTCGTCCGAAGGTAATGAATTCTCTTCGCAATACTTTTGCTAACCACGATTTTCTCGAAGTAGAAACACCAATGCTTCAAGTTATGCATGGTGGAGCAGCGGCACGACCATTTAAGACCCATTCAAATGCATACGACATCCCACTTTTCCTACGTATTGCACCAGAACTCTTTTTAAAGCGCTGTGTAGTAGGAGGCATTGAAAGAGTTTTCGAAATTAATCGAAATTTCCGTAACGAAGGTGCCGACTCCAGTCATTCTCCTGAATTTGCGATGATTGAGTCATATCAAGCTTATGGTGATTGGCGAACTATTGCCGATTTAACAAAAGAGTTGGTTCAGAACGCAGCGCTAGATGTATTTGGTACTCATGTTGTAACTCATCACGATGGTCGCCAATCAGATCTGGGTGGCGATTGGGCAGAAGTTTCGCTTTATGAAGTAATTTCAAATGGTGTCGGCAAGGAAGTAACAGCGCTTACGCCATATGCAGAGCTAAAGCAGATTGCCGATAAATTAGGCATGAAAGTCGACCCTAAGTGGATTACTGGCAAATTAGCGGAAGAGATTTTCGAACATGTTGGTAAAGAGAATCTAATCAAGCCAACATTTGTGATGGGTTTCCCTGTAGATACATCGCCTTTAGTGCGTCAACACCGTGAAATTCCAGGAACAGTTGAAAAATGGGATTTATATGTTGATGGTTTTGAATTAGCAACTGGTTATTCAGAGTTGGTCGATCCGGTAATTCAACGTGAACGTTTAGTTGAGCAGGCAAGACTTGCCGCTAAAGGCGATGAAGAAGCGATGCCATTAGATGAAGATTTCTTACGTGCAATGGAATTTGGAATGCCTCCAATGGGTGGTATGGGTATGGGCGCTGATCGATTGTTAATGGCGCTAACTGGATTAGGAATTCGTGAAACTATTTTGTTCCCATTAGTTAAACCAGAGCACGATTAATGACAATCGAAGTTCGCGCCGCAAGAACTTCGGATGTTAAAGGAATCCGTAAGTTAATTGATCTTTACGCACCACAACGCAGAATTCTTTCTAAAGAAACAGTTACACTCTATGAATCTGTACAAGAATTTGTAGTCGCAGTCGATGCTGAGGAAGTTGTTGGTTGCGGTGCGCTTCACGTGCTCTGGGAAGATGTGGCAGAAGTTAGAACTGTTGCGGTTTCTGAAGAGTTACGAGGCAAAGGCGTCGGACACCAAATTTTGGAATTGTTGGTAGATCGTGCGCGAAATGTAGGCGTTAAGAAAATTTTCTGTCTCACTTTTGAAACGGAGTTCTTTGGACGCCATGGATTTAATGAGATTCAAGGTGCGCCAGTTGATCCAGAGGTTTATCAGCAGTTACTTCGCTCATATGACGAAGGTATCGCGGAGTTACTGGATCTTGAGTCCTCAAAGCCCAATACCTTGGGTAATACCCGCATGGTCAAGCTCCTCTGAGAGCTTTTACCGCAAATTTAGGGGTATTTCCGCGTAATTAGCCCAAGATATAGGGGCATAAATTTTGGCCCGAATTGGTTAGGCTACTTGTAACCAAGGAGGACTTTTAAGATGTTTGAGCGTTTCACAGATCGAGCCCGTCGTGTAGTTGTATTGGCACAAGAAGATGCTCGTCTGCTCAACCACAATTACATTGGCACCGAGCACATCTTGCTTGGTCTAATTCATGAAGGCGAAGGCGTTGCCGCTAAAGCGCTGGAATCACTTGGTATCTCACTTGATGCAGTGCGCGGACAAGTTGAAGAGATTATTGGACAAGGACAGCAAGCTCCCTCGGGACATATTCCATTTACGCCACGTGCAAAGAAAGTTTTGGAACTATCACTTCGCGAAGCGCTACAACTTGGACATAATTACATTGGTACCGAACATATTCTTCTTGGTTTAATTCGCGAAGGCGAAGGAGTAGCGGCACAAGTTTTGGTAAAACTTGGCGCAGATCTAAATCGTGTTCGCCAGCAAGTTATTCAATTGCTATCTGGTTACCAAGGAAAAGAACCAGCGACCCAAGGCGGTCCAGCTGAAGGAACACCAGCATCTTCAACCATTCTTGATCAATTTGGTCGTAACTTAACTCAAGCAGCGCGCGAAGGTAAGTTAGATCCAGTTATCGGTCGTGACACTGAAATTGAACGAGTAATGCAAGTTCTTTCACGTCGCACCAAGAACAACCCAGTGCTCATTGGTGAACCTGGTGTTGGTAAGACTGCAGTTGTCGAAGGTTTAGCGCAAGCAATCGTTCGTAACGATGTGCCAGAAACTTTGAAAGATAAGCATCTCTATTCATTAGATTTAGGTGCGCTTGTTGCTGGATCACGTTACCGCGGTGATTTCGAAGAGCGTTTAAAGAAAGTCTTAAAAGAGATTAAAACACGCGGAGATATCATCATTTTCATCGATGAGATCCACACGTTAGTTGGCGCAGGTGCCGCAGAAGGCGCAATCGATGCCGCATCTATTCTGAAGCCAATGCTTGCTCGCGGTGAGCTCCAGACAATTGGTGCTACAACTTTGGATGAATATCGCAAGCACCTGGAAAAAGATGCTGCGCTAGAACGTCGTTTCCAGCCAATTCAGGTTAAAGAGCCTTCGATTGCACACACCATCGAAATTCTAAAAGGACTTCGTGATCGCTACGAAACTCATCACCGCGTTTCAATTACCGATGGTGCGTTAGCAGCGGCTGCGAATTATGCAGATCGCTACATTTCAGATCGCTTCTTGCCAGATAAGGCAATTGATTTAATCGATGAAGCAGGTTCACGTCTACGTATTAAGCGCATGACTGTGCCACCTGAGATTCGCGAATATGACGAGCGCATCGCAAATGTTCGCCGCGAAAAAGAATCAGCTATTGATGGCCAAGATTTTGAAAAAGCGGCAAAGCTTCGCGACGATGAGAAGAATTTAATTAACGAACGTCAAGAGAAAGAGAAGGCCTGGAAAGATGGCGCTCTTGATCAAGTAACTGAAGTTGATGAAGAGTTAATTGCACAAGTGCTATCTGCTTCAACTGGTATCCCAGTATTCAAATTAACTGAAGAAGAGACAGCACGCTTACTTCGCATGGAAGATGAATTGCATAAGCGCGTCATCGGACAAGAGCAAGCAATCAAAGCTCTCTCACAAGCGATCCGTCGTACTCGCGCCGGACTTAAAGATCCACGCCGCCCTGGTGGCTCATTTATCTTCGCTGGTCCATCTGGCGTTGGTAAGACTGAACTTTCACGCACACTTGCATCATTCCTATTCGGAGATGAAGATGCGCTGATTCAGTTGGATATGTCCGAATATTCAGAGCGCCACACCGCATCTCGTTTATTCGGTGCACCTCCAGGATATGTTGGTTATGACGAAGGTGGACAGTTAACTGAAAAAGTTCGTCGTCGCCCATTCTCTGTCGTGTTATTCGATGAAATCGAAAAAGCGCACCCAGATATCTTCAACTCACTCTTACAAGTTCTTGAGGATGGTCGCTTAACTGACTCACAAGGTCGAACAGTTGATTTCAAGAACACCATCAACATCATGACTACCAACCTTGGTACTCGCGATATCTCTAAGAGCCTAGGACTTGGCTTTGCCAACTCTGAAGATGTTATGTCTAATTATGAGCGCATGAAGGCAAAGGTAAGTGATGAACTTAAAACTCACTTCCGCCCTGAGTTCTTAAACCGTATCGATGATGTCATTGTCTTCCACCAGCTAAATCAAGATCAGATCATTGAGATTGTTGATTTGATGGTTGCAAATCTTGATAAGCGTTTACAAGCAAAAGATATGGGTATCGAACTTACTCAAAACGCAAAGATTCTTTTGGCAAAGCGTGGATACGATCCGCTACTTGGTGCTCGTCCACTACGTCGCGAAATCCAACGCGATATCGAAGATGCACT
>JBPCTD010000001.1:0-28836 GCA_051006515.1 Candidatus Nanopelagicaceae bacterium | reverse complement strand
TTTGGTTTCGTACGAGCGTTGCTTTAAACGACCAGAAACAATTACGCGCATTCCGCGAGTAAGTGACTCTGCAACGTTTTCCGCTGCCTGACGCCAAATCTGACATTGCAAGAAAAGAGAGTCTCCGTCTTTCCATTCGTTGGTGTTACGGTCTAAGTAACGTGGAGTTGAAGCTACACGGAACTTTGCAACCGCAGCGCCTGATGGAGTGAAACGAAGTTCTGGATCATCAACTAAATTGCCGATGATCGTGATGTTTGTATCTCCTGCTGCCATTTTTATTTACCTCTTTATTCTCTATCTACTGTTGGTGTTTATCTACTTTTTGTTAATGAGGTGAAGTTACTCTGGACGAATAACTTTGGTGCGCAGAACAGCTTCGTTCAAATTAAGTTGGCGATCCAACTCTTTGATAGCTGCTGGCTCGCAGTGCATATCAACAACTGCGTAAATGCCTTCGCCCTTCTTATTAATTTCAAATGACATACGACGGCGTCCCCAAACATCTAGCTTGTCGACTTTTCCGCCACTGTCTTTGATGATTTTTAAGTAGGTCTCGAGGCTTGGTGTAACTGTGCGCTCTTCGAGCTCTGGGTCAAGGATGACCATTAATTCATAATGACGCATGAATCAATAAAACCCCTTCGGACTATGCGGTTACGGTATT
Source organism: Candidatus Nanopelagicaceae bacterium (assembly GCA_051006515.1). Classification (GTDB taxonomy): domain Bacteria; phylum Actinomycetota; class Actinomycetes; order Nanopelagicales; family Nanopelagicaceae; genus ZLKRG08. The sequence goes on along the minus strand of JBPCTD010000001.1, from coordinate 28,169 downwards.
TCCGTAACAGAGGTGTTCATTGGAACCTTTATAAAATTCTTTAAGAAGGCTTCAACGAGGGGTTAAGGGTAACTGGAGGCGGTGTTAAAGAGGAAATCCCAGGGTTTTCCCTGTGTAAATCGCCGCTTAGAGACTTCACGGACCAGGACGAAAATCATCGCGATGGCAGCGACCCAGCGAAGCAAGCTGATTGCGCCATAAAAACTTTGGCTTAGCCCAAATTTAGCGTTGGTTAACGTTGCTAGATGCTGCCAAATTGCGATGTGATAAATAAGTTCTGTTACCTGCCAAACCCAGAACATAATCAAACTCTCTCTGGATCTGATCGCAATAACTGCAAGAGCAGTTAACCAAAGAACATATTGTGGTGAATAAACTTTGCTTAAGACTAGCGCAGCGGTAAAAACTATAAATGAAACTTCAGCCAAAGTAGGAGTTTCTCTTAATCCAAATAAAAAGACACAAACAACTGCCAGAATCAATAGTGTGCCAATTAAGGAGAGATAATTAGTTGGTCCAGTGGTCCAACCAAATATTTGTGAAATATTCCAAATAGATCCCCAGTCGGGGCCGCGTTCTAAATTAAATTTATAGAAGTGCCACCATCCAGTTGGGGTGCTAATTGCAATCGGTAAATTAATCGCTAACCATGTTGCGGCAAATATAGATAGGTATCTAAAGAAGGATTTTCCTTCGCGAATAAATATTGCAACGACTGGAATTAAAAGGAGTACCGGGAAGAATTTGGTTGCAACTGAAACTCCAAGCGCGATTGCGCTGTAATCGTATTTCTGTCGATCAAACCAATAAATCGCAAGAAGCATTGTGGGAATTGCCCAGAGATCCCAATTAATAAAGAGCGAACCGATAACCGCCGGCGCTAATGCATAGTAAAAACCGTAGCCATTAATCCGTTGCAATAAATATACGCTTCCAATAAAAAGTAGCGCTAACAAGAAGATATTTAAGAAGTAATAAGTGCGTACATCAGATACTGGCAACGCCGTTAAATACATAGCCACACCCATCAGCGCTGGATACTCAACGCTCTTTTCGCCGCTAGCAAAGGGCCAAATATCTTTATCTAAATAGCGCTCGGTATATAAAGGTGCGATATCGGTATAACAAGCGTGTACATAGTTATCTGGCGATTGCCAGCCTTTGCTTTCGCAGTGGGAAAATTTTCCGAAAGAGATCAAACTAGCCAAGATAGCTAGCGCAATTAAAACCCGTGAAGATTTAAACAGCTTACTTCTTCTTTCGATTCTGAACGCCGCCGCTAGTCATCACTATCGGATCGGTGCCACCAATATTTACTGGCTTTGGGAATGCAAGAATTGGCTGATCTTTTAGCGCGCCTTTCATATATGCCGTCCAAATACGCGCTGGGAAAGTTCCACCTGTTACTGAATTTAAGCCACCAATTCCATTTAGCGTCTGTGAAGCATTGTCGCGGAACATCGCAACTGCAGTTGAAAGTTGTGGGGTGTAACCGGCAAACCAAGCAGAAGCATTCTGTTCTGAAGTTCCAGTTTTACCTGCAGCTGGACGGCCAAGTCCAGAAGTTCCGTAAGTTGCAGTTCCATTTCTTACTACTTGTTGCAACGCATAAGTTAGATCTGCCATTACCTCTTTGCTAAACACGGTATTTGGTGATGGCGGTGTTGCTTGATACAACAAGCCACCGTTAGAACCAGTAACTTCTACAACAAACCAAGGTGAGGTATAAACACCTTGCGCAGCAAATGTTGCATATGCGCTAGCTACATCAATTACATGTGGCGATGCCGCGCCAAGTACTACCGATGGTGTTGGCATCATCGCAACGCGTTCTGGAATTCCGGCACGACGCGCAGCATCAACAACTTTATCTGGACCTACCTTGATGCCAAGCGGTACATAAATTGTGTTTACTGAATGCGAAGTTGCAGTTAATAAATCAATCTGTCCCCAACCTTCATCACCATAATTATTTACTTCATATGGTTTTCCATAATCATCAAAAATCTGCGGCGAATCGCCATTCCACATTGAAGTTAAAGGTATGCCGGCTTCAAGCGCTGCAGCTAGTGCGAATGGTTTGAAAGTAGAACCGGCAAGTGCGATTGATTGAGTAGCATCATTTAATTGGCGAACTAGATAGTCTCGGCCGCCATAAAGCGCCACAATTTCACCGGTTCCAGGGCGAATTGAAACTAGACCAATATGTAAATTCTCTGGCGCACCAGTTGGTGTCAATTTTGCAACTGCATCAACTGCTGCAGTTTGTGCTCTTTGATCGAAGGTGGTTTTAACAACTAAACCACCTTTCATCAATTGATCATCGGTAAATCCGCGGCGAACTAATTCGGCGCGCACCATCTCTATTAAGTAACCACGTGGACCAGATAGAGATCCTTCTGACGCACCTGGCATGATGGTTGGGAACTTAACGTTCTTGGCTGTGGCTTCATCAATCCAGCCAGCTTTTTGCATACCTTCAATTACATATGCAAATCGTGCTTTTAATCTTTTTAGATTGTTCTCAGAATATTGTGGGTCGTAATACCCTGGCGAACGAAGTATTGATGCGATTACAGCTGATTGCGCCAAATTCAATTGGCTCGCGCTGCGGTTGAAATATTGTTGCGAAGCAGTCTCTACGCCATAAGCGCCGCGACCAAAGTAAATAGTGTTTAAGTAGTTCTCTAGAATTTGATCTTTAGTTAATTGATTCTCAAGCTTAATTGCAATAACTAGCTCTTTGATTTTTCGCGTAATTGTGCGTTCTTGAGTTAGAAAAGCGGTCTTTGCATATTGCTGTGTGATCGTTGAACCACCGCCGCCGCGACCAAGAGTTACCACGTTATCAATTACCGCACGTCCAATTCCAGAGATGCTAAATGCATGTTCGTTGTAGAAATTTCGATTCTCTGCCGCTAAAACCGCGTAACGAAGATTCCATGGCATTTTGGCAAGTGGCACGATGGTGCGATTCTGCGCACCAATGCGCCCAATCTCGGCACCGTTTGCATATTTAATAATTGTCGACTGTGTATTTACGAAATCATTTGGATTTGGAATGCCAACCGTAAAATAGGCGAGAACAAATAGCGTAGAGGCAGCGACAAAACCAAAACCGCCTAGAAATATCGCAATTCGGCCAAGAGTCCGCTTAGTTAAAGCTTTTCCTCTGCTTTTCTTGGTTTTGGCCATGGTTAAAGGCTACCTGTAATCCTGGTCCTCAACTGTGGGTTTCTTACGTGGTGGCTTACGAATTACGCCATCACCTAAAGTAAAAGAGTGCACCAGATGATTCCAGTGACAGGATTTACAAACTTCTACTAGATAAACGCGGAACTCTCCGAATTCGCGTTCCATTTCAGCTAGCTCAGCGATTGTTTTGATTCTTCCTTGATATTGACCAAGTTGATCGCCGTACGTGTAACGAAGTTCTACCAATTCATCTTTTTTACAGACCGGGCAGTTGCGATTAGCTTTTTCGCCGTGGAATTTGGCCGCGCGTAATAGATAAGGATCGGCATCGCAGGCATCAGTAGCCCCTCGAAAGAGCGCAATCAAAGTGGCTCGCTTATCTAGCGAGTAGTCGATGAAGGAGCGCTTGGATTTCACTTAGGCAATTGTAATAACTTCTTAGTAACCCTTAAAGTTTGCAGTATGCAGGATTTCCTTACACTGATTCTGCATCCGCGACTTCGCAAATTGCTTGCAGTGCGTTGGACTGGGCAATTAACCGATGGCATCTTTCAAAGCGCTCTAGCTTCCTTTGTACTTTTTTCACCAGAACGACAAGCAAGTGCCATGGCGGCAGCACTTGGTTTTGCAGTGGTCTTAACACCTTACTCAATTGTTGGACCTTTGGTTGGAACCATATTGGATCGCACTTCGCGCCAACGCGCAGTAATTACCGCAAACTTCTTGCGCGCAATTGATTTGATATTTATCGCAATACTTATTTTTACTGGTAACACCGGAATACTTCTAACAATATTAATTCTTTTAGCATTTGGTATTAATCGTTTGCTGCTTGCTGGTTTGTCGGCTGGGTTACCGTTAATGATTGATAGACCTAGTTTGATCAAAGCAAATGCTTTGGCGGTAACTGGTGGATCATTATCTGTCGTAGTCGGTGGCGGAATTGGAATCGCTCTTCGCAGAGCAATTGATTCGTTGGAAAATGCCAATCAATCTGATGGCATCTTGTTATTAGTTGCGGTTTTGGGCTATTTAAGCGCCACGCTTTTGGCAGCACGAATTGGTAGAGACGAGTTAGGTCCTTTGCCACATGAATCTCGCAGCCCAAATGGATTTGCAGAGCTTGCGGCGGCATTTAAATTTTTACAACGACATAAAGATGCAGCTCGTGGAATTCTCGCCACATCAATACAGCGCGGTGGTTTAACCGCTTTAACCATCGTTGGTTTATTGCTAGAACGAAATACTTTTAATGAACCTTTAGATACCGAAGCAGGGCTAGCTGGAGTAAGTAGAGCAATCGCTTTTGCTGGCGCTGGTTTAGTAATTGGTGCGTTAATTGCGCCTATTGGCGTCAATAAAATCGGCCGACATAACTGGATTCGTTTAATGGTTGCGCTTAGTTCAATCACTCCAATTTTGGTTGGCGTATTACAAACTCCGTGGGCGCTTTACATTGCGGCCTTCTTTGTGGCCGCCACCGGTCAAAGTATGAAAGTTACAAATGATGCACTGATTCAATCGAAAATTACCGATGATTTTCGTGGTCGCACCTTCGCGCTTTATGACATGACGGTTAACGTGGCAATAGTTAGTGGTGCGCTACTTGCAGCTCTTGTTACACCGAATACCGGTGTCACTCTCGTGGTACCGATTGCGATTACTTTAGTTTATTTATTCACTGCATTTGTAATACTTAGAAAGAGTAAGTTCAGCGGGCTTTCCACCAATTAAGAAGTTCTTCGGTAGCGCGCTCTTTACCAAGCGGTCCTTTATCTAATCTAAGTTCTAGAAGAAAATCTAGGGCCGCGCCAACTTCGCGTGATGGTTTCAAATTAAGTAATTGCATAACCTCTGCGCCATCTAAATCTGGTCTGATTGCAGCTAACTCTTCTTCCGCTGCTAGTTTTTCGATGCGCGCTTCTAATTCATCATAAGTTGCAGCAAGACGTTCAGCTTTACGTTGATTTCTAGTGGTGCAATCAGCGCGAGTTAATACGTGTAAATGGGTCAAAAGTTCACCGGCATCGCGAACATATCTGCGCACCGCAGAGTCGGTCCATTCTCCAGCGCCATAACCATGAAAACGTAAATGCAGTGCAATCAATAACTCAACTTCATCAATAACTTCATTGGAGAAACGGAGTTTCTTAAGTCGTTCTTTAGCAAGGCGCGCACCAACAATTTCATGGTGATGAAAGGAGACGCCTCCACCTGGAATAAGCGCGCGAGTCTTAGGTTTTCCAATGTCATGTAATAACGCAGCTAAGCGGATTACTAAATTCTTGCCGCCCAACCGGTTTTCCAGCGCCATTGCCTGTTCTAAAACCGTTAATGAATGTTCATAAACATCTTTGTGGTGGTGGTGCTCATCAATCTCTAGTTGCAGCTTTGGAATCTCAGGAATTACTAAATCTGCAATTCCGGTGGCAACTAATATTGCAATACCTTTACGTGGGTTATTAGATAACAACAACTTAATGAATTCATCGCGAATTCTTTCGGCAGAGATGATATTAATCCGCTCTGCCATTTCGTGCATTGCTTTTAGTTCCGCATCTGCAATTTCAAAATTTAATTGCGCGGCAAAGCGCGCGGCCCTCATCATGCGAAGTGGATCATCACTAAACGATTGCTCTGCAGTAACAGGTGTTCGTAAAATTTTCGCAGTTAGATCAGCTATTCCATTAAATTTATCGATGAATACTGGTTTATCGCCAGTTAATTCCAGCGCCATTGCATTAACTGTGAAATCGCGTCTAGATAAATCGCCTTCGATGTTGTCACCAAATTCAACTTCAGGTTTTCTAGAATTAGAATCGTATTTATCGCTTCGGTAAGTTGTGATCTCGACAGTTGTGTCACCGCGTTTGCCAGCGATTGTTCCGAACTCGCGACCAACATCCCAAACATCTTCTGCCCAATTACTTAAGATTTTTTTAGTGTCATCTGGGCGCGCATCAGTTGTAAAATCAAGATCATTTCCTAAGCGACCCAAAATTGCATCTCTAACTGGGCCGCCAACTAGCGCCAACTTAAATCCTGCGCTTTTAAATGCTTGCGCCAAAGAGCTCGCAAGTGGCGCCCGCTCAATTAGCGAACGAATCGCCAATTCCGAGGCGGCATCTAATGCGTTACTCATAGGAGAAAGGTTAGGGTACTCGCATGACCCCGGCACCTGGTGCTGGCGGCGATACCGGTTCAGAAGTTAAATCGGCGTCTAAGCCTCACCGAAAAAAACGTTCGCGTAATCGCAATAAGAAAAAAGAGGGCGCTGTTGCGCGCCCGCCACAACGCTACGCTAAACGGGTAGATGAGGTAAGCGCTGGCGGATTGGTTATCGATTTCTCTGGCACCAAAGGTTTATTAATTGGTCGCATCGATCAGAAAGATGAAACCCGCGAAAAGTTGCTCTGGTCGCTACCTAAAGGCCATATCGAAGCTGGCGAAACACCAGAAGAGGCTGCGCTTCGCGAAGTGGCAGAAGAGACTGGCATTCAATCTGAAATTTTGCGCGAGCTTGGCGTAATTGATTTCTGGTTCATGGCTGGCGGAAAGCGCATTCATAAGACTGTTCATCATTATCTATTTAAAGAAGTCGGCGGAAAACTGGCGCCGCAAGTCACTGAAGTTGATGAAGTTAGATGGTTTCCGCTAAATGAAATAGTAGATCGGTTAGCTTATCCAGATGAACGAAAGTTAATTGCCAGAAGTGGTGATTTAACTTGAGAAAATTTCTATTTGTATTGCTATTGGCATTTATGGTTCCAGTGCCAGCTACCGCTGCCACTAACACGGTTTACTTAGCAACACCTGCAAACCGAGATTTTCAAGGCGAAATACAGAATAAAGAATTTGAAAAAACACTAGAACCAACAGGTGAACTTGGTATTCAAGTTTTTCAGTCGGTTTCTAGTTCACGTACTTGGGTAATCGATGCTGCATTGCTAGACGATGTCAACTTTTTAATTACTCAAGATTCCAATATTGCAAAAAATTGGTTAGATCGATTAAAGAAAGTTGTAGGCGGGGATACTGTTTACGCCACCGCTTATGGAAATCCAGATGTGCAATATCTAAAAGCTTTAGCACCGGCAGAGTTAAGTTTTTATTATCAATTTGGTGAAGAGCGGGTTACAGAGTTATTAGATCGAAACGTTAGAAGCGAACAGGGAAGCGGGCTTTCGACTAAGAGAGCCAATATCAGCAATGATTTACGGCGTTTTTTCAATGAAGCTCGCCAAGAATTTAATCTAATTTCAACGGTAATTGATCCAAAGATTGTTCAGGTAGAGCGCGCAAAGCTTGGTCAGTTATTTAATCCGCAGCTAAATAGCGTTACTCGCCAAAAATTATTTGATGGTTACAAAGCAGGTCAGTCAAAATATATCTCAAAGTTAAGAATTGTAAGTGGCCGTTATCAAATTACAACTGCCAACCAGAAGATGCCAATTACATTGGTAAATGATTTTGATAGCCCGGCCAAAGTTGATTTGCTTTTTAGGCCGCTAAATAATCGCGTAGTCTTCCCTGAATACCGCGGGATTACTTTAGCGCCAAAGAGTAAAATTCAAATTAGTGTTCCAATTAAAACTATCGCTGCCGGAGATACCACTGTGGTAGCTAGATTTGAAAATGGTAAAGGGAAAGTTGTCGGGGCAGTTGCAATTCTTGATCTCTCTTCAACCATCATCTCTCCAGCAGTTTCTAGATTTACTACTGGCGCCGGTTTAGTTTTAATTCTTGCTGCAGTTGCACAGAGTGTTCGTCGAATTCGAAAGAGTCGTAAGTCATGAAAAATCAAGATCTCTTCCGTAATTCAACCATAATGGCAGTTGGCACAGTTTTATCTCGAATCGCAGGTTTTATCCGAAGCGTGTTAACTGTTGCAGTTTTAGGTACTGCGCTACTTGCCGATAGTTTTAACGTTGCAAATACCATGCCAAACATTATTTACAACTTAATGGTTGGTGGTGCGCTAACTGCAATCTTTGTGCCGCAATTAGTAAAGAGCAAGAGCGATGCTGATGGTGGAGTTGATTTTGCATCCAGATTGGTAACCACAATTAGTTTGATACTTGGCGCGATAGTTGTGGTTGGTGTGGTTTTCGCACCAGCTTTAGTTCGCATTTATGCGCCAGAATTTTCACAACCTGGTTTTGAACATATCAACGAACTTACATTGACCATGATGCGAATCTGTTTGCCACAGATCTTCTTCCTGGGGCTTTTCACCATGTTGGGGCAGGTGGCCAACTCCAGAGGCTCATTTGCGCCGATGATGTGGGCGCCGATTGCCAACAACTTAGTGGGTATCGCGCTACTTCTTTATTTCTTGCTAATGGTGCCGAAATTTACCGCTGACACTATAACTCCGACCCAGACTGCGATTTTGGGTTGGGGAACAACGTTTGGCGTAGTGGTGCAAGCTCTGCTTGTAATTCCTGCCGTTAAGAAAACTAATTTCCACTTGAAAATTCGTTTTGGTCTTAAAGGCTTAGGTAAATCATTTTCCTTAGCTGGCTGGACTTTGGTTTATGTATTTATTTCGCAATTAGGTTATTTAGTAACAGTCAGCGTTGCCACTAGCGCCGCTGTTAGAAGTGCTAAAGCTGGAATTGAAACTGGTGTTGGTATTACACCGTTTCAAAATGCGTATTACGTAATGATGTTGCCTTACGGAATTGTCACAATTAGTTTAATAACTGCGCTTTTGCCACATATTTCAGAGTTGGCAATTAAGAAAGATCGCGATGGTGTAAAAAATGAATTAGTTAGAGCAATCCGCATGGTTGGTGTAATCACCGTGCCATCTGGAATGGCTTTTTTCCTACTTGGTCCATTAATGACCAGCACTATCTTTGTTGGGATTCCATATGAAGATGGTTTATATATGGGATATGTACTTTCAGCACTTGGTGTTGGTTTAGTTACCTTTAGTATCAATCTAATTCTGCTACGTGGTTTTAATGCATTTGAAGATACTCGAACACAAATTCCTTCAATTATTTTTATAAATTTGATTTCGGTTGCACTCTCTTATTTATTCTTGGCATATCTAGAACCTAAATGGGTAACAGTTGGTTTAGGTGCCGCGTTCTCAATTAGTTATGTACTTGGACTTCCTTATACGCTCTATTTGTTAAAGCGTCACATTGGAACGCTTCATATTCGCGAATTTTTAGGACAGCACTTAAAGTTAATTTTGGCATCTTTTATCGCTATGTTCCCATTGTTTCTCTTTGCTAATTACTGGAATGGAATCAATGAGAGTTCTCCGCTAGCAATTCGCGCGCTAGAGCTATTAGTGATTATTGTGTTGGGTGTGATTGGCTACTTTTTCGTCGCTAAGCGGTTAAAAATCGGCGAAATTGGGGTACTAATGGAATACTTCCCTAGACCCAAGGGTTTAATTAATGGCTTCAATAAAAGAAATAAGTAGGCAGAAAAGAGCGTAAAGAAGAAAAATGAGCGATGTCAGAAATTTAGTGATTGTTGGTTCTGGTCCTGCTGGTTATACCGCCGCAATTTACGCCGCTCGCGCTCAACTTAACCCAGTAATTTATGAAGGCGCAATTAGCGCAGGTGGTGCACTTATGAACACCACCGAAGTAGAAAATTTCCCTGGATTTACCGATGGAGTTATGGGTCCAGATTTGATGGATAACATGCGCGGCCAAGCAAAACGATTTGGCGCTGAGTTAATTACCGATGACATTGTTGAAATGGATTTAGGTCCAGAGATCAAAACTTTAAAAGATGGTAGCGGCAATGTAATTAAAGCTAAAGCGGTAATTCTTGCAATGGGATCTGCTTACAAAGAGATTGGACTTGAAAACGAGAAACGTTTATCTGGTCGCGGAGTCTCTTGGTGCGCAACTTGCGATGGTTTCTTCTTCCGTGATCAAGTTATTGCGGTTGTTGGTGGTGGAGACTCTGCGATGGAAGAGGCGAACTTCTTAACTAGATTTGCAACTAAAGTTGTTTTGATTCATCGCCGTGAAACTTTGCGCGCTTCAAAAATTATGGCGGAGCGTGCACAAAATAATCCAAAGATTGAATTTATGTTTAACACAGAAGTTGTTGATGTGCTTGGTACTGAAAAAGTTGAAGCGCTTCAACTAAAAAATACGAAAACTGGCGAAGTAACTAAACGTGATTTCACTGGGTTGTTTGTGGCCATCGGACATTCACCGCGTTCCGAATTGGTTGCAGGCCAAGTTTCATTAGATGGTGAGGGATATGTTCAAGTAGATGGACGAAGCACTCGTACCAATCTAAAGGGCGTCTTTGCTTGTGGTGATTTAGTTGATCACACCTACCGCCAAGCCATCACCGCTGCCGGCTCAGGTTGCCAAGCAGCATTAGATGCCGAGCGTTTCTTGGCACATTAACTATTCTTTGGTCATTAGAAATTAATTTAGACAAATAAGGTAAAAATACAGGGAGAAGAAAAATGGGAGCACCATCAGTAACGCAGGCAAATTTCGCCAGCGAGGTTTTAAATTCAGATAAGCCAGTATTGGTCGATTTCTGGGCGGAGTGGTGTGGTCCATGTCGAATGGTCGCTCCAATTCTCGATGAAATCGCAGCAGAGCATGGCGATAAGTTAAAGATCGTAAAGCTAAACACCGATGAAGAATCAGCGCTTGCTATTCAATATGGTGTGCAATCAATTCCAACCCTTCACGTTTTCAAGGGTGGCCAAGTAGTAAAGACGGTAATTGGTGCAAAGCCAAAGCCAGCTTTATTAAAAGATCTAGCTGAGTTCATCTAGGTATAACCAAAGGTTTAAAGTGATCGAAGTTCTACTTCGACCAGGCGATAGCGGTGACTTGGTAAATCAAGTCATCGCATCGCTTAATCGAATTGGGCTTTTACATTCCACCCCTGAAAACTTCAATCAATCTGTTGCAGATGCCGTTGCGCTCTTTCAACAACAGCGCGGTTTAACTTCCACCGGTAATGTAAATAATCAAACTTTCCAGGCACTTGAAGAGGCGCGATGGAAGTTAGGTGATCGTTCACTTTATTTAACGCCGTCGCCAATGATGCGCGGTGATGATGTGGCACAGCTACAGAGCAGATTAACCGATATGGGATTTGACTGCGGACGTGTAGATGGAATCTTTGGTGGCAAAACCGAATTAGCAGTTAAAGAATTTCAAAAATCAGTTGGTGCAACCGTTGATGGAAAATGTGGGCCGGCCACAATTACCGCGCTAATTAGGTTAACTAAAACTGTTGCTGGTGGTGCGCCAACTAAATTGCGCGAAGCTGCGCACCAACAAAGTCGTGGTCCGGCGCTTGCTGGTAAAGTAATTGTGATTAATCCAGCTCGTGGCGGAGACAATCACGGTGTTTCCGAAAATGGCGCAGTTGAATCTGAAATTACATATGACATCGCAACTAGAGTCGAAGGTCGTTTATTAGCGCTAGGTGCATCAGTTTTCTTAACTCGCGGACCACAGAATGATCCGTCAGAACAAGAAAGAATTAAATTAACAAATAGTGCAAATGCTGATTTGATGATTTCGTTAAATTGCGATTCCTATAAAAACGAAAAAGCGCATGGGGTTGCCACTTATTCATATGGCAGCGATGCGCACGGTGTTCACTCTGTGGTTGGTGATCGTTTTGCTTCATTAGTGCAACGCGAAATCTGTGCTCGTACCGATTTACAGAACTGTGGCACCCATGCAAAGACTTGGGATCTACTTCGATTAGTTCAAGCGCCAGCAGTTCGGATTGATCTTGGTTATTTAAGTAATAGCGAAGATGCCGCAAGGTATAAGCGTCCAGAATTTCGCGACTTAATCGCAGAATCTCTAGTAATTGCGATTCAACGACTTTATTTAGCAGCAGAAGATGATGCAAAGACCGGTACTTTGCGGATTTCAGACCTAAAACGTGCGGGTTTACGAATCAATTGAATTATTGATTGTGCAAGATTTAAATAGATATGGAAAAATAACCTAATGACCGAACTGCGCCATACGACTGGAGATTCGTTAGAACTCGAGAATCGTTTTGCAACTCGAGCGGCGCATATGAAGCCTTCGGAAATTCGTAGTTTATTTGCAGTTGCATCAAGGCCAGAGATTGTCTCTTTGGCTGGCGGTATGCCAAATTTATCTGCGTTACCAATGGAGATGATGGCTGAAGTAGTGCGCGATTTAGTTGCAACAAATGGCACTGAAGCGTTGCAGTACGGAAGCGGCCAAGGTCATCCATTACTGCGCGAACAGATCTGTGAAGTTATGGCACTTGAAGGAATTCGCGCAAGCGCTGACGATGTAATTGTGACAACTGGTTCGCAGCAAGCTTTAGATTTAATTTCAAGAATCTTTATTGATCCGGGCGATGTAGTTTTAGTCGAAGCGCCTTCATATGTTGGTGCGCTCGGAACATTCTCGCAATATCAAGCATCGGTAGTACATGTTGAGACCGATGATGATGGCATGGTGCCAGCTGCTTTAGTTGAAGCAATTAAGTCAGTTCGTGCTACTGGGCGAAAAATTAAATTTTTATATCTGATTCCTAATTATCAGAACCCGACAGGCGTGATGTTAAGCGCCGATCGTCGCACTGAGATTTTGCAGATCTGTGCCAAAGAAGAGATTTTCATCGTTGAAGACAATCCTTACGGCCTGCTTGGCTTTGATCGCCCTTCACCAAATGCGATGCGTGCTCAAGATTCAGAGAATGTCATCTACTTGGGCTCTTTCTCTAAGACCATCGCCTCTGGTTTACGCGTTGGTTGGGCGCTAGTGCCACAATCAATTAAAGATAAATTGGTAATTGCTTCAGAGTCATCAATTCTCTGTCCTTCAAACTTCACCCAATTAACAATTTCCAGCTATTTAAAAGATCAACCTTGGCGCGATCAGATCGCAAGTTTCGTTGATTTATACCGCGTTCGTCGCGATGCAATGCTTGAAAGTTTAGATGCACACTTTCCAAAGGAGGCTACTTGGACCAAACCAGGTGGCGGTTTCTATGTTTGGATAACTTTGCCGCCAGAGATTGATACCAAAGCGATGGTGCCAAAAGCGATTGTTGCCAAGGTTGCTTATGTTCCAGGTAGCGCTTTTTATGCAGATGGTTTTGGTTCTTGGCAGATGCGTCTTTCTTACTGCCACCCAACGCCAGAACGAATTCGTGAAGGCGTGAAAGCTTTGGGTGCTGTGGTTAAAGCGGAGTTAGCTTCGCGCGCTGGATATCAACTTAACTAAACGTTGTAAATCTTCAGCGCCGGAATACTCAACAACAATCTCGCCTTTTCCGCCGCTACTTTCGATTCGTACGCGGGTATCAAGCACATCGCCTAATTGATCGCCTAGTTCCTTTAACTCTGGTGAAGACTTTTTAGAGTTTGCACTCTTCTTAGTTTTGCTGCTTGGTTTGCTAATAGCAATTATCTCTTCAACGGTGCGAACTGATAAACCTTCGGCAACGATGCGGTTTGCTAACTTTTCGATTGCCGCGCTATCGCTAAGTCCTAAAAGCGCTCTGGCATGTCCTGCGCTAATCGTGCCTGCGGCAACTTTCTGTTGTACTGAAGTTGGTAAATTTAGTAAACGCATCGTATTTGTAATTACAGTGCGTGAACGACCTAGTTTTTTAGCTAACTCTTCTTGAGTGCAGTTAAAGTCATTTAATAATTGAGAATAAGCGGCACCTTCTTCGAGTGCATTTAATTGCGAGCGATGAATATTTTCAATTAGCGCTTCGCGTAGTAGTTCGTTGTTCGGAGTTTGGCGAATAATCACCGGAATACGTGATAAACCGGCTAATTTTGAAGCTCTTAAGCGACGTTCGCCCATGATTAATTCATAGCGGTTACCATTTTTACGAACTACCGGCGGTTGCAAAATTCCAATCTCTTTAATCGACGCAACCAACTCTTGTAGCGCTTCTTGATCAAATACGGTTCTTGGTTGGCGTGGATTAGGATCAATTAAATTAATATCGATTTCATCCTGTGCGCCAACTTCAACATTGTCGATTGTTAACGGAATTAGGGCATCAAGATTTGTTCCGAGTCCACCACGTTTAGCCATTATGCAATACCGCCTGCGCTATTGCTTACATTTTTGTAATTAATACTGACAACATTCGAATCAAATGCTTTTCCACGCTCTGCAATTTCGCGCGCTACTTGCATGTATGCAACTGCACCGTTTGAAGATGGATCATAAGTCATAACTGTTTGTGAATATGATGGCGCTTCAGATAAACGAACGGCGCGCGGAATTGGAATATCAATTAATTCTCTTGGGAAATGCGAGCGCACATTTGCAACTACATCGTTTGCTAATCTAGTTCTAGAATCAAACATAGTTAAAACAATGGTAGATAGCGTTAATTCTGGATTTAATCTCTGTTTCACAATTTTGTAAGTTTCAAGTAATTGAGATAAACCTTCAAGCGCGTAATATTCACATTGAATTGGAATTAAAACTTCACTAGCTGCGGCAAAAGCATTAACAGTTAATAAACCTAAACTTGGCGGGCAATCAATAAAAACATAATCATAATTTTCGCTAATTAAATTTAAAGAATCTTTTAGCCTTGATTCGCGCGCCACCATCGAAACTAAATTAATTTCTGCTTGCGCTAATGAAGTATTTGATGGAATGCAATCAAGTGATGGAAAGCCAGCAACTTTTTGAATTACGTTTTTTATCTCTGCGCTACCCATTAAAACTTCATAAATACCCATGGAGTTGTGGTGCTCTACCCCTAGGGCAGTTGAAGCATTTCCCTGCGGATCTAGGTCGATTACTAGGACCTTTAGCCCACCCATAGATAGGGCAGCTGCGATATTGACGGTGGTGGTGGTCTTGCCGACCCCACCCTTCTGATTGGCTACAACAAAAGTTCTAGTGTTTGCCGGGGCTGGCATCGGCTCTTTGAGGCGGCGAGTACCGATAATTCTTGGTTTTTTAGCCTCTGTTGTTTCACGTGAAACAGTTTCTTTTGAGCTCACGCGTGGAACTCTAGCGTTTAACCTCGACAACTCTCGCCAATGGAAGGCCTTCGAGGGTAATTTCATGTACAAAAGCGCCCTTTACCTCGGCCGCTTCAGCGCTTGCCGCCTCCCCTTTCATGGCAAGAAGGGACCCGCCAGGCTTAATTAGGTGCTTTGAGATATCCCAGAGCTTGGAAAGTGGGGCAACTGCGCGGGCGGTTACATAGTCATACTGCCCTTTAAGGCTCTCAGCCTTGCCACGTAAGACCTCTACCCCAAGGCCAACTACCGCCTCCTCTAAAAAATTCACTCTTCGTTGGAGGGGTTCAAGGAGGGTAACCTTTAAATCGGGGCGGGCTAGCGCAATTACTACCCCAGGTAGGCCTGCACCAGAGCCGATATCCAGCACTGAGGCCTTTTTTTTCATCAAAGTGGAGACTGGGACGCAGTTGAGAATATGGCGCTCCCAGATTCGATCTGCCTCGCGGGGGCCGATTAAGCCACGCTCAATTCCAGCGCTCTTTAGAAATTCAGCGTAGGCCAGGGCCTCCACTTCGCGCTCTGGAAAGAAGGTGCTTGGTTTCACGTGAAACTTCTACTACTCAGCTTAGTTTTTCTTAATTTGGATAAACGACTACAAAGCGGTTTGGATCTTCCCCTTCAGACTCAGATGAGAGTCCGAGCTCCTGGATCTTGTCGTGGACGATCTTTCGCTCAAAAGCATTCATTGGGGCGAGCTTGATTGGAGCGCCGGAGGCTTTCGCTTCAGATGCCTTCTCCTCAGCAAGGGCCTTAAGTTCATTGCGGCGGCCATCGCGGTAGCCACCGATATCCAACATCAAGCGGCTACGGTCACCGGTTGAGCTCTGAACCGCTAAGCGGGTTAGCTCTTGAAGGGCATCTAAAACTTCGCCTTCGCGGCCAATTAGGTGGTCGAGTTTTCCGCCCACAATCGCCACCGATGCGCGGTTATTCTCTACATCGATATCAATATCGCCATCTAGATCTGCAATATCAAGGAGCGCCTCAAGGTAATCCGCTGCGATGTCGCCCTCTTCTTCGAGCTTCTCGACCGGCTTTACCTCTACCTCTTTAACTTCACTCTTCTCTGCCATATTTATACCTTTTATACCTTTTCTGCTATTAAATCCTTATTTATCGGCGTTTTTTACTTCTTCTTCTTTTTCTTCTTTGGTTGCTGGCGCTGCCCTTGTGGTGGTTCTGGCTGCTGCCCTTGCGAGTTATTAGTTTCAGCTTCTGGTGTAATCAAACCTTTTTCAGCTTTCTTCTTCATTAACTCTTCATATGCAGGTGAACCTGGAGTTGGGTTTCTTTTAATTACGTAATACTGCTGGCCCCAAGTCCAGAAATTTGTAGTCGACCAATAAATTAAAACACCAATTGGAAAGTGCACACCAGAGAGTGCGAAAATTATTGGGAATAAATACAACATGATCTTCTGTTGCTGCAACATCATATTGTTTGGATCGTTGTTTTTTGGCATTCCCTTCACCATCAACTGGCGTTGAGTGGTAAATGTAGATGCCGACATAATGAAAATTAAAAGAACGGTAACTAGTTTTACAGTTAAATCACTGCTGCCCATAAATGTTTGAGAGATTGGTGCGCCAAAGAATTGCGCATTAGCAGCCGATTGCACATCATCAAAAGTTAAAACACCGCGTGGTTTGTTTTGGCCAATTCCGTTAAGCACTGTAAAGAGTGCAAACATAATTGGAGCTTGTGCCAAAATTGGAAAACATGAAGCTAGTGGATTTGTTTTATGCTCCTTGTAGAGCTTCATCATCTCTTCTGATTGCTTCTGGCGATCATCTTTATATCGAGTTTGAATCTCTTTCATTTTTGGAGCTAGCGCGGTCATTGCGCGCTGGCTCTTAATTTGCTTTACAAAAAGTGGAATTAAAAGAATACGAATAATTAATACAAGTCCGATGATTGACAGAGTCCAAGTAACACCGCTGTCAGAACCAAATACTGGTGTGAGTGCATCGTGAATTGCCATGATTACCCATGAGACTGCGGTGTATAGAGCGTTCATTATGCTGCCCATTAATTAACTCCTGAACTACTGAATTTGCTTTGTTTTTCGGGGTTTTTGAAGTAATTTTCAAAATATTTATTGGAGAGATAATCCACGCCGCCATGTGAGAACGGATTACATCTAACTAAACGCCAAGCAATTAGTGGTAGCCCGGCTAAGTTATAGCGCTCGAGTGCATCAACCGCGTAATGCGAACATGAAGGGTAATACTTACATTTTGGTCCAGTGAAATTCTCAATCCAAATCGAAAGTGTTTTTTGGTAGAGCTTGATTAGCAAAATAAATGGGAGCACCAAAATTCTCATGCGCTCACCAAGGTCTCTGGTTTTTCAGATTTTTTAAAATTTAAGATTTTAGACATCAACTCATTGGTTTCAACAAAAGCGCCTAGCTCTGGTTTTCTCATTGCACGGATTACTAACAAGCTTCCGTTTGGAAGTGATGACAGTGATGTCTTTGCCGCATGGCGGATCTGTCTTGAAGTTCTATTTCTGACGACTGAGTTTCCTACCGAGCGTCCAACTATTAAACCCAGCTTGGCGGGCTGATTATTGGATTGATTTGAACTTTTATCTATCAGTTTATCTATCAGTAAGTATCCGACCAAAGAATTGGTAGCAAAGCGTTTGCCCGATTTGGTTATGCGTGCGAAATCTGAACTACTTTTAATCCTTGCGCTATTTGGTAGCACGTTTGTAATCGATATTCGATTTTGGCGGATATTTATGCAGATAGCTTTGCGCGGCCCTTAGCGCGACGTGCTGAAAGCACTGCGCGACCTGCGCGGGTAGCCATACGGGCACGGAAGCCATGCTTCTTCGCACGACGGCGATTATTAGGCTGGAAGGTGCGCTTCATTTAAACTCCTTTAAAACCTCTTACTGGATCCGCAGGCTCTCTACCTGTGGGGCACAAGAAATACGGGGGAAGGTGAATTAGGGGGCAACTTTAAGCGTTTGGGGATAAGTCGGGCAAACTGAGGCTGGGGTAGCCCTATTGAGGGTTTGAGGCCCCTACTTCTGTGGATAACCACTTGATTTTCTGCGATTAACGCTCTAAGTTCCGCTCCTCCACAGGGTTAGAAGGTTAAACCATTGGTTTAGACCACAGGCTGTGGATAACTTTGTGGATAACGTTATTTGTATTAGCTGGAGGCGCAATGTCAGATCTATCGGTTCAGAGCGACACCTCTACCAACCTAAATGTTGGGTTAAATAGTGGTTTAACCACTGACTTAAGCGCAGATCTTGTCGCGCTTTGGTCCCAAGTGATTAGCCAAGTCGCTGGTGATGGGCCGAATAAAGCGGTCTTACAGTTAGCAAAACCATTGGGTTTATTAAAAGGCGCGGGCGCTCCCAATTTATTGGTCGCCGCACCAAATACATTTGTAAAAGACATTATCGATGTGCGCCTTCGTAGCGCAATCGCTGAGTCATTGGCGTTAACTTTAAATGAAAAAGTTAATTTCGCGGTGACTGTAGATGAAAGTTTGGAACTGCCAGCTGCTCCTGAACCAAGTGATGCCTTAAATATTTCGAATAGTTCGAATAATTTTGGCGGAAGCTCGGTTAAGAACACTGGTTTCGAAGAGGTAAACCGTCACGAGGCAAAACCCGTCGGATCCGACGCGTTGAACCCTCGCTACATCTTCGAAACTTTTGTGATCGGAGCATCTAATCGCTTTGCGCATGCTGCGGCGCTGGCAGTTTCAGAAGCCCCTGCAAAGGCCTATAACCCGTTATTTATTTACGGTGAATCCGGCCTTGGAAAAACCCACTTATTACACGCTATTGGCGCTTATGCTAAAGAGTTATACCCAAATGTTCGCGTTCGTTATGTTTCATCTGAAGAGTTCACAAACGATTTTATTAATTCAATTCGCGACGACAAGTCAAGTAGCTTCCAAAAAAGATATCGCGATCTCGATATTTTATTGGTCGATGACATTCAGTTTTTAGAAAATAAAGAGAGAACACAGGAAGAGTTCTTCCATACTTTTAATACTTTATATAACGCCAACAAACAGATTGTGATTTCAAGTGATCGTCCACCAAAACAATTAACAACCCTGGAAGATCGTTTACGCTCTCGTTTTGAATGGGGTTTAATTACCGATATTCAACCGCCGGAACTTGAAACACGAATTGCAATCTTACGTAAGAAAGCGGCGGCGGAACGTTTAAATGCACCAGATGATGTGCTTGAGTTTATTGCGTCAAAGATATTTACTAATATCCGCGAACTTGAAGGTGCGTTAATTCGAGTTACTGCGTTTGCATCTTTAAACCGCCAACCGGTTGATATGGCGTTAGCTGAAATTGTTTTAAAAGATTTAATTCCAGATGATGCCAGCCCTTCAATCAACGCGGCCATCATCATGGCGCAGACCGCGGCTTATTTTTCTTTAACGGTAGATGACCTTTGTGGCACTTCACGTTCTAGGGTTTTAGTTAATGCTCGCCAGATTGCGATGTATTTATGCCGCGAATTAACTGAGTTATCGCTACCAAAGATTGGTCAAACATTTGGTGGACGCGACCACACCACAGTCATGCATGCCGATCGAAAGATCCGCGAGTTAATGGCTGAGCGCCGCTCGATTTACAATCAAGTAAACGAGCTCACCAGCCGTATAAAGCAGCAGGGAAAGTAGCTGTGGAGAAGATGTGGATAACTGTGGAAAAGACGCTTAATTCTGGGGATATCACCTTGGGGATATCTAAATCACTTATGGAGGGTTTCTCGGCTCGCAACTCTTACCCACAACTTACTCCACAGGTGTTTACAGCTTTTATAAATAAAAAGGTGTTTGCGGTCAGGGAACTGATCTGTAATTACAAGACGGTAATTTCACTTACCCACTTATTAACAGCGGTTATTACTACTAACTTTATAAATAAATCTTTCTTCCCCAAAGTACCTGTTTTAAAACTTAAGAGTGTTTTAGGAGCGGCGATATGAAATTTACAATCGAACAAACAAAATTGGTTGATGTGGTTAATTGGGTTTCTCGTAGCCTTTCTACTAGACCAATTCAAACAGCGCTCCTTGGAATTGTGTTAGAGGTTGAAGCCAATCAATTAACACTCTCAGGTTCAGATTTAGAAACAGCGAGTAGAGCATCTACTGAGGTGTTAGTTGAAACCCCAGGAAAAGTTTTGGTGCCTGGAAAATTATTAGCTGACATTTCTAGATCGTTGCCCAACAAACCAGTAACTATTCAATTAGACGGCACCAGAGTTTTAGTAAATGCCGGAAGCGCTAAATTCACATTGCCAGTGTTACCAATAAACGAATACCCAAACTTGCCAGATATGCCAGATACCTTAGGAGCAATTGAAGCCGAACTCTTTGCACACGCAGTTTCGCAAGTTGCAACAGCAGCTGGAAAAGATGACTCACTTCCATCTTTAACCGGAATACATGTTGAAGTTAACGGTGAAAACATCACAATGGCAGCGACAGATAGATACCGCCTTGCAGTTCGTGAACTTACCTTTAGCCCAGCAAAACCAAACACCGAAGCCGTTGCGCTAATTAGAGCACGCACCTTGGTAGATGCGACCAAAACTTTAACTTCTACAAAAACCGTAAATATCTCTTTAGCCCCTTCAACATCCAATGATCGACTAGCAGGCTTCCAGTCAGATACTAAAAGCACAACAACCAGGCTGCTAGATGGCACCTTTCCGCCATACCGCCATTTAATTCCGCAAGAATCTTTAACTACAACTGTTATTGAAGTGGCACCGTTTTTAGATGCAGTACGCCGTGTGGCTTTAGTAACCGATAAAACAATCCCATTAAAACTTTCCTTTGCGGGAAATTCAGTAACACTAGAAGCAGGCGGTGGAGACGAAGCCCAAGCAAATGAAGTTTTCGAGATTCAAAAAACCGGAGAAGACCTGTCCATCGCTTTTAATCCAAATTATTTGCTAGACGGTCTCCATGCAGTCAGCGCACCGTACGCACAGATTTCATTTAACACTTCAGGAAAAGCAGCAATTTTGATGGGCAAACAAAGTCTTGATGGCCCAGCAATTGAAAACTTCCGTTACTTGTTGATGCCAACCAAGTTTGCATACTAATTCGCTTATCCGTACATGTATGTTTCAAAGCTTTCGTTAACTAATTTTCGTTCTTACCCCCAATTAGATTTAACGTTAACAACCGGTGTAAATACTTTTATTGGAAATAATGGCGCTGGCAAAACTAATATCGCTGAAAGTTTAATTTTTCTGGCATTTTTATCTTCACATAGAACTCCAACCAACCAACCACTAATAACTTTAGGCGCCAACCAAGCAGTAATCCGTGCGGAAATAGTTCGCGGGGAGCGCACGCTACAAATTGATTTAGAGATCAATGCAAATAAAGCTAACCGTGCCAGAATTAATCAAAACCCAACTAAATCACAACGTGAAATTTTAGGCGCTTGCCAAATCATTTACTTCTCGCCGGAAGATTTGGATCTAGTACGCGGAGAGCCAACATTTCGTAGAGATTTTCTAGATAAGTTGTTAGTAACAAAAACGCCACGTTTAGCAGGAATATTAAGTGACTATGAAAGGGTTTTAAAACAACGTAATACACTTCTTAAAACGCGCGCCCCTCAATCATCTATAACGCCATGGAGCGAACAATTAATCAACCTGGCCGCAACAATAACCGCAGAACGTATAACACTGGTTAACTCACTTAATCCGTTGGTTGCTAATAACTACCGTGAATTAAATGAATTAAAACCGGCATCAATAATTTATAAATCAAACATTGAAACTTTAACTACAAACGCAGATGAAAACAAAACTTTATTAGAAGCAAAATTAAATGAAGTGCAATATCAAGAGGTGGAACGTGGTGTTACCTTAATTGGCCCACACCGCGATGATTTGATCCTTCATTTAGGAGACTTCCCGGCTAAAGGTTATGCTTCTCACGGAGAATCTTGGTCTTTTGCTATTTCATTGAAAATTGCGGCGCTTGAGTTAATGAAGAGTCAAGGTTTAGATCCAATTTTAATATTGGATGATGTTTTTGCAGAGCTAGATAGCTCCCGTAGAAAAAGATTAATTCACGCAACCACTTTGGCAGAACAAACTATTGTTACTGCTGCAGTAGAAAGTGATTTACCAGAAGATTTAAACGACTCTCGCCTGTATGTTAACAATGGTCGGGTGAATAAATGAGCAAGAGAGATATCGCGTTAGACCTTTACAATTCATTTAAAGGAAATAAACGCACTTTTTTTAAAAACACGTCAAAAAACGAGCAGGAAGAACGGAGTAATTCCGGAGAGCCAGTTGCAGTCGGAGATTTAATTAGCGAGCTAGTAAAAAATCGTGATTGGCAGAACGGTTTAGCTGAAGGCGAAATTTTTGTGAAGTGGGAAGAGATCGTCGGGGTAGAGATTGCAAAACACAGTGATCCAATTGAAATCAAAAACGGAAAACTTTTTATAAAATGTTCTTCCACTGCTTGGGCAACACAATTAAATTTAGTTAAAAATGAACTTCTGCAATCAATTCAAAAAATTGCACCCGCCATCAAAGAGCTAGAGCTACTTGGACCAAACAGCCCAAGTTGGCGAAAAGGGTTGCGCACCATTCAAGGGGCAAAGGGGCCGCGAGATACCTACGGGTGACCAAGTACCCACAAGAGCGCGGTTTTCAGGGCTGATATCCCCCTTCTAGCCTGATTTTCGGGTATTCACTGTCTGGATTTACCACTAGGATTTGAGGCTGCCCCCATTAATTTGGGCCCTAATAGTCGATTTAAGCGATTTTATCTCCAGGAGGTTTGATGGCCGAGAAGTCCTATGACGCCTCCGCAATCACTGTCCTTGAAGGGCTCGAAGCGGTTCGTAAGCGCCCCGGTATGTATATCGGATCAACCGGAGAGCGTGGTCTTCACCATTTAGTTTATGAAGTCGTAGATAACTCAGTTGACGAAGCAATGGCTGGCGTCTGTGATCGCATCGATGTAACGCTTTTAGCTGATGGTGGAGTTGAAGTAATTGATAATGGCCGTGGAATTCCGGTTGATATCCATCCAGTTGAAAAGAAACCAGCACTTGAAGTTGTTTTAACAGTTCTACATGCCGGAGGAAAGTTTGGCGATGGCGGATACTCAGTATCTGGCGGATTACACGGAGTAGGTATTTCAGTTGTAAATGCGCTCTCTAAGTTAGTAAAAGTAAATGTTAAGCGCGACGGTTTTAATTGGTCGCAAAGTTATCAATTGGGTGTTCCTGATGCGCCGGTTGCTAAAGGTGAAAAAACTGACAGCACCGGAACTACCGTGCAATTTTGGCCATCAGAAGAAATATTTGAAACTACTGAATTTTCATTTGAAATTTTAGCGGCCCGTTTTCGCGAAATGGCATTCCTAAATAAAGGTTTAACAATCGCACTTAAAGATGAGCGCGCCGGCCACGTTGATGAGAAAGGTGAACAACTACAAGTTGTTTACTGCTACCAAGGTGGCATCGTAGATTTCGTTCGTTATATCAACTCCACCCGCGGCGAACTTCATAAATCAATTATCGATTTAAATCAAGAAGATAAGAAACGAAAAATTGCTCTTGAAATTGCGATGCAATGGAACACTGGTTTTTCGGAATCAGTATTTACTTTCGCAAATGCGATTAATACCCATGAAGGCGGAACCCACGAAGAAGGCTTTAGAACCGCGCTCACTTCGGTAGTCAATAAATTTGGTGAAGACTGGGGTTTCATTAAAAAACGTGAAGATCGTTTAACTGGTGAAGATATCCGCGAAGGTTTAACGGCAATTGTCTCGATCAAAATTTCAGAACCGCAATTTGAAGGTCAAACCAAAACCAAACTCGGTAACACTGAAGCTAAAGCGTTTACCCAAAAATGTGTAAATGAAGCGTTAACTGAATGGTTTGATCGCAATCAAGCTGAAGGTAAAGACATTATTCGCAAGAGCATTGATTCTGCCGCTGCCAGAATCGCAGCACGTAAAGCGCGCGATTTATCACGTAATAGAAAAGGATTACTTGAAGGTCGCGGCATGCCAGGAAAGTTGGCGGACTGCCAATGGTCTGATCCTGCTAAATGTGAACTCTACATTGTTGAAGGTGATACCGCTGGTGGTTCTACCAAAGGTGGGCGCGACTCTAAATATCAGGCAGTACTGCCAATTCGCGGCAAAATTCTAAATGTTGAAAAGGCGCGCATTGATCGCGTCTTGCAAAACAATGAAGTGCAATCGTTAATCACCGCACTTGGCACCGGCGTGCATGATGATTTTGATATTGCCAAACTTCGTTATCACAAAATTATTTTGATGGCCGACGCCGATGTTGACGGACAACATATCCGTACACTTTTATTAACTTTATTATTTAGATTTATGCGTCCATTAATTGAAGCTGGACATGTTTATCTTGCACAACCGCCTTTATATAAATTGAAATGGGCTGGAAAAGAACCAGTGCAATATGCCTTTAGCGATAAAGAGCGCGATGGTTTAATCAAGATCGGTATTGATGCCGGAAAACGTTTACCAAAAGAAGATGGTATTCAACGCTTTAAAGGTTTAGGCGAAATGCCAGCTAAGGAACTTTGGGATACCACCATGGATCCAGAACACCGCGTTTTAATTAAAGTTACTTTAGAAGATGCAGCGGCGGCAGATGGTTTGTTCTCAGTATTAATGGGCGAAGATGTAGAACAACGCAGACAATTTATACAACGCAACGCTAAAGATGTTCGATTTTTGGATATTTAAATGGAAAATTTAGAGAACTACGACAAAATTGAGACCGTTGATCTCCAAGTAGAGATGGCGCGCAGCTATCTTGACTATGCGATGTCAGTAATTGTTGGACGCGCACTTCCAGATGTTCGTGATGGTCTAAAACCAGTACATCGTCGCGTTTTGTATGCAATGTATGACGCGGGATATCGACCAGATAAGGGTTATTACAAATCTTCACGCATCGTCGGTGATGTCATGGGTAATTACCACCCACACGGAGATGGCGCGATTTATGACACCGTAGTTCGTTTAGCGCAGCCATGGTCACTTCGCTATCCATTAGTTGATGGCAACGGAAACTTTGGTAGCCCAGGTAATGATCCGGCTGCTGCAATGCGTTACACCGAAGCGCGTTTATCTCCGATTGCCATGGAGATGATGCGCGATATCGATGAAGATACCGTCAATTTCATTCCAAATTACGATGGCCGCTCTCAAGAACCAACAGTTTTACCATCGCGTTTTCCAAATCTTTTAGTTAACGGTTCTGCCGGTATTGCAGTTGGAATGGCGACAAATATTCCGCCACATAACTTAAAAGAGATTGCCGAAGGTGTTTTCTGGGCGCTTGAACATCCAGAAGCTTCAAGTGAAGAGTTACTCAATGAACTTTTGAAATTTGTAAAAGGACCAGATTTTCCAACTCGTGCGTTAATTGTTGGCCGTGGTGGTATCGAAGAGGCTTATCGCACAGGCCGTGGTTCTATCACTATGCGCGCAGTTGTT
Organism: Candidatus Nanopelagicaceae bacterium; assembly: GCA_051006515.1. Taxonomy (GTDB): domain Bacteria; phylum Actinomycetota; class Actinomycetes; order Nanopelagicales; family Nanopelagicaceae; genus ZLKRG08. Next base: position 2,424 of record JBPCTD010000001.1, on the reverse strand, counting down.
AATGTCGAAGAGATTAACAAACGTACCTGTCTGGTTGTCACTGAACTGCCATACCAAGTTAACCCAGATAACTTAGCTTTAAAAATCGCCGAGCTAGTTAAAGATGGCAAAATCAAAGGCATCGCCGATGTTCGCGATGAAGGTAATGAACGTCTTGGACAACGTTTAGTTATTGTTTTGCAAACTGGCGCAATTGCTAAAGTTGTTTTAAATAATCTTTACAAACAGACTCAACTACAAGACACCTTCGGCGCAAATATGTTGGCGTTAGTAGATGGCGTGCCACGCACACTTCGTTTAGATGAATTTGTTCGCTACTACATCGAACACCAAATTGAAGTAATTGTCCGTCGCTCTAAATTCCGTTTGGCAGAGAAAGAACGCCGCGCGCATATCTTGCGTGGTTATCTAAAAGCGCTTGATGCGCTAGATGCAGTTATCGCTTTAATCCGTGCATCGGCCACATCAGAAGAGGCGCGCGAAGGTTTAATGAAGCTGCTTGAAGTTGATGAAATCCAAGCTAATGCAATTCTGGATATGCAGTTACGTCGTTTGGCGGCACTTGAACGTCAGAAAATTAATGATGAATATGACGGCCTAATGGCGGAAATTAATGAATTAAATATCATTTTAAATAGCGTTGAAAAACAGCGTGAAATCGTAAAGAACGAGCTAACAGATTTGGTTGCTAAATATGGCGATGATCGCCGCACTCAAATAGTCGCAGCCGAAGGTGATTTCAGCGCAGAAGATCTCATCCCAGACCAAGATGTTGTGGTCACGGTTACTCGTGGCGGTTATTCAAAACGTACTCGCGCTGAGCTTTATCGAAGCCAACGCCGCGGCGGTAAAGGTGTTAAAGGCGCAGCGCTTAAACAAGATGACGTAGTTGATCATTTCTTTGTTGCCTCGACACATGATTGGTTACTTTTCTTTACCAATAAAGGACGCGTCTATCGCGCCAAAGTTCACGAATTGCCAGATGCCGGTCGCGATGCTCGTGGACAACATGTAGCAAATTTGATGGCATTTAAACCTGACGAACAAATTGCCGCAGTGTTATCAATAAAAGATTACAACACAGCTCCTTATTTAGTGCTTTCAACTAAAACTGGTTTAGTTAAGAAATCACCGTTGACCGAATATGACTCACCAAGGACTGGTGGTTTGATTGCGATTTCGCTTCGCGAAGGTGATGAAGTTGTCGGCGCAACGTTGGCAAATGAAAGCGATGAACTTTTATTAGTTTCCCGAAAAGGTATGTCTATTCGTTTCTCTGCAAATGATGAATCAATTAGATCTATGGGTCGAAGCGCAACCGGAGTTATCGGTATGAAATTTAAAAAAGGCGATGAGTTGTTAGCAATGGCGAGAATCGGTGCAAGTGACTCCAACCGATTTGTATTTACTGCAACCGATGGCGGCTTCGGAAAAAAGTCACCACTTGATGAATATCGCTTACAAAATCGTGGTGGTATCGGAATTAAAGCAGCGAAAATAAATGAAGATGCACGCGGTGGATTAGTTGGTGCACTTGTAATTGGCGATAAAGATGAGATTCTGGCGATAACTTCTAATGGATCAGTTATGCGAACTGATGCAGCAGAGATTCGTCAGACTGGCCGCGACAGTATGGGTGTGCGTTTGGTAAATCTTGATCAAGGAGTAACACTCCTATCAGTTACCAAAAACGGCGAAGATACTGATACGGTTACGCCCGCTTAATCCAGCGATTTGGGCTTAAATCCCTTACAAGGTAGATTTTGCTTCCTTGCTTGGGCCTATAGCTCAGCCTGGTTAGAGCGCTTCCCTGATAAGGAAGAGGTCGGTGGTTCAAGTCCACCTAGGCCCACCAAGCAAGATAAGCAAGACAATTTAATATTTTCCTCATTAACACGAGGGGACTTAGCTCAATTGGTAGAGCACCTGCTTTGCAAGCAGGGGGTTAGGGGTTCGATTCCCCTAGTCTCCACTCTTTAAATTATCTTTTTATTCCCATCATCAAAAATGTAACCGCTAAAACTATCGCAGGTATCGCATTCCATCTTTCATCTGGTGATTGCGAAATTAGTTGTAAAAAAGTACTGACAATAAAGGTGTAACCAAGAATTCTCGTCAATCTTTTACTTTGGGGATTTAAGGATCGGTTTCGGTGATCCCAAAGCCAGAAAATAAGAGTTGCCATAAATATGGCCATCAGGAAATAGATAACTCGAATTGTTATTGGAAAAGTTTCATATTGTCCACCAGCTGCTCTAGTACGTACCCAACCTTGGTTTAGAGCAACAGATATTAATATTACAAAGTTATAAGAAAGCGCCAATATGGATGCATAAATTAAAAAAGTCCTGTATTTCATAAACATAGTTTAGAGAGCAATCTTTTACGAGAAAACCGATTGATGCTGTTGCCTCAGGTATAGTT